>NZ_JACJFL010000022.1:0-67124 GCF_014164575.1 Pseudoalteromonas sp. SG41-1
GCTGGCGAGGGTCGTCAATTGATTCGAAATATTTAAATAGTTGAATATCAGGCATGGGGGCTCCTTAAAAAGGAGTATAAGATCATACTTTTAAGTCAAGGTAAAGTTCGTGATCTTGCCCTGGGGTTTAACAGGGTTTTTCTAGTCAACGGTTTATCTTCTTCATTAATTTTTAGTAGTAACGCTTTTCCATCAATCTCAGCGCTTGTAATACTAGTATCAAAGTAGATTGGTCGTCTTGCTTTTTGCCACTTATGACTTAAAACTTGTAACTTCCCTAAACGCAAAAAGCCCCGCATTTTCATGCAGGGCTTTTAATAATTTTGTAAAACTGTGATTAACTCATTGCAGCTTGTAACTTTTTCATTGCTGTTTTTTCAAGTTGACGAACACGCTCTGCAGATACGCTGTATTTTTCAGCCAGTTCTTGCAGTGTTGCTTTATCGTCTGATAACCAACGAGCACTAACAATGTCTTGTGAACGTTCATCTAGGGTTTTTAACGCACTAAATAAACGTGTATGAGATTGCTCTTGATATTGTTGCTGTTCAACTTCTTCAGCTAAATCATTACTGCCATCAGTTAAGTATTGCACAGGCGAATAGGTACTAGTTGGTGCGTCATCGCTGTCGTCACCGGTTAAATCAAAGCCCATGTCTTGGCCGCTCATGCGCGATTCCATTTCACGAACTTCTTTTTCACTCACACCTAGCTCACTCGCTACGGTAGCAACTTCAGCTTGGTTAAACCAACCTAAACGTTTTTTGTTTTTACGAAGATTAAAAAACAATTTGCGTTGCGCTTTAGTGGTCGCAACTTTAACAATGCGCCAGTTTTTAAGTACAAATTCGTGTATTTCGGCTTTGATCCAATGCACTGCAAATGAAACCAAACGTACGCCCACTGATGGGTCAAAACGTTTTACTGCTTTCATCAGGCCGATATTGCCTTCTTGGATCAAATCAGCTTGCGGTAGACCGTAACCTGAGTAACCTTTAGCTATATGTGCAACAAAACGAAGGTGAGACATGATGAGTTGCTTTGCAGCGTTAAGATCGCCATCTTCCTGTAAGCGAGTCGCTAACTCTTTTTCTTGCTCAGCACCTAGCATAGGTATAGTGCTTACCGCTTGAAGGTAACCGTCCATACTTGCGCTTTGCTGTCCAACTGTGAGTGCCATTGCGTATAAATCTTTACTCATTTTTCACCTCAGTGATAAACATTTGAAACCATCTTAGCACTCTTTCACTTAGAGTGCTAACTTCAATGTAAAACTTTTTTTCGATTGAAGCAAGTGGTTTTTTCAGTGTTTTTTATTCTACTTTAAACGCCTGAATAAGCGATGAATTCTAGCTTTGCGGTGAGTTGGTTATGATAAAGCAATTCACCACAACCAACTTAATCAATGATTATAAAAAATAATTATTACACTTTATCGGGTTCGATTTCTTTTATATATCGATTAACAGATAAGTAGGAGCCAACAAACCCTAAGCTGGTTGCAAGTAGCACTAACGCACCAAACTCGCCTAAGCTTAAGCCGATTAAATTAAAGTTAGTTTGATACACTCCAGCGACTTGGGTGACTGCAGATCCAAGCCACCACATCATGAGGGCCACACATATAAAAGCAAACAAACCACCAACAATGCCATACCAAATGCCGGTCCATAAAAATGGCGCATGAATAAAGGTATTGGTTGCACCGACTAGCTTCATCACTTGGATCTCTTCTTTCTTATCCATAATTGATAAGCGAATAGTGTTGCCTATGATCAAAGTTACCGAAGTCAGTAATAACAACGCGATGGTGATCACGCTTTCTTTTAACAGGCTTAATAATGCATTTAAACGTTCAAGCCAGGCAATATCTAATTTACCAAAATCGACTTCACGCTCTGCTTCAAGCTTTTTTAATAATGCTTGCGCGGCGTTTGGTTGACGATGGCGAGAAGTCGGCGTGACGATAACAACATCTGGCAGAGGATTGCTATCTAAATATTCAAGTGCTTGGCCAAACCCTGATACTTCTTTAAATTCAATGAGCGCATTTTGTTTAGAAATAAAAGTGACATTATCAATTTCAGGGTAGAGTGCTAAGCGTTTAACAAGCGTTTGTGTTTCTTGTTCACTCATAGATTCTTTTACAAATAATGAAATCTCTGCAGCTTCTTCAAAGCCACTGCTGACCTGCTGCACATTTTTAACCACTAAATACAAGGTCGCTGGTAAGGTTAAACTTAAACCCAACACCGCAATGGTCATCATTGACGCCATCGGTGTGCGCCACATTTCGCCTAGGCTATATACACCTTGGCGAAATATATTCAGCACAAAGAAATATCCGGCTGCAAAAACTGATTTTTTTACTCGTTCATTTTGGCTTTTTCGGCCTTTGAATAACAAACTCATAGTGTTGCCTCTGCCAATGGATCTTGACTCATGCGACCATCTTTTAAGGTTAAGCTACGGTATTTCATTCGCGAGATCAGCCCTAAATCATGGGTGGCAATTAAGACTGTAGTGCCATGATTATTAAATTCTTCAAACAAACGCAAGATATCCATGGAAAGCTCAGGATCTAGGTTACCTGTTGGTTCATCTGCAAGTAATAATGGCGGAGAGTTTACAATTGCCCGGGCAATCCCAACTCGCTGTTGTTCACCACCAGAGAGTGTTGAAGGGTGGCATTTTACTTTATCTAGCAAGCCAACTTTATCAAGTGCGCCATGCACACGCTTTTCAATTTGCTTATGATGCGTACCTTCGATAATTAGCGGCAAGGCAACATTATCAAAAATAGTGTGGCGCTCTAATAAACGGTGGTTTTGAAATATGATACCAATATCACGGCGGACATAAGGAATTTGCCGCGATTTTACTGCATTTAAATCAACGCCATTAATAAAAACATGACCCGCCGACGGGCGTTCCATTAAACTAATGAGTTTAAGTAAGGTACTTTTACCGGCACCACTGTGACCTGTTAAAAAAGCCAATTCACCCGGTTTAACATGGAAATTAACTTTTTCCAGTGCTCGGTGACCACCGGGATATGTTTTGCTGACTTGCTGAAAATTTATCATTTTAGTTATCAATCATCCACAGCTGAAAAGGGAGCAAGCTCCCCTTTGAAATTTAAACTTCGTCCTCATCTTGGCTAAATAGCGCATCAATGAAGTCATTACTATTAAATGCACGTAAATCATCAATGCCTTCACCAACACCAATATAGCGGATCGGAATATTAAATTTATCGGCGACGGCAAAAATAACCCCACCTTTGGCTGTACCATCTAACTTAGACAATGTAATACCGGTAAGGCCAACACACTGATTAAATAAGTTCACTTGGCTAATTGCATTTTGCCCTGTGCCAGCATCGATGGTTAGCATCACTTCATGCGGTGCATCGGGATCAATTTTCTTCATCACTCGGGCTATTTTTTCAAGCTCTTGCATCAAGTTGTCTTTATTTTGCAAGCGACCAGCTGTATCTGCAATTAACACATCAACGTTACGCGCTTTGGCAGCTTGAAATGCATCAAATATCACTGAGGCACTATCTGCACCGGTGTGCTGTGCAATTACTGGGATTTTATTACGCTCACCCCATACTTGTAATTGCTCAACCGCAGCTGCACGGAAAGTATCACCTGCAGCTAACATGACTGATTTACCTTGATCCTGAAATTGCTTAGCAAGTTTACCAATGGTCGTTGTTTTACCAACTCCATTAACACCCACCATTAAAATAACAAATGGTTTTTTATCAGCAGGAATTTCTAATGGCTGTTCTGCCGTTTTAAGCATCGCCGCCATTTCTTGCTTCATTAGCTCATATAATGCGTCACCATCTTTTAACTGTTTGCGGTTAGCCGCATCAGTCAAACGATCGATCAGCTTCATGGTGGTATCAACACCTAAGTCGGCTGTTAATAGCTGAGTTTCAAGATCTTCAAATAATTCATCATCAATTTTCTTACCAGTGAAAATCGATGCAAAGCCAGAACCTAAGTTTACTTTGGTTTTTAATAAGCCTTTTTTAAGACGAGCAAAGAACCCTTCTTTCTTAGGTTTTTCAGCTGTTTTTGCTTCCTCGCTGGCAAGCTCGGCTGTTAATCGCTCTTGCTCTAAACGCTCAGCTTCCGCCTCTTCGGCAGCAATACGTTGTTGCTCTACACGTTCGGCTTCAGCTTGCTCTGCGGCAATGCGTTGTTGCTCTACACGTTCGGCTTCAGCTTGCTCTGCGGCAATACGTTGTTGCTCTACACGCTCAGCTTCGGCCTGCTCGGCAGCAATACGCTCTCGCTCTACACGTTCAGCTTCGGCTTGCTCGGCAGCAATACGCTCTCGCTCTACACGTTCAGCTTCGGCTTGCTCGGCAGCAATACGCTCTTGCTCTACACGTTCAGCTTCGGCTTGCTCCGCGGCAATACGCTCTTGCTCTAAACGCTCAGCTTCGGCTTGCTCTGCTGCGATACGCACTTGTTCTTCACGTTCAGCTTCAGCTTGCTCGGCAGCAATACGCTCTTGCTCTAAACGTTCAGCTTCAGCCTGCTCAGTAACAATACGCTCTTGCTCTAAACGCTCAGCTTCAGCCTGCTCAGTAACAATACGCTCTTGCTCTAAACGCTCAGCTTCGGCTTGTTCTGCTGCAATACGTTCTTGCTCTAAAAGCATTGCTTCTTCTTGCTGTACTAAACGAGCGGCTTCATCGCGGCGTTGTTGTTCTGCTTGTTCTGTTGCTGCTAATTCAGCATCTGTGATAGCTTGGCGTTCAGCATCACGTGCCTCAGCTTGCTCTACAGCAATACGCTGTTGTTCTAAGCGCTCTGCTTCAGCTTGCTCTGCAACAATGCGCTGTTGTTCTAAGCGCTCTGCTCCTGCCTGCTCTGCAGCAATGCGCTGTTGTTCTAAGCGCTCTGCCTCAGCTTGCTCTGCAACAATGCGCTGTTGTTCTAAGCGCTCTGCTTCAGCTTGCTCTGCAACAATGCGCTGTTGTTCTAAGCGCTCAGCTTCCGCTTGTTCTGCAGCAATGCGCTGTTGCTCTGCGCGCTCAGCTTCCGCCTCTTCTGCAGCAATTCGTTGTTGCTCTAAACGCTCAGCTTCAGCTTGCTCTGCGGCAATACGCTGTTGTTCTAAGCGCTCAACTTCCGCTTGTTGGTTATCGGCCTCTTGGGCGGTCTGCTCTACTTGTTGGTTTTTATCTGACTTACCAAAACCAAACCAAGACAGGAATTTATTTTTTTTTGCCATACTTGCTAATAACCACTTATAAAAATCTGATAAACTAACGGTAATACTTTGTGTATTCGCTGCATTGCTTTAAAACAAAGCCGCTAATAACCACAACATATTGTCTAAGATGCTCATAGTAACACTTTTAGCGCAGTTGAAAAATGACACGCTACTATATGATTGCAATATTATCTGAGCTGGATTCTAGATACCATTTTTTAGTGAGCTAAATGAGAAATAAATCACCACAAAAACAAGTGAGTAATAAAGCCAGCGATGGTGTTATTAGGATCATCAGCGGGCAATTTCGTGGCCGTAAATTACCAGTAAAAGATGTACAAGGTCTTCGTCCAACCACAGATCGTATCAAAGAAACGGTATTTAACTGGTTAATGCAAGATACTCGCGATACTAGAGTACTCGATTGTTTTGCAGGTTCCGGTGGATTAGGTTTTGAAGCACTCTCTCGTTTTGCTCTCAGTGCACGCTTTTTAGAGATGGATAAACTAGCCGCCAACCAATTACAAACTAATATTGACACGTTAAAACTCACTAATGCTGAAGTAATTTGCACCGACAGTTTGCTTTATTTAAGTAACAATACTCAGCAACAACAGTTTAACTTAGTGTTTATTGATCCACCTTTTCGCCAAGGTTTAGCCCAAAAATGCTGTGATTTACTCACTGAAAATGACTGGTTAAGTAAAAACGCCCTCATTTATGTTGAAGTTGAAAGCGAGATGAGTGCGTTACAAACACCCAGCAATTGGCTGTTATTGAAAGAAAAAGCGGCGGGACAAGTATTTTGCCGCCTCTATGAACTACAGTAAAATTAGTAACATAGAAATATTTTTTGTTTCCACTTGGAGCAGACAATATTTATCCTTTACATGTGGTGCGGCTTCGGATTACAATACTGCACCATTTTTGAACCACTTGATCATTGTTTGATCAACTTGAGCAACGCTCATTATTTAGGTAGGTGAATTTTTAATGCCAGTAATTAAAGTAAGAGAGAACGAACCGTTTGACGTAGCACTTCGTCGCTTCAAGCGTTCATGTGAAAAAGCAGGTATCCTTTCAGAAGTTCGTCGTCGCGAGCACTATGAAAAGCCAACAGCTGAGCGTAAGCGTAAAAAAGCTGCAGCGGTTAAGCGTCACATGAAGAAGCTTTCTCGCGATAACGCACGTCGCGTTAAATTATATTGATCAGTATTGGTCTTGTATAAATGAGCCTTTTAATAAAGCTAAAAGATGCGCAAAAAGATGCGATGCGAGCGAAAGACAAATCTCGTCTTAACCCAATTCGTATGGTGCTTGCTGCAATCAAGCAGCGTGAAATTGACGAGCAAATAACACTTGATGATGACGGTATTACCGCAGTATTAGTGAAGCTTGTTAAACAACGCCGTGATTCTTACACTCAGTATACTGATGCTGGCCGTGAAGATTTAGCCGAAATTGAAGCCAATGAGATTACAGCTCTTGAAGAATTCTTACCTCAACAATTGAGTGAAGAAGAAATCATAGCTCTTATTGATGCGGCTATTGCTGATACTAACGCAGCAGGTATGCAAGATATGGGTAAAGTAATGGGTATAATCAAAAGCAAAGCTGAAGGTCGCGCCGATTTAGGTAAGATCTCTGGTTTAATTAAGCAACGATTAACTGCCTAATACTCCCACATACAGATGTATGATTTAAGCAAACCGAGCCATGTGCTCGGTTTCTTCGTTTTTCGCTTTAATAAAAATAGCATTTGTGTTCAAATCTAAATTGTAGAACTAAATTATCTGATATTTCGTTCACCTTATTTTCTATTTATCTCAGGACTACACTTTACTAATGGCTGGAAAGATCCCACGTAATTTTATAGATGATTTACTTGCCAGAACCGATATTGTTGAGCTAATTGACTCCAAAGTTGGCTTAAAAAAAGCGGGCAAAGATTACCAAGCCTGTTGCCCTTTTCATAACGAAAAATCCCCATCATTTACTGTATCTCAAGACAAACAGTTTTATCATTGCTTTGGTTGTGGTGCGAACGGCAACGCTATTTCATTTGTTATGGAATACGACAAGCTTGAATTTGTTGATGCCATTGAAGAACTTGCAAACATCCTAAATCTCGATGTTCCCCGCGAGCAAGGCACCAGTAATGGTCCAGAGCGTACCGCAGAACAAAAACGCTCAGATTACGATTTAATGCTCCATAGTGCGCGTTTTTATCAACACCAGTTAAAACATCATGCTAATTCAGCAACCGTAATAGACTATGTAAAAGGCCGAGGCCTAAGTGGCGAAACAGTTAAAAAGTTTATGATTGGTTATGCCCCCAGTGAATGGGAAGGCCTTTGCCAACAACTTGGCCGCAATAAAGAACAAAAAGAGCAATTAGTTGAGCTAAAGCTGGCCTCAGAGAAAACCCCTGGCCGCCAATTTGACTTCTTTCGTGATCGCTTAATGTTCCCTATTCGCGATAAACGTGGTCGTGTTATTGCCTTTGGTGGCCGTGTGATGCAAGCGGATCAAGGGCCTAAATATTTAAACTCGCCAGAAACCCGTATCTTCCATAAAGGCTTTGAACTATATGGATTATATGAAGCAAAACAAGCGCATAAAAAACTTGAACATGTGCTCATAGTTGAAGGCTATATGGATGTAGTAGCACTGAGCGAGCAAGGTATTGAATATGCAGTAGCTGCGCTTGGTACCGCCACCACCGCTGAGCACATGCATACATTGTTTAGAACCACAGACCGAGTAATTTGTTGTTATGATGGTGACCGCGCTGGCCGAGATGCCGCTTGGCGTGCACTCGAAAATGCCCTGCCCTATTTAAATGATGGCAAAGCGCTACTGTTTGTATTTTTACCAGACGGTGAAGATCCCGATTCATTAGTACAAAAAGAAGGCAAAGAAGCGTTTGAACTACGTTTATCTCAAGCCGATGATTTTACCAAAGTGCTGTTTAATAAACTCAGCCAAGAGATTGATTTAACTAACGATGCAGGTAAAGCTAAGCTTCTTAGTGCTGTGCTTCCGTTGATTGAAAAAATCCCTAGTCAGTTTTATCAAGAAAACTTATTAGAGCACTTAGGTCGATTAATAGGCCGCACTAAAGAGCAGTTAAACAATCGCTTGAAAACACCTAAACAGCAGCATGCGATTGAGCGAAAATTTAAAATTACGCCAATGCGTCGCGCAATTGGGTTACTAATTCAGCATCCTAAGTTAGCCAATACAGTGCCCTATTTAGCTGATTTAGCACAAATGAATATTGCTGGTATCGCCTTACTTATTAAGCTACAACATTGCGCCTTACAAAGTAGTGACATTACTACAGCGCAATTAATTGAATCATTTCGAGAAACACCCGAGTATGAGGCGCTCATTAAGCTCGCTACTTGGCGTCATGAGATCAATGACGACCGTTTAGAGGACGAATTTAAAAATACTTTCAGATTTATTGAAGATCAGTGTTTAAATTATCGACTTGAGACCTTATTAATAAAAGACAAGACCCAAGGGCTTACGAGTGAAGAAAGGCTAGAATGTTTAGCCCTTACTCAAGCGTTAAAAGGGTCGAAAAGACACTAACAGCTAGTCAAAAATGAATTATGCTGTTATACTGTGCTATTCACTGCGTCAAATAATACTTAGCTTGGCTTAATAAATAAGCGAGCTGGCGCCTGTTGTATCAACTTATCAGAGTGGAAGAAACAATCTCTATGGATCCAACTCCTCAGTCACAATTAAAACTTCTGATTCAAAAAGGTAAAGAGCAAGGTTATTTAACTTTTGCAGAAGTTAATGATCACCTTCCACAAGATATTATCGATTCAGATCAAGTAGAAGATATCATTAGTATGATCAATGATATGGGTATCAAGGTTAGCGAAAACGCGCCTGATGCCGATGAATTGATGATGCAAGAAACAACAACAGATGAAGACGCAGCAGAAGCTGCAGCCGCTGCGCTTGCTACTGTAGATAAAGAAATCGGCCGTACAACGGATCCGGTTCGTATGTACATGCGTGAAATGGGTACTGTTGAACTGCTTACCCGTGAAGGCGAAATCGTTATCGCTAAGCGTATTGAAGAAGGGATCAACCAAGTACAAATCTCGGTTGCAGAATACCCTGAAGCAATTACATACCTGCTTGAGCAATGGGATAAGTTTGAAGCAGAAGAAATGCGCTTAAGCGACATTATCTCTGGTTTTTTCGATCCTAATGAAGATGCTGCGCCAATCTCTGCTACCCATATCGGTTCTGAATTAAGCGAAAAAGAACTTGATGATGAAGATGACGATGATACTGATAGCGATGATGAAGACGAAGAAGAAGTAGATACTGGCCCAGATCCTGAAGAGGCTCGTGTACACTTTGAAAACCTTCGTGATCTTTACAATAAAGCACGCGACACGTTTGATAGTAAAGGCCGTTCACATCCAGAATCGCAAGCTGCGATTTTTGAGATTGGTGAGCTGTTTAAAACCTTTAAACTAGTGCCGAAACAGTTTGATCGTATGGTTAACAACATGCGTGAAATGATGGACAGAGTTCGTGTTCAAGAACGTATCGTCATGAAACAAGCTGTACAAATCGCTAAGCTACCGAAGAAAACTTTTGTTAAGCACTTTGCTAATAATGAAACTGATGCTGCATGGATTGATCTTGAGATTGCTGCGAATGAAAAACATTCTGCAAAATTAGAAGAAATCAAACCAGAAATCATCCGCTGTATTAATAAACTATGTGTAATCGAAGAAAGCACAGGTTTAAGCATTGAGCGTATTAAAGACATCAACCGTCGTATGAGCATTGGTGAAGCAAAAGCGCGCCGTGCGAAGAAAGAGATGGTTGAAGCGAACTTACGTCTTGTAATCTCAATTGCTAAAAAATATACCAACCGTGGTTTACAATTCTTGGATTTAATCCAAGAAGGTAACATTGGTTTGATGAAAGCTGTTGATAAGTTTGAATATCGCCGTGGTTATAAGTTCTCAACTTATGCTACGTGGTGGATCCGTCAAGCAATCACACGCTCTATCGCCGACCAAGCGCGTACAATCCGTATTCCGGTGCATATGATTGAAACGATTAATAAACTTAATCGTATTTCTCGTCAAATGCTGCAAGAAATGGGTCGTGAGCCAAATCCAGAAGAATTAGCAGAACGCATGATGATGCCTGAGGATAAAATCCGTAAGGTACTTAAGATTGCTAAAGAGCCAATTTCTATGGAAACGCCAATCGGTGATGATGAAGATTCGCACTTAGGCGACTTTATCGAAGACACTACTATTGATTCGCCAATCGACTCGGCAACAATGGAATCTCTTCGCGGTGCTACCAACGATGTGCTTGCAGGCCTAACAGCCCGAGAAGCAAAAGTATTGCGTATGCGTTTTGGTATCGATATGAATACCGACCATACCTTAGAAGAAGTAGGTAAACAGTTTGATGTAACGCGTGAGCGTATTCGTCAAATCGAAGCGAAGGCACTACGTAAATTACGCCACCCTTCACGCTCTGACTTATTGAAAAGCTTCTTAGATGCTAAGTAATTAGCAAATACAGATTTAAATTTAAAAGGCCGCTGTAGCGGCCTTTTTTCTATTTACAGGAAATAATTATGGCTTGGATCCAAATCCGTATCAATGCTAATGCTGCAACCGCAGATGCAGTAAGTGATCTATTAATGGCAGCAGGCAGTGCGTCTGTTACCTTTATTGATGCTAAAGACACCCCTATTTACGAACCAAAAATCGGCACTGTGGTGTTTTGGGCTGACACGACTGTGATTGGTTTATTCGAAGCTAACCACGACATGAATGCGGTGATAGCTCTATTACAGCGCCACGACGAGTTAAAAGACACCTTAGTGTACAAAATAGAGCAACTTGAAGACAAAGACTGGGAACGCGAATGGATGGATAACTTCCACCCAATTCAGTTTGGTGAAAAACTATGGATCTGCCCAAGCTGGCGTGATATTCCCGATCCTGATGCCGTCAATGTACTGCTTGACCCTGGCCTTGCTTTTGGCACTGGCACCCATGCCACCACCGCTTTGTGCTTAAAATGGCTAGAAAGCCAAGATTTGACCGGTAAAACTGTGGTCGACTTTGGTTGTGGCTCTGGAATTCTAGGTATCGCAGCTATCAAACTTGGCGCTGAGCGCATGATCGGCATCGATATAGACCCTCAAGCCCTTGAAGCAAGCTTAGATAATGCACAGCGAAACGGCGTTGCAGATAAACTCGAAGTATACTTGCCAGAAAATCAGCCTGAGTTTAGCGCCGATATCGTGGTGGCCAATATTTTAGCTGCGCCACTGCGTGAATTACACAGCGTGATTTTAGGCTTGTTAAAACCAGGTGGTAAAATTGCTATGTCGGGAATTTTAGAAGAACAAGCGCAGTCGGTAGCAGATGTTTATGCCCCTTTTTTAGCGCTTGATGATATCGCTGTTGAAGGTGAATGGACACGTGTAAGTGGTATGAAAAAAGCTTAACTTGCTGGGTTCGGCAATTTAGAGTATTAACGCAAAACCTTCATGTAAAGCCTGTAATTAACAGGCTTTACCTATTATTTACACGCCAAAAAACTGAATGATTTCTTATCACAAATTAGTTCTGTATAAAATTCACACAAATAGAGCCGTTCGTCAAACTGTTATCAAATGTCAATATGCAAAAGTCAAAAAAAAGTCACTTTTGTTCAATTTATAGCCTTTGATTTTCGACAAAAAAACCGTAAACTTAGCGCCCCTTGAAAAGAGGCCTATTGAATACAGTGCGTATCGGAACATATCAATTAGAAAACAATGTAATTGTGGCGCCAATGGCGGGAATTACAGATAGACCATTTAGACAACTTTGTCGCCGCTTAGGTGCGGGGCTAGCTGTATCTGAAATGCTATCGTCAAATCCTTTGGTATGGAAAACCGAGAAATCGATGAACCGTATGGATCACAGTGGTGAATCGGGAATACGCGCGGTGCAAATCGCAGGAGCTGATCCTGAGCTTATGGCGCAGGCTGCACAATTCAATGTAAGTAATGGTGCACAGATCATAGATATTAATATGGGGTGCCCAGCTAAGAAAGTGAACAAGAAACTCGCAGGCTCCGCCCTTTTGCAGTTTCCTGGTTTAGTGGAAGAGATTATAGATGCGGTGGTTAGCGCTGTTGATGTACCTGTAACACTGAAAATCCGCACAGGATGGGATCAGGATAACCGTAACGGTGTTGAGATTGCGAGAATAGCTGAACGTTATGGCATAGCTTCATTGGCCGTACATGGGCGTACACGCGCATGTATGTACAAAGGTGAAGCTGAATACGCCACAATTAGGGATATAAAACGTTCAGTGTCGATACCTGTGGTTGCTAATGGTGATATTACATCTCCTGAAAAAGCAAAACAGGTTTTGGACTATACGGGTGCAGATGCCATTATGATTGGTCGAGCCGCCCAAGGTCGCCCTTGGATATTTAGGGAGATAGACCACTATTTGCGAACCGGTGAACATTTACCTGTGCCTTCAATTACGGAAGTACGTGGTATTTTGATGGAACACTTAGTGAACCTTCATGCGTTTTACGGCGAACCAATGGGAGCGCGCATCGCTCGCAAACATGTATCTTGGTATTTGCAAACCCATGACAGTGACGGTCAGTTTAGGCGAGTATTTAATGCTCTCGATAATCCACAGGCACAAATCGAGACATTAGAGCAATACTTTAAAACACTAGCAGCTAACTAAGAAAGAAAGAGATATAAACAATGTTCGAACAAAACGTGACTTCTCCATTTATCACTAACCCTCATGTTCAGTCACACGAGAAACCGCAGCCATTACGCGATGCAGTGAAGAAAGCTGTTCATCACTATTTAAAACAGCTTAACGGTCAAGATGTGCAAGACGTTTACGACCTTGTTCTTTCAGAGCTAGAAGCACCATTACTTGAAGAAGTAATGACTTACACACGTGGCAACCAAACACGTGCGGCAATCTTACTAGGTATCAACCGCGGTACTTTACGTAAGAAACTAAAGAAATACGGCATGAACTAATAACGAGTTGTGATTTATCACAACATTCGTTTGAAAAAGCACCTTCGGGTGCTTTTTTTATATCTTTAAAAATCCTCAAAAAAGCGTCTAATTGCAAAATCCTCACTCTGTATACCCAAATGACTTGTGTATAAATATCGTTTTTTAAGCGATATTCAGTTAAAATAGCGCCTTTCTAAGCTAGCTCAAACACTGAGGTAATCAAACTACAATGGATACACATCGTCCAATTCGTCGCGCACTACTAAGTGTGTCAGATAAAACCGGTATTGTTGAATTTGCTCGCGCTCTTGAATCACAAGGCGTAGACATCTTATCAACTGGCGGTACTTGTAAATTACTTGCCGATAACGGTATTAAAGTCACTGAAGTATCTGACCACACAGGTCACCCTGAGATCATGGATGGTCGCGTAAAAACTCTTCACCCAAAAATTCATGGCGGCATTTTAGCGCGTCGTGGTCAAGATGAAGATGTAATGGACGCTCATAACATCTCAGCTATCGATATCGTTGTAGTTAACTTATACCCCTTTGCGAATACAGTCGCTCAAGAAAACTGCAGCCTTGAAGATGCCATTGAGAACATTGATATAGGCGGCCCAACGATGGTACGTGCCGCGGCTAAAAACCACAAAGACGTGACTATTGTAGTAAACGCCAAAGATTACGACCGCGTGATCAGCGAAATGCAAAGCAACAATGGTTCAACTACATACAAAACACGTTTTGATCTTGCCATTGCAGCTTACGAGCACACCGCGCAGTACGATGGTATGATTGCTAACTACTTCGGTAATATGGTTGCTGATTACACTGATGAAGCAGCTGAGGAAACTAAATTCCCACGCACTATCAATATGCAGTTTACTAAAAAACAAGACATGCGCTACGGTGAAAATTCACACCAAGATGCGGCTTTTTATGTTGAAAACGACGTTCAAGAAGCGTCTGTTGCAACTGCCGTACAACTGCAAGGTAAAGCACTTTCTTTCAATAATATTGCTGATACAGATGCAGCTCTTGAATGTGTGAAAGAATTTGATGTACCAGCCTGTGTTATTGTTAAACATGCTAACCCTTGTGGCGTTTCAATCGGTGACAACATCCTTGAAGCCTATGATCGCGCATTCAAAACCGATCCTACGTCAGCATTTGGTGGCATCATCGCCTTTAACCAAGAGCTTGATGCTGATACCGCTGAAGCGATTGTGTCTCGTCAATTCGTTGAAGTGATCATTGCGCCTAAAGTATCAGAAGCTGCGGCACAAATTATTTCGGCTAAGCAAAATGTACGCTTACTAGAGTGTGGCCAATGGTCAGGCAAAGCGACAGGTCATGACATCAAACGCGTTAATGGCGGTGTACTCATCCAAGACCGTGATTTGGGTATGGTAACGCAAGGCGACTTAACGGTTGTGTCTAAGCGCCAGCCTACTGAGCAAGAACTTAAAGACTTATTATTCTGCTGGAAAGTGGCTAAATTTGTTAAATCAAACGCCATTGTTTATGCCCGTGACGGTATGACCATTGGTGTAGGTGCAGGCCAAATGAGCCGCGTTTACTCAGCTAAAATTGCCGGAATTAAAGCCGCTGATGAAAACCTTGAAGTTAAAGGTTCAGTAATGGCATCTGATGCGTTCTTCCCATTCCGTGATGGTATTGATGCAGCTGCAGAGGCTGGTATTACAGCTGTGATCCAACCAGGTGGTTCAATGCGCGATGAAGAAGTTATCGCTGCCGCTGACGAAGCTGGTATGGCAATGGTGTTTACTGGCATGCGTCACTTCCGCCATTAATCACACAAAGAGCTAACTGCATCAGTTAGCTCTTTTTGTTTGCACCAAATTCACGTATTCTGCTTATTCTATAACCTATTCTAAAAATATAATGTGAAGGAACAGACGATGAAATTTGCACTAAAATCTCTACTTGTTGCCACCCTTGCGATGACATCAACTATGGCTATTAGCCATGAGCATGGCCATGATTCAGCATTAAATAATGCAGTTAAATCAAGCGAGCGCAGCAGTGATCGCGATCAATACCGCCACCCTGTCGAAACATTAGAGTTTTTTGGTTTTAAACCAACTATGACTGTTGTTGAGATTGCGCCTGGCGGCGGCTGGTACAGTGAAATTTTAGCGCCAGCACTGAAAGAGCAAGGCACTTATTATGCCGCGCATTTCCCTGCTGACTCATCGGTGGGTTATTACAAACGAGCTCTAGCTGGCTTTAAAAAGAAAATTGCTGAAGATGAGCGATTCAATAAAGTAAAGCTGACTGAATTCGCTCCTTCAACACATTTAGACATTGCCCCGGCGAGCAGCGCAGACATGGTGTTAACCTTCCGCAACGTACATAATTGGTATATGAGCAAAGATAAAGATGCCGCAGCTAATGCCTTTAAGTCTTTTTACAAAGCACTTAAACCAGGTGGTACTTTAGGTGTGGTTGAACATCGCCTACCTGAAGCGCAAGCTGATGAAATGCAAAAGTCATCAGGTTATATGAAACAAAGCGTGGTAATCGAACTTGCTAAACAAGCAGGCTTTGAACTGGCAGCAAGCAGTGACATAAATGCAAACTCTCTTGATACAGCCGATCACCCTAAAGGGGTATGGACCCTTCCACCAAGCCTTAGACTTGGCGAGCAAGATGCCGCTAAATATAAAGCAATTGGTGAAAGCGACCGTATGACGCTGAAATTTAAAAAACCGCTTTAAATAGGATATTCGCCATGAATGTATTAGTCATTGGCAGCGGCGGCCGCGAACACGCACTTGCGTTCAAAGCCGCTCAAAATACAAAAGTAAACACTGTTTATGTTGCACCAGGTAATGCCGGTACAGCGCTTGAACCCAAGCTTGAGAATGTTGCCATTAACGTTGAAGATCTCGATGGCCTACTTAGCTTTGCACAAAACAATAATGTTGAGCTAACCATTGTTGGACCTGAAGTACCATTAGTACTTGGCGTGGTAGATAAATTCCGTGAGCACGGTTTAGCTATCTTTGGCCCAACAGCAGGCGCTGCGCAACTAGAAGGCTCTAAGTCATTCACTAAAGACTTTTTAGCTCGTCATGCTATCCCAACTGCGGATTATCAAACGTTTGAACAAATCGACCCTGCGCTTGCTTATTTAAAAGAAAAAGGCGCGCCGATTGTAATCAAAGCTGATGGTCTTGCCGCAGGTAAAGGCGTCATTGTTGCCATGACCGAAGTTGAGGCTGAAGATGCTATTCGCGATATGCTAGCCGGTAACGCTTTTGGTGACGCTGGCAGCCGCGTGGTAATCGAAGAGTTCTTAGAAGGTGAAGAAGCATCATTTATCGTGATGGTTGATGGTAAAAACGTATTACCTTTTGCTACCAGCCAAGATCACAAACGCGCTTATAATGGCGATCAAGGTCCGAACACTGGCGGTATGGGTGCATACTCACCAGCGCCGGTGGTAACTGATGAAATCCACCTGCGTATTATGAACGAAGTGATCTACCCAACAGTAGAAGGTATGGCAAGCGAAGGCCATCCTTACACTGGCTTCCTCTATGCTGGTTTGATGATCGATGACTCTGGGACCCCTAAAGTAATCGAATACAACTGTCGTTTTGGTGATCCTGAAACACAACCTATGATGCTTCGTTTACAGTCTGACTTAGTTGAACTGATTGAAGCAGCTAATCGTGTTGAACTTGATAAAACGACGATTGAGTTTGACTCACGCGCAGCAGTGGGTGTGGTACTTGCAGCTCAAGGCTACCCTGATAACTACCCAAAAGGTGATGCAATCAGTGGTCTAAAAGTAACCTACCCAAAAGGCGAAAAAGTCTTCCATGCGGGTACTAAGCAAGACGGCGATAACGTAGTGACTGCCGGTGGCCGAGTATTATGTGCAACGGCACTAGGTAACACAGTGACCGAAGCGCAGCAACGTGCCTACCAACTAGTTGATGAAATTAGCTGGCAAGGTATGGAATACCGTACAGATATTGCTTATCGCGCTATCGCTCGGGAAAAATAGCGCATTGGTATAACCAGTTACTATTTAATAAAAGCGCAGTTTATCTGCGCTTTTTAGTGCTACACTAATTTCAAGGACTAAAAAAAGAACGCTGACAATTGAAAAATAACCATCTTCGCTATCGCTTTATTGCCGTTTTAATACTACTTTTCTTGTTCTATGTAATTGCTAATTTCGCAAGTCATTTAGTCACGCCCACTAGATATACAATCGACAAAACAACTCCCATATATTTATCCCAAAGTTATCTCATTGATGATACAAAAAATCTGCATACTCAGCAGATTTTAGACAACCTAAATAGCTTTACAGCAAAACCTTTTGAGCATATCGATTGGAACTTCACGCCACGTAATTACTGGTTACTAGTAGATCTAGATAATCGTAGCCAACAAAATGAAAAAATTGTCGCTCATTTTGATAATCCAATGGTTGATCATTTAACTGTCTATCACCTAGATAGTCACAATAATATTATAACGACCACTCGACTTGGTGATTTGGAATCTGAACTCTCTCTTTTTCAATACAGCGTGCCGCATATTCGGCTAACAATTACTGCGCAGAGTAAACAAAAGCTACTACTGAAAGTTGATACAACCGGCATAAGTAAAACCCCTGTCAATTTATATGGCGAAGCAGAGTTTCAGGATTTAACCCGCTCACAAACCGCTATTTGGGGAATATTTGTGGGTGTACTTATTATGGCGGCACTTTATAACTTAGTGCTGTTTTTTGGTATTAAAGATCGCGTGTACTTAATCTATATTGGTTACATTATTAGTGCCATCATTTTAATGGGGGGTGTACTTGGTTTTGGTTTTTATCTTTGGCCACTAAGTTGGCAGCTATTTTTTCAAAAATATATTGTTGTTAGCAACTATGCAATTGCTTTATTTACCTTAGCATTCTGCACTATGTTTTTGCGTTACCATAAAGAGCAATGCTGGCGTTATAAACTCAGTATATATTTAATGCTTTTAATGTTTTGTCTAGGTATAAGTTGTTTTTTCATAGCTGAAAATATTGCTGCACCGATATTTTTTGCTGTGTTGGTATTGTTGTACATCGTCTGTATTATTATGATTTACAGAAAATTACGTAGTGGCTTCCGATGGGCTAAGTTCTATGTTGTTTCATGGATACCTCTTATTATTGGTGCAGCCATTCAACCGCTTGAATTAACTGGCGTATTACCTTATAGCTTTGCTATACGCCACGCATTTTTAGTTGCAATACTATGTGAGGTGGTATTAATGGCTATGGCACTTGCGGATAGAGTGCGCTATCAACGAGAAAAGGCGCTGTATCACGCCACTCATACAGAGCAAACCAAACTATTAAATAGTGCCATGCTAAAACAAGCCTATATGAGTTTACAACTCAAGCAGCGCAGAGCAAGCTTATGCTTAATTAGAATTACTGATTTTCATTCACTCAGTCATATTTTAAATCAAACTCAAAGTAGTCAACTTGTTGTTGCTATTGCTAAATCTCTTGAGCTGCAACTGAGTAAAGAGCGTGAATTTATCAATTTAGAGAGCAATCTAGATACCTGTCCGCGGATAGCCGATTTGAGCAACGGTGTGCTGGCATTCATTTCAATTAAAACTCAAAGTGCACAATCACTGCATGATAAGTTAACCAAAATTCGTAAAAGCTTACCTAAACATCATCCGGTGCAAGGGTTTGATTTACAATTAAGCTACGCAATGGGATATTGTATTCTCGACGGTGAAAGTGGCTTTGATACATGGTTGCAAAATGGCTATTTTTCACTAACCGAAGCGCCACAAACAAGCTATCCAAATAATCAGTCAAAATTAATACCTGTCACTATGAACATTAGCTTAGCGGCTGCATTTCAAAATGCCTTAAAAACGAACCAGTTAACTATTTATCATCAGCCGCAAATAGATTTACGCACCGGCCAAACGATTGGCAGTGAAGCCTTATTGCGCTGGCCTAATGCACCTTATGAGCAAATCAATATAGAGGCTTTAATCCTATTAGCCGAACGTACTGGTCTTATCAATAAACTCACACTGTGGGTGCTAGAGCAAGCCTGCCAAGATATCGCTAAGTTTAATCACGCAGGTTTTTTTAAGCATAAAGTAAGCGTTAATTTAAGTGCTAAAAACTTAATGATCCATAATTTAATTGAAAAAATTGAAAACACCTTACTCAAACACAATGTTCCTGCCAAACAACTTAAGTTTGAACTTACTGAGTCAGCTTTAATTGCAAACCAACAGCAAATGATTCACTTAGTTGAACAATTAACCCGCCTTGGTATTGAAGTGATTTTAGATGATTTTGGTACTGGCTATTCGTCACTAAATTGTTTTGTTAGCTACAACTTTTCAACCTTAAAAATAGATAAATCATTTATTATAGGTCTCCCTACTCACAGTGCTAATAGAGTAATTGTTAAGGCTGCGATAGAAATGGCTCATAGCCTAGGTTTAAAAGTCACTGCCGAGGGAGTTGAAGATGTAACAACACAACAACTTTTAAAGGCCATGGAGGCAGACTACGGGCAAGGGTACTATTACTCCAAAGCCATCGCTGTGGATGACTATTTGTTGTGGTTAGCTGAAAATAAACAAGCGAATTAAGTAAAATTGCCACATGTTTAAGGATTACTGATAGAATCCTCTTTTTCACATCTTTAGGGGCGTAAAGATGCAAGGCACTATCAAAAAATTAAAATCATCGCTAACACAACCGATTCAGTATCATTTGCCTGTGGGTGATGAGTTGGTCGATCTTAATGCCTATATTGGCAAGCAGCTTACACTGACTTTTAATGGCGCTATTGTATGTTCTAGCTGCGGTAAAAAAACCAAAAAAAGTTACTCGCAAGGTCATTGTTTTGTATGTATGCGTAAGCTTGCTAGCTGCGATATGTGTATTATGAAACCTGAAACATGTCACTTTGACCAAGGTACTTGCCGTGAACCACAGTGGGGCGAAGAAAACTGTATGATCCCACATTATGTCTATCTTGCGAACACGTCAGGGCTGAAAGTGGGGATCACCCGTCATACACAAATTCCAACCCGCTGGATTGACCAAGGTGCAACGCAAGCACTGCCAATATTCAAAGTACAAACGCGCTTACAATCTGGATTAGTTGAAGTTGCCTTAGCACAATTTATTGCCGATAAAACCAATTGGCGTAATATGCTCAAAGGACAAAGCGATGTCCTTGATTTAAAAGCTGCTGCGGCAGAACTTATTCCACAAATTGCCGATAAACTAAATGAGCTTGCAGAGCTCTTTGGTGCTACTGCGATAGAACAACTTGATGAAGAAGTGGTTGATTTAGAGTTCCCTGTTACCGCCTACCCAACTAAAATTAGCTCTTTTAATTTTGATAAAGAGCCAGTTGTGAGTGGTATTTTAAACGGTATTAAAGGCCAGTACTTGATCTTTGATACTGGCGTTATCAACATTCGTAAATTTACCTCTTACGATATCACCGTAGGTTGATTTTGCAGCTGATAAAACTCTAACCATTGCCGCTGCGTTAACGGGCGGCAATAGTAATAGCCTTGGATCACATCGCAGCCTAGCTCCAATAAGTAACTATACTGAGCAAGCTTTTCAACCCCTTCAGCGATAACTTTTAAATTAAGACTATTCGCCATTGCCACTATCGCGGCAACAATCTCACTATTACCGTATTCATCGGGTACTTTAGCAATAAAGCTGGCATCTATTTTTAGTGTATCTATGGGTAATTTTGTAAGGTAACTCAGTGCCGAATAGCCGGTACCAAAATCATCTAGCGCAATCTGTACGCCCATTTTTTTAAGTTGCCACAATTCTCTTTTCGCCTGACTAAATGAGCTAATAAAACTACTTTCTGTTAACTCTATTTCAAGACAATTTCCCGATAAATTATAGCGCTGGAGCATTTTCTCAACGCTACTTGATAAACTCCCCTGACTAAGATGGCAAGCTGAGATATTAATTGCCAACCGACCAGCCGTTATTCCTTGTTGTTGCCATAACGCCAATTGCATGCCAGCGTTATTGAGCACCCAGAGATCCAGCTTTACAATTAGACCTAGTTCTTCCGCCAATGGGATAAACTGTGCAGGCGATATTATGCCAAGCGCGGGATCTTGCCAACGTAAGAGTGCTTCAACACCTTTGATAGCTTTACTTCTTAAACACTGTTTAGGCTGAAAATACAGTTCAAACTCATCATTTTCGAGCGCATATTGAAACCGGCTCATCATCGCAAAGCGCTCTAAAGAGCGTGCATTCATCGATGGCTTAAATAACTGAAATGAGTTTCTACCCACTTCTTTAGAGCGATACATGGCAATATCAGCGTGTTTTAGTAAAGTTTCACTATCGAGACCATCATCAGGATAGACAGCAGCACCGATTGATGCCGTCGCGCCTACCTCAAGCCCTTCGAGCTGAAAAGGAGTGTTTAAGTTATTTAAAATTTGATCGGCTAAACTAATCACTGCGCTAATATCATCAATCTCGCATAGCACCACAAATTCGTCGCCACCTAATCGCGCTAAAGTATCACCTTCACACAATACGTTTTGCAGCCGTATTGCCACCATTTTTAATAACTCATCCCCCGCACTATGCCCTAAGCTATCATTGATTTCTTTAAACCGATCTAGGTCAATAAACATCACTGCTAACATGTCGTTATTTCGATGTGCAGCAGCTAATGCCATGGTTAATCTGTCATTAAATAAGCGTCTATTAGGTAAGCCTGTTAGCTCATCAAAATAAGCTAACTGAACAATTTTGTCTTCTGCAGTTTTACGTTCAGTGATATCGCTAAAAATCGCCGCATACACTAGCTCATCATCATTTGGCTCGCGGATAGCAATAATAGTTAGCCATTCAACATACAAATCACCATTTTTTTTACGATTGCATATTTCCCCTTGCCACACACCAGTTTGGGTAATTGATTGCCACATTTTTACGTAGAAATTTTTACCGTGCTTTCCGGAGCTTAGAATTCTAGGGTGTTTGCCGACCACTTCATATTCTTGATAGCCGGTAAGCGCGGTAAAAGCAGGATTAACCTGCATGATCACACCATTTTGTTGGGTGATCATAATACCATCTAGCGAGGCATCGATTATTTTATTCGCGAGATACAAATTACGCTGTGAATGCTGAAGGTCTATATCACGTTGTTCAAGTACTTTTTCAAGCTCACTGTAATAGGCGCTTTCTATTTCATTAACAAGATGCTCAATGGCGAGCACTCCCTTAATCTCCAAATCATCAGTGACCACTAAATGACGCACATTGTTGGTAGACATTAATCGATACGCATCGAATAAACTGCTTTTTGAGCTTACCCGATACAAGGGCCGACTCGCAAAGCTCCAACATGACGCATTACTATCGGGTTCGACAATCAAATGCAGTAAATCTCGCTGGGTGATAATGCCATGTTCGTCTTGCTGCTGGTTATACACTAAAATAACTTGGGCGGTTCGCTCGCGCATCATTTCAACGCCTTCACTGAGCATCAAATAACTAGGTACCACTAACACATTTTTATGATATTGCTCTTTGATTGGTCTAAATTGTAAATAGTGATCAAGCCCTTGATTACGTACAATATCACTGATACTAATAACGCCGCATGGTAGATCATTGTTATCAATAACTAATAAATGGCGAACATTGTGTTGATAAAAAATAAGCGCGGCATCACACAATAATTGCTGACAGGAGATTTTCAATACCGGACTGCTCATTACGCTTTGAATTTCAATATGTTTAAGGTTGCTGTCAGTAAAGTCTAGTTTAATGCAATCGGCTTCTGTCCAAATACCAACGATTGCTTGCTGTCGTTTTACAAAAATTGCGCTTATATTATGAACCTGCATCAACCGTACAGCATCAACTAAAGAGGTATCGGTGGAACAACATACTAATTTCCTAGAAAAAATATCTGATACCTGTTGAGGGTGGCGAGTTTGTTTCATAATATTCGTCCTTAGTATAATACGAACTATAATTATATTATTATATTGCTCGCGCTATTTGATACAGGACAATAAATGCATGCATACTTACTTCCCTTACTTGATATGTAGTGACAACGAGCTAGAAATTATTAATGAACAACGAGATTTAAATGACTATCTACACAGTTTAACCGCTGAACAACAGCAACACTGTGTGATATTGAATAAACAAGGCGAATATTTTGATTTAGCATTTAACCTTGCAACACCGCTGACTAACATAGAGTTAGCTCGCAGAGTAACGCAGCACTTAGCACAAGAAGGACACTGCTGCTTAACTAAAATAACGAGCCTAACAGCTCCACAAGCATTTGATCTATTAGGAATAAAATAGCACGTTTAGTTGCATCAGCCGTTTTATCCATGAGTTTAGTCGCGTGTAGTGGCAGCGATAACAATAAAGAACAGCAAACCCCACTAGCGACTTCTACATCGGTAACCTAGTATTTACAGTTTATTTATTACAAATAAAGAAAAAGGTTACTACCATGAACACGCCTTTAATATTGATTTAACGCATATCGTTTACAGTGATAAAAATGATATTATAAACATCTCGTTATACTCAGCTCAGTAAGGCAGATAGCAATGAGTACACCTAATTTATCAAGACGCATGCGCAGGCTTCGCCACAGTGATGCAATGCGACAGCTAGTACGCGAATTTGATTTTAATATTGGCGATCTTATCCATCCTATTTTTATCGAAGAGTCGTTAACTGAAAGTCTAGAAATATCCACTATGCCTGGTATACAGCGCATTCCTGAACATGCATTAGCCCAAGAGATTACTGAGCTGCATAGATTAGGAATTCAGTATGTTATGCCTTTTGGCATATCGCATCATAAAGACAGTGTTGGCAGTGATACATGGCACGATGATGGTTTACTGGCACGTATGATTAAAACAATCAAACAAACATGCCCCGAGATGATGGTAATACCCGACATTTGTTTTTGTGAATATACAGATCATGGACACTGTGGCGTTGTTGAAGATAATCAAGTTTGTAACGACCAAACTGTTGCTAACCTTGTAAAGCAGAGTGTATGCGCAGCAAAAGCAGGTGCCGATATGCTAGCCCCATCTTCGATGATGGATGGTCAAGTTAAAGCTATTCGAGCAGGCCTTGACAATGCAGGGTTTGAACATGTTGCCATTTTAGCTCACGCCATTAAATTTGCTTCATCTTTCTATGGTCCATTTAGAGCTGCTGTTGATTGTGAATTAAGTGGTGATCGCAAAGGCTATCAAATGGATTATGCAAATATTCGTCAAGCGCTTCAAGAAGCCCTTCTTGATGAACAAGAAGGCGCTGATATTCTAATGGTGAAACCAGGCACGCCCTATCTTGATGTCCTTAGCAGCTTGAGAGAGAAAACAAACTTACCTTTAGCTGCCTACCAAGTTGGTGGTGAGTATGCCGCTATTAAATTTGCAGCATTAGCAGGTGCCCTTGATGAAAAGAAAGTGATATTTGAAACACTGACCGGCTTCAAACGTGCAGGCGCTGATTTAATAGTGAGTTATTATACAAAACAAGTTGCACAGTGGTTAAAAGAATAACCGTGGTAATTTTTAGGGCATGTAACATTTTAGAACACGCTAACCCTATATTGGCTTAGTTTAAACCTACGTAAATATCTTAACGTGTTACATGCGCAAAAATTAAAAAACAAAACTTGATCTCGTAAATCATAATTTGTCTTGTTTTATAGAGTGAGGATAAGTAATGTTTGCTGTGTTTTTACAAATATTGCTCATAGATAACCGATAAAAAGAGTCAATAATCACCACAACTTTGCAGAATCAAGGAAGTACACCATTAAAACTGAGTAATGGTAAGCAGATCATAGCAAATGGGCAACTTGACTTTATCGATATAAACCAAGTTGATGCAACGCAAACCAACGTAGGCAAGTTACCCGAGAGTATGAATAAACTTCCTTCTGTTTAATCATTTTCAACAGCAAATTACCTCGTTCATCGCAACGCCTTAGCGCGTTACAACAACCTCACCACGAAGATAGTAATTATTTTTATCGTAAGCATCCGAATTCGTTTGTTCATCATATTGAGTGACCGTAAAGCTGGCTGCATGTATCTGTGGCATCGGCTTTGCTGACTCATATTGTGTAACGTAATAAACAATCTCACCACTTCTGTAGTAGTTGCGCTCAAACACCTCAAAATTAACAGGTTCAGCGCCTATCAATATATGGCTATCTTCCCCATTTAAGTAAAAAATATGCTGATTATCGCTGGCAAAATTTTCATCTAATCGTGAAAAACTGGCGGTATCAATATCAACATCCGCTAAAATAGCGAGACCTTGATAAAAGATATGTTGCCCGTCTTTCCCATAACTATCATCAATAGGGACAAATGACTGCGCATCTATGTTATGCATGGGTTCATCGTGATGGTAAATGACCTGATTTCCCTCATGCCCTGAGATATTCCAAAAACTATAATAATCATATGCTGAATAAGTGCTAGGATCTGCGCCCTCAACAATACGCTCGCCTTTAATCACCTGAGTATCGTTAAGCCAATAAAGATCACTGCCAATTATCTTAGCGTGCAAGTTTTCAAGGTTAACACCACTCACAGCTTGACCGCTGTAGTAAAGATGCTGTTTATCTTTAGCGTACAGTTGAGCATCATAGGTATTTAAATCAGCTTGACTGTAACTGATAAAGCTTTCAGCATCAGCGTGTTCCATTAACTTAGCATTATAGTAAACACGCTGTTCGACCACACAGTAGCCACCATTGGCAACACCTTGAAGCAGATTCTTAACCATACTGGTATAGCCAAATATCGTAAATAAAAATCCGATAACAACGACACTTATCAGTGCCATCTTGTAACTGTTAATGCCAAAATAACTACCACCAAATAAACCAATCAACAAAAATAACGGTACCGGATAGCTTAAAAATAATAAGGCTGTTAATACCGCTTGCTTGTTATTCGTCGCGCCAGAGGCACCGAACATCATCGGCGACATCATCATCATGCTTCCCCAAAAGCACAGTGCCAACGTGACTAAGATATTAATTACTACAGACATTATCTTCCTTGTTTAATTAGTTGTATTGGTATCATACAACAACCAATATTTTTACTTAATTGTAGAATGAAAATAAAGCTACTCTTCTGCTTCTGCAAACACTCTAATATGTTCTACAGCGCTTCGCCCTAGCGCAGATAAATTATATCCTCCTTCTAAAAAAGAGATAATCCCTTTACAGCCAGTACTTTTTACCATGTCACACAGCTGTTGTGTCAACCAGGCATAATCAGCCTCAACAAATTTGAGGCTTGCCATATCATCTTCAAAATGCGCATCAAACCCTGCGCTGATAAACAATAATTCTGGCTTAAACTCTGTTAATTTAGGTAACCACTGTTGGTTATACAACGTTTTTAAATCATTGCCATCGCTGGCTATGGGCAACGGTGAATTAACCAATGTATCGTTATTTTCAACGGCGGTATTAGGGTAAAAAGGATGCTGAAATAATGAGCAAAGCAACACATTGTCATCATCGATAAAAATGTCTTGCGTGCCATTACCGTGGTGAACATCAAAATCGACAATCGCAATGCGCTTAATCCCTTTACTTTGCGCATACTTCACCGAAATTGCTAAGTTATTAAACACACAAAAGCCGGCAGAGGTTGTACGGTTTGCATGATGACCCGGTGGCCGTACGGAGCAAAATGCGGCATCGAGGTTATCCGCTAATATTTCATCGACGGCTAATAGCCCTGCCCCTACCGCCCGCTCAATTGCCAAAAATGACTCTGGGCATAACCAAGTGTCGCCATCAAGTGATACTAAACCTTGTTCCGGGAGGGTGTTTTCCACCAGCGATACAAGGGCCTCATCATGGGCTAATAAGTAATGCTCACGTAATGCTTTAGGCGCTTGCTTTTGCTGCACGGCAATATCCAAGCCACTGGCCAAAAGACGATCGGTAATAGCATCTAAGCGCTCAGGACACTCTGGATGATCCGCGATCATTTTGTGTTTACGGCAAAAAGGATGAGAAATAATCGCAGTACGCATAAATGCTCCAAATGAGTTAACGACTGTAACTATAACAAAGCCACCCTTTGGTGGCTTTGCGACTTTGGTTTACTATTTAGCTTGCAAATGAAGATTTCTAAAATCAAAACTGAAATCAGTCACCGCTGTTGATACTGCACGCATTGTCGCTTCATTCACACGATTTTTAGTGCTCATATCAAAGCTAATATACGCATCAGCTTCGAGTAGCTTTTCATCCCACTTGACGATAAATGTGTTGCCCGTGTAATGCTCAAGCTGCCCTTTTAAACGTTTAGTGTGCGTGAAATCAATACGTAACTTACCGTCTAGCTCTTCAATAATAACATCACCATACCAATCATCGTGCAAAGTGCCGGTGTAGCTAATATTTGGTAACTGTGGTTGATAGTCTGCAGGAGCGTCCGGTTTAGCATTAGCATACGCTTTTTGCTTACCTTCAAAATGCTTTTTAGCCAACTCTGCTACCCAATCTTTATCTTCAAGTTCAAGGGCGTCTTCAAGCACTTCATGAGTAATAGCAGAGAGCGCACCGAATGCTTGCTGATTAGATAAAATAACAATCCCGAGGTTTTTCTCAGGCAATAACGTCACCTGCGATACCATTCCTAAAATACCACCACCATGGCCTAATTTTTTAATACCGTGGTAGTCTTCAATGCTCCAACCTAAACCATAACCTCTAAATTGCTGATGATAAGCCTCATAAGCGCTTTTTGACGCCAGTGAGGTAATATGTGGATGCCACATTTGCTCTTGTTGTTTTTCACTAAACAACTGCTCGCCATTTGGCATTTTACCATGGGCTAATTGTGTACGTAGCCATTGGCTCATATCATTCACACTGGATGCAATAGCGCCGGCACCACGAAAATCTTCTAAGTAATTAACGAAAAATGGATGTAATTGACCATCCATAGGAATATGACCCGTTGCCCAGTTCTTATTACTTTTTGGAATACGCGAAAAACCGGCGCGTGAGTTATCCATGTGCAAAGGCTGGAGAATATTCTTTTCAATATAATCATTCCAGCTCATACCTGAGACCCGCGCGACTACCTCGCCAGCGGTCACAAACATCAAGTTGTTATAAGCGTATGTGCTGCGAAAGCTACTAGCTGGTTTTAAATATTTAAGGCCTGCGAGAATTTCTTCGATTGATTTATCGGTGTCAGGCCAAATCATTAAATCCCCTTGGCCTAACCCTAAACCACTACGGTGACTTAATAAATCACGGATCGTCATTTCGCGGGTTACATAAGGGTCGTATAAACGAAATTCAGGAAGGTGATCAATTACCTTGTCATCCCAACTGAGCTTTTCTTCATCAACTAATTTTGCCAATGCCGCAACCGTAAATGCTTTAGTATTTGATGCAATACCAAATAAGGTGTCTTTATTCACCTTACTACCTGTATCTAAGTTACTAACACCAAAGCCTTTAGCAAAAATAACCTTATCGTTTTCAACAATCGCCACGGCCATACCCGGCACATCAAAGCGCGCCATTGAATTTTCAATCACTTGATTAATGTGCTTGGTATCAATATCGGCGTAGCTATTAAATGCACAGCCTGCTAATAAGGTGGCCGCAATCGCTAGTTTAGTTAATTTCATAACAATCCTTGGAGTTATCATTTTAGTTTTTATTTTTGATGTACAGCAAACTCAATGGCTGCACGCGCACTGTCGCTATCTTGGCAGGTTGGCCGAGACTTTATGGCATCACTGTACGCATTTGGCACACCAGCTTCAAGCGCACCGCGATGAACGTGCTGCATATACCAATCGTAAGGCAGTATCTGAGCATCAGTGGTGTTGGCAATATAACAATGCGCCGCTACTTGTTGCCCATCAAGTAATGTTACTTGAATATCTACGCAGTCATAACGAGGCCCTTCGATGGCGTCTAAAATCGTTTTTTCTGCGTCATTGAGTTGATATACCACGCCATATACTTGCGCGTTCTTATCATTTGATGGGCGTACATTGCCTTTTCCTGAGCCATCAGTACTTACCATATCAAAGGTTAACTCGTAACCGGCTAGTATTGCCGTACCAATACGAGTAGCGTTTGGTAAACGCGCCAACAAACGACTCGACGACATATTTGAACCAAACGAAAAATTATATACAGCCATATTCACCTACTACAGATTTCTGTTAAAACAACACTTACACTACAATTCTTATTGCTAGAGCGATCAAAATCACGCCAATACCACGGTCAAACCAATAGCCACTTTTTTGAAAAAAACCGCGAACACTAGGCTTTGATAGCACCAAGGATAGAAACGAAAACCACGCCCACGTTGCCAATGCCATATACAGCCCATAGCCTGCTTGCACAATTAATGGCGTTGATTGGCTGATCACTAAAGTAAACAACGACATAAAAAATAACGTGGCTTTTGGGTTTAACGCATTGGTTAAAAAGCCGCGACGAAATGCAATCCAACTGGATTCAACACCTTGAGATTGAAAAACAGTTTCTTGCTGCGCTGGCGCCGGTCTAGCACTTCTAAGCGCTTGCACACCAATGTAGGCCAAGTATGCACCCGCTAAATATTTTAATGCCATAAATACGTTTGGTGATTGCGTTAATAAAACCGCAACCCCGAGTAAGCAATAACTAACATGTAATAAAATAGCCAGGCCTACCCCAAAGCTGGTCCACAATGCATTACGACGCCCCTGCTGAACACTTTGTTTAAGCACAATGGCAAAATCTGGGCCGGGGCTTGCTACAGCAAAAAAGTGCGCCAGTGCAATCAATAAAAACTCATCTAAATAAGCCACGATTACCCCGCTTTTTTATCATCAAGCGCTAACAACAACGGATTAGCAGTACTATTAACTAAGGCTTTTATTTCTTTTTGCGCCTTTTTGAATTGGCTGCGTAAGTGCGGCTTTAAATGCTTTTTAGAATCTTTATAGCCTTTAAAGTGGCAAATAAGGGCATGCATAAATAAGGTTTGCGGTTCACTAAGTGCAGCTTGCCTGTTCGCATAGGGGTTGTAACACGAGCCACAGCCCCCTTTAAACTGATATACCGTATTGCTCATCATTACCCCAAAACCTAAAAAACATGCCACGGCATCGGCGGCCTGTGGTAAAAACTCTTTACCGCCTGGTGGTAACACGCCCACATGGTGGATCATAATTGTCGCTAAAGTACCGGCAAAGCTGGCCACTAAATCTTGTGGCTGATTAATTTGATTTGGATTAAATGACACATTAACCGTATGGCTTGGCGGCACAATTAATTGGCTATTATCACCACGTAACTGATTACTAAAAGCAAAATGAGGAAATACTTGCGGCTGCAATTGCTGTGGAGCCACCAGCGTAATTGGCCAAGCTTGCAGCCCCGCATAGCCAACCACTCGCTCAAACACTTTACTGGCCATTTCTTCAATGCTTGAAACCGCATCGGGAAAGCATTGGTGGTTTGGCAAAACTAATTGCGAGTTATTAATGAAATAATCGCTGTCAAAATTTTCCACCGCCCACACAAAAGTATCAATCAGCCATTGCTGCTCTTGTTCATCTAATAAAGGTTTGCTTTTAAATAACGCTAACATAGTTTGCTCTTTTGCTTATTCTTGCTCTTGTGCCCATGCCCATGCTTGGGTGTTATACAATGGCACAGTGGATAACGCATGATGATGACTGCCGGTTGACTCTTTAGTTGAATACGACAGATATAACAGAGTTCGCGTTTGCGCATCATAAATTCGACGCACTTTTAATGATTTAAATAAAATACTTTTTGATGATTTAAATACCACCTCACCCGACTTACTACGGTCAATCGCTTGTAATTGGTCGGCAGTAATTGGTCCTGTTTGGCGACACGCAATAGACATATCAGACGGATCAGCAAAATCTAAGTTTGCTTCGATATGGCTAATATGACAGGTTACACCTTTTACTAACGGGTCTTGTTGCGAGTTAACTTTAATATCTTTAGTGGTAAATAATCCCAAACTAACTGATGCAACATCATCAGAGCAGCCCGCTAAGGTGATCAATAAACCTGTCAATACACCTATCATTATAGGTTTCATATATTACTTGCTCCATGTAGGGGTAAACGATTCGTGGCTTACATTTAATATTCAGCTATGTTTCAATACTAACTTAAATTAATCACAACAACGAGCACGACACCATGAAAAAAGTATTTGTTTTACTGTGCTTACTGTTAGTAAGTCAGAGTGCGTTAGCTGGTTACTCACTGAGTCTTTATACTGGTAAAAGCTTTAATCAATCATTAGAAACTAAAAACGGTTTAGCTATAGAGCTCAAAGATAGTAACCATCTTGCTTTTAGTATTGATAGAACAATTGACTCAGCTCGTTATGGTTTTTACTTTTCAAACACCGAAAGTGACTTTCAATCCTCCCCTGATAAAAACGTTGAAATGCAGTATTTTATGTTTCAAAGTGCTGTTGAAGTCCCTTTAAGCAACCACATTAATAGTTATGTCGGCGCACAAATTGGTGCAAATTACATAAGTCCTAACTTCGCCAGCTCTGATACTTTCTTTGCCAGCGGCCTGTATGGCGGTTTAGAATACTTATTTAGCGATCAAGCTCGCATCTTATTTGAAACTCGCTGGCTTGCAACAATCGTCAATAATGCCAGTAACGTTTCATGTGCATTACCAACAGACGAAAACAAGCAATGCTTGTGGCATTTTGATGGTGATGTACTCAATCAGTTTCAAACCAGCTTAGGTTTCACATATCGTTTTTAGGGGAGCAAATAGATAACATGCCACATATCATCATTGAACATTCTGAAGATTTACCGGTATTACCGCAGGTATTGGTTGAAAAAATTCATCAAGCAACGTTTAACAGTGGCTTGTTTGAATTAGCAACGATCAAAACTCGCGCTATAGCCTATACACATTATCAATTGGGCGATGGTAAGGAAGGTTTTATCCATATTGGCGCACACATTATGCAAGGACGTACGATTAAACAAAAGCAACAACTCAGCGAGCAGTTGTTAGACTGTTTAAAAATATACTGCCGAGAATCAGACAGCTTAAGCGTTAACGTTCACGATATGGAACACGAAATTTACCGAAAGTGTTAAACAGCCTCTAGGGTAAATATTCAGCTTTAATACGCTTAATATCAATTTGTGGTGATTTATACGAGGTATACACTAACCAGCCTATATTTTCGATATAGGTCAAACCTGAGCTGCGGCTAAATGCACGCTCAGGTAAACGCATCAAATCATGCTGACTTTGCGTAGAAAAATCATAATAACTCAAACGGTAATCGTCCCGTTCTACATTGAAGTAATATACTCTTGATAACGCCTGAGTTGCTCCCTCAACATAGTACCAAGATGAATGATTAGACAAATTAATAGATTCAACAAGTAATTGCGCATGGCCACTATCAGGCTGTTTTATCCATAATTGTTTGGCTGCAATATCTGCAAAAATTAACGCTCCATGCTTATCCTCATACGCATACATTGTTGATTGCTCAATCGCTTTACCTAAATTATCGCCTTTGAGATTAAACCGGTATAACTCATTATTATTTGAGGTCAATATACTCTTACTATCCGGCGCCCAGCTTGGTTTGCCATGATAATTAAGGCCTGTATTTATTTGGCTGCTACTTTGTGAATTAAAATCATAAATTCGAAGGCTATTCACTTCATTTTTAGATACGACAAATGCTATATAACGTCCATCTGGTGACCAAACAGGACTATAAATAGTGGCATTTAACTGAGTTAGTTTCTTGCGTTGCGTGCCATCCTTATTGGCAATCCACAACTCTGTCGTGCCTGATTCATTTGACACAAATACCAATTTATTTTTAGTAGCACTGTAATCAGGAAAACGCGTATTAAAATGTGTAGATAAAACAGGAAATGGAGAGCTCGCCACCACATTATTTGTTTCAACTCGCATCAGCGTAGAGTCGATATCCCATTGGTGAAAATACAAACTGCCGTCTTGGCTATATTCTGGATAACTTAATCCGTCAATGTGCGCATCAACTAAGCGCCCAGTTGCTAATTCATAAAAATAACCATGCCGCTTACCTTGATCAACCCCAGAAAAAACCAACAAATCTTTACTCGGGTGCCAATCCACACCACGAATATCAACAAATCCCGAGGTCAATTGCTTAGCATTGCCAGTAGCAATTTCAACTAAAAATAGCTCTTCGTAGCCGGAGGCTAAATTTCGCGATACCACGAGCTGTTTACCATCCGGCGAAAATACCACTGATTCATCATTAAAATCACAGTTCCCAGAGCAAGGCACTCGTGTTATTGCTAACTCATTTGATTGAAGATCAACAATATTTAGCTGTGTTTGTGCGTGATCATTTTTATCATCACTGATAAATACCAGCTGATTACCTGCGGCGTTAATATCAAGATCGGTGCTTCGGCCTTGACCGCATGTTGCCAACACCCTTGTTACTGCTGTCGTTAAATTTTGTTTAACTATTTCACACTGCCTTTGCTCATCTCGCCGATAATAAAATATATTATTTAAATCATGACTAAATACAGCACGCCCCTCAAGAAATGAGCTCTCAGTTAAGGCTATAGCCGCTTGTTCAGGTGAAAATAAATCTCGAAGATAAAGGTTTGCTTGCTGTCCAGGGCGACGCCAAGAATAAACAATAAAATGGCTGTCATTTGAAATTGCCGGAAATAACTCCCGACCTGGGCTCGTGGTAATGGTTTCAACATGTTCAGATAAAGATGTGAACTTTAACGGCTCAAGACTCGGAATTTGCCGCTTAAAATAAAAAAACGCAAGACATATCATAACGGTAGCCACCATGACTGCAATTTTAACACTACTAAAAAGTACTTGTTTACTCTTTTTTATTTGCGTTAACTGCGGCTTTACTTCTGGTTTTAGCTTTTGATTATCTAAAAATACTGGTTGCTGTGCCAAGCGATAGCCTGTTTTGCGAACTGTAGCAATATAAGCATGAGCAGGGTCTAGTTCTTTAAAGGTTTTACGCAAATGCCAGATTGCATTGGTCAGCGCTTTTTCACCGACAAATTGATTACCATCCCAGACACCATCGATTAGATCTTCACGAGTAACAAGTTCTGGATAACGCATAACAAGAAAACACAGCAACTCGACAAATTTAGGTTGCAATACACATTCACTCTCACCACATAACAGCTTATTTTCAATTGTATTAACTTCGCACTGCCCTAAGGAAAATGACTGGTTAGTTTTCATAAATAACGTATTTACACCTTATATTTAGAAGTCTAGAAGGTTAACCTTTTATTGGCACAAAAAGCAAAATAACGCGATAGACAGCATAATTACAATTTACCAACCATTCGATTGAATAAACTCAACCATATGATAATAAAGGAATAGATATAAAATAGATGTAAAATAGGGATATAAACGAGATACCTTTCATTGTGTTTTTGTTCACGATTATTTAAAACAACTCACGAATATACCCAAATCACCTCAAGATGCAGAATTCAGTGTTTTACAGGAGCTTAATATCAAGGCGTTACTTTGCAACAATGACAGTCCCTTTTAACAAGAGAGTAAGTGTCTGTGAAACGCCCAAAGGGTTGGTTTAAAAGCGGATTTATACTTCGTTATTGATTTTAACAATAGAGCCAATCAATGCCTTGCCTAAATCGCTTTTAATTCTAACTGAAACTCACATCTGAGCTGGTTTGGGTATAAACCCATTCGCTAATGCATTAGTTGCTGTACTTTGAACTGCCCTTCAAAGATTACTAATACATTAGTTTTATCAAGATTCAATATGTAAGGGAAATCTGTGAGCAGTATATTAACAAAAAAATGCGCATTAGCACTGGCGATCACAGCAAGCTTTTCAGGCCAATTAATTGCAAATGATAAACAAATTGAACATCAATTAACGCCAAATAAAACAACGATAAAAGAAGAGAAACAAGAAGCCCCTGAAAAAATAGTGGTGACTGGCTCTCGCTTAAAGCGTGATAGTTTTTCTGTTGCCACACCACTAGTGACTATGGATCGCGCGGCGATTCAAGACACTGGTTTAGGTAACTTATCTGATGTTCTTGTTGATAACATGCCTGCACTTAGCCAAAGTATAGGCAACAATACAAGTCAATCGAGTATTTCTGGCACTGGCCTTTCAACCGTTCAATTACGTGACTTAGGCGCTAATCGTACCCTTACTCTTATTGATGGTCGCCGTGTAGTGTCAAATAGCTACGGCGGTAACTATGTAAGCTTAAATACCATTCCAAGTGGCATGGTTGAACGTGTTGAAATAATCAGTGGTGGCGCATCTGCAACTTATGGAGCCGATGCAGTCGCTGGGGTCGTCAATATAATTACCCAATCAAAAAAAGAAGGCTTTGATTTTCAGGCTCGTGGTGGCCAAACCACTGAAGGTGGCGGCAAAGAGTTTACTCTTGATTTAAACTACGGCGATTCATTTGCTAATAATAAAGGGTATGTGTTTTTTAGTGCTAACTGGGACCGCGATTTTGGCATTAGTTACTATGATCGCGATCGTGCAAAAATAGAAGCCGCACATAGCTATAATAACACTCTTATGTGCAATCAAATGATGACCGAAAGTGGCTCTAAATGTATGCGTGACATTACTCAAGCTGATTGGGTAAGTAAAAGTGATGGCACCTTAGGCGGCGTTTTTCTAGAAAACAATAACAACGAAACGCAATTTTGGTATGACGGTCAAACACTGCGTGATGACTGGAAAGGCAATGAAGAAATATACGGTATTAACTCAAATCAGTACGTAATGCTGGATGTACCAAGTGATAACCTGTCAACAGCTGTAAAAATCGATTTTGATATCAGCGACGACATCATGAGTTACTTCCAACTGCAATATAGTAAAAGTGGCTCGTTCAACAGTAAGTCACCTGAAGATGAATATGAGGGTGCATTCGTACCGCGTTATGATGCTGTAACAGGCGATCCAATCGCAGATATCGCACCGGGCTACATTCCAATTAATAACCCGTATGTGCCACAACAAATCTTAGACGCAAATCCATACAAAGACCGCATTTATTGGGATCGTCGCTTTGGCGAAGTCGGTAATATCAGTACTGATAATGACCGTACCACTATCCGGACATGGGCTGGCCTACAAGGTACTATGTTTAATCACCAATGGGATTGGGATGTATCAGCCGGATATGGGCAATTTAAACAGCATCAAATCCGTAATAATGAACTGAATGTAATAAATTTAAATCAAGCATTACAAGCGGAGAAACTTGCTGATGGCTCTATTCAATGTATAGATGAAGCAGCCCGTGCAGCAGGCTGTGTACCAATCAATCTATTTGGTGAAGGTTCAATTACTCCAAATATGGCCGACTGGATCCGTAGCAACCCGATTATTGATACAAAGATTCAGCAATATACAGTGATGGGTTACATCACAGGTGATTTATTTGAATTACCAGCAGGGAGTGTTTCTGCGGTATTTGGTGGCGAATATCGTAAAGATAGCCAAAGCTTAGATACCAGTGAGGACATGAAAGTTGGCGGTATTACGTTTAACGTTGTTCCTTCGTTTTATGGTGAAGTTGAAGTCTATGAAGCCTTTGCAGAATTGGCGATTCCACTACTAAAAGATGCCCCTCTTGCAAAAAGCTTATCCGCTGAAACCTCGTTACGCTTAGCTAATTACAGCATGGAAAACGTCAATACTGTAGCCAGCTATAAACTAGGTTTACTATGGCAGCCAGTTGATGGCTACATGGTACGCGCAAATTATGCTCGCGCACAGCGCGCTCCAACGATTACCGAATTGATGTCTCCACCGCGTGGCGATTTCGACTCATATGATGATATTTGTGATGGCTTAACGGCGACCTCAACTAAGCCAGGTCATGATAATTGTCGTTTAGAGCCAACTCTTGCTAAACAGCTAGCTGAGGATCCTAACTTTAAATTCGACAGCGAAGATAACAATTATTCTCCAGGTACAGGTAACCCTAACCTTAAAGAAGAAACGGCCGATACCTATACCTTTGGTGTAACACTATCACCGGAGTTTTTCCGTGGTTTTAATCTCGCCATCGATTACTACGATATTGCCATTATTGATGCGATTGATGAGATCAGTAATGAAAATATTATGAATGAATGTTACGATTCTGAAGCAGCTTGGGGTAGCAATAATGAGTTCTGTAATGATATCACCCGAAATAACGAAGGTAACATTATCAAAATTCTACAGCGTGAATATAATTTAGATGAGCTGACAGCCCGTGGTTATGATGTAGTCGCGACTTATGATTTTGATATTGGTAGTTATGGCGAAGTATCTTTAAAGCTTGACTACAATCACGTTATTGAAAACTCACAAACCTATGAAGGTTTAGATGGCAATAACGTAGTTACTCATTATGCTGGATATGGTCGCAGTAAAGACAAAGCCGCGATGTCAATTGCATGGAGTTTGGATGACTTGCGTATTCGTTGGCGTACCAACTTTTTGGGCTCTTTTAAAGCCGATCAACAAGATGAAAAAGATTACCTAACGGCCGTGTTAGAAAACAATGAAAACTGTGCCGCTGCAAGTGCAGACTGTATTTCCAACCCAGAGCCTCTTGCTTATCAAGACTACGGCTCATATATAAAGCATAGTTTATCAGCTTCTTACACTATGGCCTTAACTTCAAACAGCGACTTACGCGTGTTTGGTGGAATTAATAATATATTTGATAATAAAGGCGCATTCTACCCAAGTGGCAACGGTAATTATTACAGTGGATATGGCGGTGGTACTGGTCGTTATATGTATTTAGGTGCGCAATATAGTTTTTAAATGATAGCGTCTAAAATTTATTGCTAACGAAGTGTTAATGATTCGTTAGTTTTATAACTACTAGGTTGTTGTCAAAGGTACGTATCGCAAGAACGTACCTTTTTTATTTAAACCTAGAACCAGTTTTGCATTTCTATTAATCTTGACTCGGTGCGTGCGTATTCAAATGCCAGCTTTTTACCTTGATATAAATCAGCAATGCCAACCTCGCTACTCAGTATCAATAACTTGCCACGGTCGTAAAATTCATCCACTAAAGCAATAAAGCGTCGCGCTTCATCGTCTAGTGTATGTTCTTGTAAATCTTGTTTTTCACGCTGATAGCTATCTTCAATACCATGCACTATTTGCTTACCTGTTGCCGCAGCGCCCATTACTGGCACATTACAGATATACACACGCTGATAGTACTTTGCTAAATGAATATAATCAGCGGTACTACGCGGGCCTGAGCACAACGCCATAAAATCAAACATAATGGCATTATTGCTGAGCCTTAAACACGCCAGTTTACGCCCGTAAATAGAAATATCAGTTGCTGTTTGTAAGTTATCTGCAAAAGCCAAAAAATCAGCATCCAGTTCAGAGTTAGCCGAGCTGTTAAAATAATGAGTTGCGTGCTTACCAAAACGAAATCGGTGGTCAACAGAGCCTGTGACATTAATAATATGACAATGCGCTTTAATTAACGCTATGGTGGGTAAAAAGCGCGCTCGCTGCAAGCCGTTATAATAAAGCTGCTCAGGTTGACAATTTGACGTAGCAACCAAAATGATGCCTTTGGCAAACAAGGCTTTAAATAGGCCGGCCATGATCATAGCATCGCCAATATCAGAGACAAAAAACTCATCAAAACAAATTAATTTAAGCGTTTCTGACCACTCATTTGCTATTTTATCCAGCGGGTTTTTAACCCCTTGCAACTGTCCTAGACGAGTATGTACTTGAGCAATAAAATGATGGAAGTGTAAACGTGTTTTTTGTTTAATTGCTACAGTCTCAAAAAACACATCCATTAGCATCGATTTACCCCGTCCAACAGGTCCATACAAATAAATGCCTTGCAAAGATACCGATTTTTGCCACCAATGATGCGGTTTATCAATGGCAATTGCGAGATTGTCTAGTGCATTCACCGCTGCTAATTGGGCATCATCAAATTGCAATTTACCGGTGGCTATTTGCTGTTGATAATATGCTAATATTTGTCCACTGTGTACTGTCATGCGTTATCACGATCCGTTATACTCGCCGCCATTGTAGTCGACTAGAAGTGTGAACCCAATGAAATTCCCTTGCCGCCTAGATAAATTTATTAGCCATCTAGCAGAAACGCCACGCACCAAAGCGAGAGCAGGAATAAAGCGTAAAAATGCCAGCGTAAATGGCGAGGTGATCAGCGCTTATGATCATCCAATCACAGCGACAGATAACGTATTATGGCAAGGTAAGCCGCTAGTTTTTCTAGGTAAACGCTATTATATGCTGAATAAACCGGTCGGTTATGTATGCGCCAACAGTGACGAGTTACACCCAACGGTATTTGATTTACTCGATGAACCTAACATGAGTGATTTTCATGTTGCAGGTCGGCTTGATCTCGATACAACTGGGCTTGTGATCATTACCAATGATGGCGATTGGTCACATAAAATCACCTCCCCAAAACATAACAAATTTAAGACTTACCTGATTGAAACACAAGAACCTCTAACGGATGATGCGCTGGAAAAACTTCGCCAAGGAGTGCAATTACACAACGAAAAAGAACTAACCAGACCCGCAATTGCAGAGCAACTTGCCACATATCGTATGCGTCTGTCGATCTGCGAAGGTAAATATCATCAGGTTAAACGCATGCTCGCTGCAGTAGGCAATAAGGTCGTTGAATTACATAGAGAAAAAGTAGCAAATATCGAGCTTGATGAGGCTCTTGCTAGCGGAGAATATCGACTCTTAAGCGCAGCAGAAATCACGCTTTAATTTACCCGTAATGGAAACTTGAGTAAAAGTCACGTCTAATTCCCATATTATTGTTAATTAAAGCTAACATCTGGCCGACAAACATGGTAGAAAATCATGGTCATAACAATAATAAGGGGCTCGATGTGCTGTCAGGTTTAGCATTAAGAACTAAAATAATCTTGTTCGCTGGAGCAATGTTTATAGCACTCAATGCTATAGCATTACTGGGCTTACAATCTCTTCGTCACGCTAGTGAAAACGATAATATTGCCCGTATCAATCAACTCATGAAAAGCACGACAAATATTGTCGAGCAATTTGAGTTACTTGCTAAAAATGGGCAACTAACCGAGCAACAAGCGCGTGACTTTGCCACGCAAATGTTGCGTGAAAACAAATACCACGACAGTGAATATGTGTACGTAGTGAATGATAAACTCGACTTTATTGCCACACCGCACGATCCGCAGCTACACAACACCAGTTTTAATGATTTCAAAGATGCCAGCGGTAACAGTATTGGTCGTATGGTTGAACAATTAGTCGGTAATCAAACCAACAAAATTATTACTTATCATTGGGATTCTGTCCGTGATGGTGAAACCGTTGACCTAACCTCTGTGGTACAAAAAACCCCTTACTTTGGTTGGTATGTTGGTACCGGGATCAGCGAAAAAGAAGTTGATCAGCGTTACTGGAATACCGCTAAATGGTTACTAGGTTTATCACTACTTATTGCCCTTGCTTTAACTGCTGCAATTGCTCGCTTTGGTATTTCTTTAAGCAACGCGTTAGGCGGTGAAGTCACTGAGGTAATTGGTATTGTTAAGCAAGTTTCTCGTGGTAACTTAAATTCGCATATTCGTACTGACGCCCAACCTGAAAGCATTATTGCTGCCATGCACTATATGCAACAAGGGCTACGGGGTGTAGTTGGCAGTATTAAAGATGTTACTGATAGTCTAAAAAATCAGAGTTTAGATAACGAATCCCGCTCAACTGAGCTTGATAAACTGACCCGCAGCCTAAACGAAGAAACCCATATGGTCGCATCAGCTATCACTGAGCTAACAGCCTCTGCGCAAACAGTGGTTGAGCATGCCGAGCAAGCCGCCTTTTCAGTACAAGAAGCCGAAAGCCAAGGACAAAATGCCAGTCATTTAACTGCTGAGGCAGCAAATACCATAGCTCTTTTAGAGCAACAAATTGACAGCGCTGGTAATAACATCCAACTCCTTGATGATGAAGTAAATAATATTGCAAATGTGCTTACTGTTATTCAAAGTATTGCCGAGCAAACTAACCTGTTAGCACTCAATGCAGCCATTGAAGCTGCCCGTGCCGGTGAACAAGGAAGAGGCTTTGCGGTCGTTGCGGATGAAGTACGTCAACTAGCGCAGCGCACGCAAACTAGCACAGAAGAAATTCGTACTATGATCGGTAAATTACAATCCGCCACTAAAGATGCAAAAACTTCAGTTAACTTAAGTATTGCCACCAGTGAACAAACCGTAGCGAAATCTAAAGATGCCAGTGAAGAGTTGCAGCGTGTTGCTGCATCTTTGAGTGCCATAGCACAAATGAGCCATCAAATAGCCATTGCAGCTAAAGAGCAGCTCGATGCAGGGGAAGACACAGCAAGACGCATTGTGACCATCTCTGACACCGCCTCACAGACCGCAGACCTATCGCATCAAGCCCATGCCGCAACGGACTTGATAAAAGGGCTGACTAGCGATTTAGAAGCTGAAACCGGCAAGTTTAGATCCTAGTAATTGGTTACCTAAAACTAAAAAGCCCGCGTTAATTACGCGGGCTTTTTAATTGAATTGATTAAGTTAAGATTTAATTTGTACTAAATCAAAATCAGCCATACTTGGTACTATCATTTGTAATCGTGATTCGGTGACATCAAGCGAGTTTAAACATTCACAGTATTCTGAGGCTTTTAACTCTAACTGTTGAGCTTTTTTCTGCAATGACTTATCGATTTCTTTTGAAATAATATCCATGCGCTGTCCCATGTCATTGATACGATCTTCAATATTACCTTCGCGGGACTTAAATGCATCACCTAGAGAAACTAAAATAGCGCCGAGAGAGCCATGAACTGCAGAGTGAATTTTTTGACTGATCTCTTCGGTAAAAAAATCATCAATTTTGGATAGTGATTGTGGGGCAATAAAAAAGAAATCATCGCCGCGTTTAAATTTATCCATTAAAGCGCGCTCAACATATTGCAGTTGCGTTTTTAGCACTTCCGACTCTTTGTCCGACATACCTTCAACAACTTGCTCTATCGCACTTAAGCCAAGATTAACACCGTCAGTTGCCAACTCTACCAACTCAGGCACCGTATCGCGAATACCCGCGCTAAACTGTTTTAACACTAGGGTTTCATCTGACGTTAGATCAATCCAATAGCCACGGATAAAGAGTTGATTATCATTATTTATTTGTACGCGGGTTTGGCCCTTATCAACAATACGAATGACATCATCAGTGATGATCAAACCATGCCTTAGCTCAACTTCGCACACGGCTTTAGCGCTGACATTAAGACTTGATAGTGCTATGGACATCGCCAATATCGAACGAGATAAAAACGCCATAAACACCTCAAAAAGACTAAAAATGGAAGGCGGTTAGGTTAACAAAAAACCAGTTTTATGCAAGAGAAACTAGGCCCTAGCTTCTAGGGCCTTATAGATAACATTTAAATTGGTGATCCTGGTGGGATTGGTAATGCAGTAAAATTTGTAGGCCAATTGCCGGTAGCCAGAAACTGTTTAATTTGATCGGCTAAGTATTGCTTAAACGCACTTTCACCAACATCAGCACTGCTAAGTAAAGACTCTTGCTGATACGCCTTACTCAGTTTTACTAAGTAATAACGCAACTGAGCTTGCACCTCTGGAGCAACTTTATCACTGGCGACTAAATCAGCAAACTGCTTTGCTGTTAATAACTGCACCCGCTGAGTGATTTTGCCTGCCATGCCTTTTTTACTCTGAATCAAAAACACCTGCTGATAAACCTTTGCAAGCAGTTCATCTAAGCTAAAAAATGCATCACTGCGCGCTTGTTGCTGTGCTAAACGATTTAATCGTTGGCTATTTAGCAATAACGCTAAACTATGTTGTGCAGCCACTTCGGGTAGCGCCATTGCATCTAAGGTTAAGCCAGTGCGGCCAACAATGCTTTCTCGGCTTTTAGATTCGCCATAGGCCTTGGGTGGAATTAGCGCTAACACTGATTCTGGTAATACTAAATTGTCAGCATTTAAGGTAGTTAAGATGGCCTTTAAAGCGAGCTGTTGAGTTGCCTTTGCAACAACTTGTGCACCTTTTACCATACCTTGACCACGTACTTCGTAATCATAATCAACACCTGCAATCAGTTTTACAGCAGACTCGACCTGATAACGATGGAATAAATACAGCGGCACCAGCATCTCTTCTAGCTGAGATAGTGAGGTTCCTTCTTTGATATTGTTAATACCAAATTTAGCGAGTGCTTGTTGTCTTACGTCAAGCACTCTTAATAGCTCTTCACTTGGCGAACTGCCGTTATCCCATAAATGTGCTGTTGGATGCGCGCCACCTTGCGCTCGTGCATCACTATCAGAAATAAACTCCAGCCCTTTAGCTTGGTTATCCGCTAAAATTGCACTTAGTTCTGCATCTTCATCAAGGTTACGAAAATCACTGTAACCGTACTTTATAACTTGCGTATCCCACTGCCCCATACCTTGTGCATAACCTCGGCTCACATCGAGTTCACCTTGGTCATTAAAGCCCACTAGTGGGTGCGGATAATCCATCACCGAAGCACGATCAGCCACTGACGCAGAGAAATTATGCGCTATACCAAGTGTGTGACCAATTTCGTGAGCACTGAGCTGGCGAATACGATCAAGTGCCATTGCTTGTAACGTTTTTGCCACTTCATTACCTTCTAAATAAGGCGCTGCAAGTGCTTCAGCGATTAAAATATCTTGGCGCACACGCAGTGAGCCTAATGTAACGTGACCTTTTAAAATCTCACCTGTACGCGGATCGATCACCGAGCTGCCATAAGACCAACCGCGCGTTGCACGATGCACCCACTGGATCACGTTATAACGCACATCCATAGGATCCGCGTTATCTGGTAACACTTTAACAATAAATGCATTTTTATAACCCGCTTGAGAAAACGCATCATCCCACCATTTTGCGCCATCGAGTAACGCTGTTTTTACCGGCTCTGGTACGCCAGGATCTAAATAATAAATAATCGGCTCAACGGGTTCGCTAATAGGTAAGCTTGGGTCTTTTTTCGCTAGACGATGACGCGGAATATAACGTACCAACATTGATTCACTTAATGGCGCGGCATAATCTTTATGTTCAATACTCCAATAACCTGATTGCGGATGAAACGCACGTGGCGTGTAATTATCATCAGGTAACTGTATTAAAGAGTGATGCATATGCACGGTTAATGCGTAAGGGTCAGCACTGACCTGACGAATATACTCACCCGGTTGAGTGCCATTAAATGTCAGCACAGCTTCAAGTTCAGTATTTTTCATAAACGCTTTTGAGCGATCCATATTTACTGCACTGCGACTTTCATCAAGGCTAAAATTGCCTTGTTTACGTGCAGCAAGCGTTCGACCCACACCATGTACATCGCTCAGTAAATAGGGCGTATAATCAATCAAGACAGCTTGCGGGCTTTGTGCAACCACTTTAAAACCCGCTAAAATACTTGATGCAAAGGCTTCTTGAATACTTTTTTGTTCGGCTTTATTGCTGGTATTTGCACGGTAGTAGGTATTAATAGCCCGTAACATCACTTTATCGCCAAAGCGCTCAAACTGTACTAGATGCGTATTGCCTAACTGGCCGCGATCAAGGCCAATATCGTTAGAGCCGACACCATAAGGCAAGCTTTGCTGTAATAAAAATTGCTGCTTGAGTTTATCAACTTTTAAATAAATTTTACCGTTTTGAGTGTCGTAATAAAAAGAGAAGTAGCCCGGAAAATGATTCATTTGTTCAGTAAAATCATTAATAGACTTAATTGCTGCGTGCGCTTGGGTTATCATAGTTAGCAACACAGTAAAGAGTATGTAACGTATCAATGGTATTTTTTGCATAATCTTATCTTTGTTATTCGCGTTTTAAATACGGTTAAGGTGTGTCCAGTATAGGATGTTGCACCTAAAATACAGTTATTTAAGACGAAATTCAGCGCTTGCTGTGATGATCCCTCTCACCCTATGATTATCATGGCCCATAACGTTATCAGGAAAATAGAATGCGTAGACTACCTCCGGTATTACTTGAAGACGGTTGCCCTAGAGAGTTAATCTCATTGATCAGAACGATTTTAGCGGCCTGTAAAGAAATTTCATTCCGCGTCGGCCAAGGTGCCCTGTCCGGTGTACTAGGTTCAACGCTTGATGAAAACATTCAAGGCGAAACACAAAAGAAACTCGATGTTCTGACCAACCAACTACTTAAAGATATTTTACTGGAGTCAGGCTACGTAAAAGCGATAGCCTCAGAAGAAGAAGACTACACAGTAGCTGGTAACCCGAATGCAGAATATATCGTTGCGTTTGACCCACTTGATGGCTCATCAAATACCGATATCAATTCACTGGTTGGTACTATTTTCTCAGTAATGAAAGCGCCTGAAGGCTCAGATCCTGCAGATCAAAGTATCTTTATGCAACCGGGTAAAAGCCAAGTCGCTGCGGGATATGTATTATATGGCCCATCTACAGTGCTTGCATTAACGACTGGCAAAGGTACTCGTTTCTTCACGCTAGATAAAACACACGGCAGCTTCTTATTAACTCAAGATTTTGCCCAAGTACCAGAAGAGACCAACGAATACGCCATCAATGCGTCAAATCAACGCCATTGGCAGCCTGCGATGCAAAACTACATAAATGACTTAATGGCTGGCGAAACAGGCCCACGAGCGCGTAACTTTAACATGCGCTGGATTGCCGCCATGGTCGGTGATGTTCATCGCGTGTTATGTCGCGGTGGTATTTTTACCTACCCAACCGACACTAAAGATCCAAACAAACCAAATAAGCTACGCCTACTTTACGAAGCAAACCCAATGGCTATGCTGATCGAGCAAGCCGGCGGCATCGCCTCAACTGGCACAGAACGCATTATGGATATTCAACCCGACGCTATCCACCAACGCGTAGCGGTGATTTTAGGTTCGAAAAACGAAGTAGAAACCTGCTTGGGATATCATAAGTAATAGACTTTAGGATAGAGGAGCTAGGTAAAAGGCTCTAGGAAAGTAATTTCCTCAGATAACAATCACATCGTAGGCGCGGCTTTATGCCGCGTTTTTTATTTTCATCCATATCAAGGCGAAGTTAGCCGCAATATCCCTAGAACCTAGCCCCTACTAACTTGCTAATAATTCAACCAACTTCGCAACTTTACTCTTATCAAGCTCGCCCATTTGTTCGCTGTTGCTGAGGGCATAGATAACCCCTTCGACGGCGCTATAGTCGATGTCGGTTCTAGATTCTATAACATTCGCCCACAACTCCAGATCGTCTAAATCAATCTCATCTGCTTGGCAGCGAGTGAGCACATCCAAAACAGTTGCGAGCGTCAATATGTAAATTGGGCCTTGGTTATCTATTGTTGATGCAACAATAATACTTATTGCCTCGTCTTTGTATTTACCAAAAGTGACAAATTCTGCTAACGCTTGTGCTCTGTTCATTTTTAATTATCTGTTATCCTGTAACTGACTATTTCATTGAAGATTAAAATATATCTAATGACTATTTTAGCCTGCTCGCAATGCCAAGCTACTCTTAACTGCAATGTTGATGATATCAATGCCTGTTGGTGCAATGAGCTGCCTGCTATTTTACCGCTTGATAGCACAACCACCAGCTGTTTATGCAGAGATTGTATCTTGGCGAAAATGAACCAATTTCTAAATACTCTCTATAAACGCCCTCTCAAAGAACAACTTACTTTCGCAAAGCCTTTTCACAGTAACGATAATTTAATCGAACACCTCGATTATGAAATGCAAAATAGTTATATGGTATTCAGTCGTTGGTTTTTCTTAAAGCGCGGAAAGTGCTGTAAAAACAACTGTAAAAACTGTCCTTACAAAAACACTTAGATATTTATTCAAAATAACGGCATAAACATACAAATAAAGCATGACGTAAAGAATAAAAATACACTATAATTGGATATAAATTCACTAAATATCCAATGTATTTTGTTTAAATAATCAACTTGGCTTGATTTTTAAGCATAAAATCACTGTAACTTATTCGGAAAATGAACATGAACACCTTTAGGCCAGCACTTCTTGCATCAGCTGTTTCTGCTATTTTATTTAATAGCCACCATCTTGCTGCTGCGCAGTCAACAACCCAAGCAGACAAAGCAATAGAAACAATTCAAATTACCGCGACTCGTCGTGCGGGCTCAGTGCAAGAGGCACCACTTAATATTACCGCCCTTGATGGTGATGTGATCAAAGATCAAAACATTGGTGATCTTGAAGATGTGGCACGCTGGGTGCCAGGTTTAACTATTTCTGATCAAGGTGGCCGTGAAGGTTCACCAATTATTGTCCGTGGCTTAAATACCAATACTTCAGATCGTATTTCTGATGGTGGTACAGTTGCCACTTACGTGGGTGAGATTCCACTTAATATTGATTTACGGTTAACAGACGTAGACCGTGTTGAAGTGCTTATCGGTCCACAAGGTACATTATACGGAGCGGGAACATTAGGTGGTGCAATTCGTTACTTATTAAAACAACCTCAGCTCGATATTACCGAAGGCCAAGTCACTGGTGATGTGTTTAGCTTAAACGAAAGTGACGGCACTGGCGGTGAGTTTGGTTTAGTATTTAATACGCCGTTAATTGACGATGTATTGGCTATTCGCGCTAGCGTCAATTACTACACCAACCCAGGTTATATCGATTATAACTTCGTAGTACAAAACCCAGGCGTATCAAACCCAAACCCTGATTTTACCAACCCACAAGATGTCAGTGCTAACTTGCGCAGTGTCAGTGATGTAAATGATGAGCAAATTACCACAGGTCGTGTGTCACTGCGTTGGCAAGCCAACGAAGCAGTAGAAGCAACGCTAAACTATTTTTATCAAAAACAAGAAAATGGCGGTAATTCTACATCGCAATATAATTCATTAAGTGACAGCAGTGGCCTACAAGGGATGGTTGGCCAGTATGAAAATGCCGCGCGGATACTTGAGCCTGGTGAAGAAGAAAACGACTTATTAAGCTTGGAAATTAAAGCGGATTTAGGTTTTGCTGAACTTGTATCTGCCTCTGGTTGGTCAAGCTATGAGCAATCTGGACAACGTGATCAAACTGATTTGCTTTACGACATATGGACTGGTTATGCAGAATTTCCAGCGTTTGTTGCGCAAACCTTGGATACATCAAAACGTGATAGTTTCACTCAAGAAATTCGTTTAGTGTCTAACTCTGATAGCGCTTTTAACTGGATTGTCGGTGGTTACTACAACAAGCTTAAAACTCACTCAGACGATCGCGAATACACACCCGGTTTAACTGAGTTTTGGGGCGATGATATTCCTAATCTACAACAAGATCTCGAGTATATTTTAGTCAGTGATTCTGAGACCACTGAAAAAGCGCTATTTGGTGAAGTAGGTTATGCGTTTACCGATCAATTTAACGTGACACTTGGTGCACGTTTCTATGAATATGATGTATCAACCACGGCAGGTTCAGCGACTCCACTGTATTCAGGTGACTTTGAATCTCTTAACGATTTAGCAATGGAAAACGTTAGCGCTAGCGACAACGGTAATCTATTTAAATTTAATGCCAGCTACACCTTTGATTCAGGAGTGCTTGCTTATTTTACCGTAAGTGAAGGCTTTAGAATCGGCGGTGGTAACGGCATTGCCCCTTGTCCTGACGTACTACCGGAACAACAAATTGTTTGTGCTCTTCCGAATGAAGAAGATTATAAACCAGATACCACCGTTAACTATGAACTTGGTTTTAAATCGAGCTGGTTTAAAAATCGTCTACACTTTAACGCGGCATTGTTTAATGTTGATTGGAAAGATGCGCAAGTTGGTACTGCAACGGTAAATGGTCAAGAGCTAATTACCTCTAATGCCGGAGCAGCTAATTCAAAAGGCGTGGAAATTTCTTCTCGCGCTATAATTGCTGATAACTGGACGGCCTACGCAACTTACGCCTATGCAAAAGCTGAACTAACCGAGGATGCACCAGGTTTATTAGGTACATTAGATAAAAAATATACACAGTATCAAGCATACTACGATGGTACTGACGGCGACCGCTTACCAGGCGCGCCTGAGCATCAGCTTTCATTCGGCCTGCGTTATGAACAAGATGTACTAGACGATAAACTACTGAGCATTAACTACGGTATGACCGCGCAAAGTGATGTGATCACTAAAGTTGGCTTAAAAGCCGATGGTGAAACACTTGCAGGCTATGCATTGAGTAATCTATCAGCCAAGCTAACGGGTGATATGTGGTCTGCCACTATTTATGTTGATAATTTGTTCGATAAGTATGCCTTTACTTCGGTACGCCGTGATAAATCATGGGCAGGTATGGCAAAATATGAAGAGCTAAATAAAGAGCTGCCTGAACTACAGCGTGTGTATGGTCACTACACTACAGCGCCGCGTACTATCGGCATGAAGTTTACGTATAACTTTGAACTGTAATAACGGTTATCTATAAATTAAAAAAGCCTTGGTGTTTTACGCCAAGGCTTTTATGCTTATTGCCATGCTGACATCGATACAAAAAAACCTACAACAACAAATTGAGCACGCTATTAATCATAGCAAGCTTAATGACGCGCACTTACTACTGATCAGTAATATTAAAAACACACCAGATGATCACTTTAGCTATTTTTTGCTAGCGCAAGTAAATGTTGCAGCAAATGATATAAGCAAAGCAAATAAACTCTTAAGCAAGGCGATTAGTATTGAGCCCCTACCTTTATATTTTGCTCACTCAGCCAAATTTGCCGTACTGCGCGGGCAGCTGTTAGATGCGCAGCAATATATAACTGAAGCAATAAAACATCCATATTATGAAGTTATTGAATGCGATTTAATTGCTAATGTACTGACTCGTTTGGGCCATTATCCACTGGCGCTCGAGTGGCAATTACGGGCCTATAAACATGCTCCTGAAAATCCACAAATCTGTTATAACTTAGCAGTGGCATATAAAATAATGGGGCAATTTAGTGATGCAATACTGCTACTACAAATGCTTGTTAAACAGTATCTGCAACATTTTCAAGCTCACTATTCGCTAGCTGAACTTAACAATAACAAGCAGGCCAAGCAGCATTTACAACAGCTGTTAACTTTAACCGAATACGCTAAAACGCCGATGCAGCAACAATTTCTGCACCATGCGATTGCACTCAATTACGAGCACTGCGCTGATTATAAGCAAGCCTTTGCCCACTTTACTACAAGTAAGCAAGCGATCTGTCAGCATGTAAAATATGATGCGCAAGCTCACAAAGCATTTAGCCAGCAACTGATAACCTTAAGTCACAGTTATACGCCGTCCTTAAGCGACAACGATTTTACTCCGATATTTATTGTTGGTATGCCGCGCTCAGGGACTACTTTGCTAGAAAAAATAATGAATCAATCAGATTTGGTGCAAGGTGTTGGTGAACTCAATGATATTGCCCAGGTTTGCCAAGGTAATAATGCTCAGGCATTAAATAGCGTGGTGCTCAATGACGCATATAAAAATGCTGCGTTAATGGCGAAGTTGAGTCAGTATAAACAGCGTATTAGTCAACTAGTAGCAGCACAGCTACGCAGCTGCGACAAACAGCCATTTAATTTTTACTATATCGATTTAATTTTAGCGGCTTTCCCGAAGGCTAAAATCATTTGCATGCAACGAGGCCGAAAAGCTAGCTGTATAGCTAATTACCGCCAACTGTACAGCCCAGCCAGTGCGTTTCATCACTATAGCTATAACCTGCAAGACATCGATAGTTTTTATCAAGATTACAGCTCTTTGATAAATCATTTTGCAGCAAAACACCCGGATAATGTGATGATTATGCAATACGAAACATTAGTATCAGAGCCAATCACAAGCACGCAGCTGCTCTATGATTTTTGTGATTTACCTTGGCAAGTTAAGTGTCTGGATTTTCATCAGCAACATAGCCCGTCGGCAACAGCAAGCAAAGTACAAGTACGCCAGCCTCTCAATAATAAAGCCATTGATTACTGGCAGCACTACGGATTTGCGTTTAACGCGAAGGACAAGGACCCGTTTCGATAGGTAGTTCGTCTCGGCCGCCCCACTCACTCCATGAGCCGTCATAAACATGCAGATTTTCATATCCGCACTCATCGGCAAATAACGCCAAGATGCATGCAGTAACGCCGGAGCCACAACTAAATTGCAAGGTAGTTTGCAGATCTGCTTGATCGCCAAGTACAGCCTCGAAAGCAGCTTTAATATCAGCGAATGGTTTTGCTTCGCCATCATCCAATAATTCAACAAAAGGTAAAGCGCGGCTATTTGGAATATGGCCGCTGCGCATCCCAGCTCTCGGCTCTGCCATTTCACCTAAATAACGCTGATAACCTCGTGCATCAAGTAGTACGGTATGTTCATCATCTATGCCCTGAAAGACTGCAGCAGCATCAATAAAGTAACCAACTCGCGGTTTGGCAACAAAGTTACCTTTATGATAATGGCGGCTATATTCAATTTGAGTTAAATAACCCAACGACTGCCACTTAGCAAGGCCACCACCGAGTACTTTGACATTATCAAAGCCCATGGCTTTAAACATCCACCAACCTCTTGCAGCACTAAATAAGCCTTGGTCTTCGTAGATGATAACTAAGGAATCTTTATCAACCCCCATTAACTGCATCTGCTGAGTAAATTGCTCCGCACTGCACATGGTATGCGGTAGCGGATTGTCTTGATCGGCTAATTGCTTTTTAAAGTCAAAACGCTGCGCATTAGGTAACTTAGCTTCTGGTTTATACTCTCCCAGCTTACCTGGACGCACCATACCGGCATCAAAAATAATCAGCTTGGGGTCGTTTAAGTGCTCGTTCAACCACTGGCAAGTTACGATGTTTTTCATTGTTATCCTTTACTTCATTAATTTGCTGAGAAAAAACATCCAATCCTAACAAACGTTTTTCAACAGCATCAGCATGTTCTTTTGAGCAATCTTGCCACCTTCCTTGGACACTGTAAACATGCTTTAAATAATTGAAAAATTGATTTCTAAGTTGAGCATTGAATTGCCAACCTTGGTTCATTTGCGATATTTTTTCACTTAACTCCTCATTATTGCGCGCATGTAAAACCAATTCATCAATGTTATAGCAAGCCTGCCCAAGCGTAATAACACGGCGCCCTAACAATAACGCCTCTAGTCCGACGGTAGAATTAATCGTGATCACGGCCTGTGCATTTTCTATTAAATCAGCCGTCACATTGCCGTTGGCAAATACTGCCTGAGGGTGCTTTTTATATAAATGAGAATAGTGTTTATGCCAAGAGGGGTGTTCTTTAAATACCACTTTTAACTCTGGATCATTTAGTTTTTCAATCGCTGTCATTACTTCTGTAAATAACATCTCCATTGAATTAATCCAGGGCGAATAACAAACGATTTGCGTATCATGGGGAACCTGAAAAGGCACGAAAATATACCTTGGCGGTAACTTACTCTGTAAAAATGCTTTACGTTTTTTGTGATTTGATCGAGGCATTAACGCTAAAGCGCTTAAATCAGATGCATATGATGATTCAAAATTAAGGTAAAAATTTCGATCACGCTTAATTGCAGATGCAAAGTTAACACCTTTAGGATCTAAACAGCTAGTATTTGGCAGCAAGCCATTTTCATAATAAAAAACGTTAATTTCTAGCTTTTTCGCCGCTTTTACTACTGTGATATTAGGCAGTTTATGACCATTCCAAATAACCAGATGTGTTGGTTTTTCCCGAGTAAGTAACGCCAAATACTTAGCGTAGCGACAACGCTCGACAAAATTGAGCAGAAGGTAATAAGGTAAGATTAACAAGTAACTATGCCAAATAGCATGCTTTGCTTGTTTACGCTTTATCTGAGTAGCTATTATATCGTCAAAAGACGCTTTAAATGCCTCCGGTAAGTACTTTAATGCACGCAGTATTGGCTTACCAAAAATATGTAAACTAGCACTTAAATTTAGTTGAGTGATTAACTTTTTATAGTAGCGAGCATGTACATTGCGACGAGATACGAATAAAAAGTGCATAGGGTGCTTATACCAATTTTAATATTTGATATAAATACTAAGCCGTAATAATGACTTATTTATGAATGAAGCGTTACAATACTTTATTAGCTACTTAAAAGACGCAGATCACATAGATTTATTTTACTGTAGTAAAATTGTATTATAGGCGGTAAAACTTAATAAATAAGATGGCGTTATCTAATTCTTCTGCCACATATTGAATTACCAATTAAAAGTCTAAAAGCGACCCATTATGCCTAAAAATTACCTGCTTTATGTAGAACAACCTTACAGCTTTGCTATTTTACGCCCAATTCAAGATGCAATTAGAGCAAATGGAGATAAAGCCTGCTGGTTTATTACAAAAAGAAGTAGAATTGCCAACGGCTTGTTAGAAGGAGAGCAACAACTTAAAAATATTGAAGATGTCAAAAACTTTAATCCCTGCGCAGTGTTCGTACCTGGAAATGTAGTCCCAGATTTTTTCCCCGGTGTGAAAGTGCAAGTTTTTCATGGCTTAGAATATAAAAAGAAAGGTCATTTTGCGATTCGAGGTTTTTTTGATTTGTACTGTACTCACGGCCCTCTTACAACGGAACCATTTACACGCTTAGCAGAAAAACACCGTTATTTTAGAGTGATAGAAACTGGCTGGCCGAAACTTGATCCTTATTTTAATTACGAAAAAAGACAAAATGAGAAGCCCGTTATCTTATATGCGCCAACATTTTCGCCAAATTTATCTTCTCTCGAGATTTTATTTGAGCAAATAAAATCACTTGCAAGTAGTGGTGATTACGATATAAAACTGAAGTTTCATCCAAAAACTAAACCTCAGTGGCAAAAGCTTTATCAGACTCTGGCTGAAATGGAACATTTTGAAATTTGCCAAAACGATAACTTAATCCCATTAATTCAACACGCTGATGTGGTTATTTCAGATACATCAAGTGCCGTCGATGAATCATTATTATTAGGCAAACCCGTTATCACCTTTAACAATAGCCAACCTCAAGATGCTTTAATTAATATCACAGCTGCAGAGCAATTAACTAACGCGCTAGAGCAAGCATTATCTTTCAGCGATGAGCAGCAACTGAAAATTAACCAGTATATAACTCAAGTACATCCTTTTACTGATGGAAACAGCGCTCAACGCATACTAGCAGCAACTGCACAGATTATTGAGACCGGAGTTATGCAAAAGCCGCTTAATCTACTGCGCAGATACAAAATCCGTAAAGCGCTAAACTATATGAAATTAAAGTAATTAAATCGAAGGTGGGCAAGCCCCACCTTACAACATTTATTGCGATAATGGATTACGTACCACTTCAATAATTTCAGTGGTTGAAATTGATGGGGTTCGAATAAGGTATTTAACATCACACAAGCTTTTAAATTCATCAAAACGTCCAGCCCAATCATCCCCCATTACTAATAAGTCAGCATTATGTTCAGTAATGTACTCACCTTTAAGCTCTAATTATTGCTCAATAAACATCTCATCAACGCAATGAACTGATTATTCTCACTCTATCTGCTTCACTGTAAACTGGATTACGACCTTTTTTGACATATTAAGAGCACCTGAAAGCACACCTGCAATTAAGTAATCAGCCGGTGCTTTCGCTCGCTCTAATATATTGATATTGCCAACATGGAAAATATCAAACGTCCCAAAAGTTATTACTCGCCTCATTTATTCTCTTCTAAATAGTTAGCAATGCGCTCAGCAGATAAGCCATCCATTTTACCAGCGAGCAACTTAATAAGCCTCGCCCTATTTTCTTTGAAAACGTCACTCTCGTAACTAGATTGATTAATCATATTGGCGAGATCTTGATAATGCTTAGCAGGGTAACAAATTTCATTAAAATAATGAATATCATCATCCAAACGCCCTTTCAAACGAAATGAAAAAATACCACGGTAACTCCAGCGTAATTTATAGAAGTCACACCATATAACGGGTTTATCTAGTGCAGCAAATTCAAAAATAGCTGACGATGCGTCTGAAAGCATAATATCGGCAACCGCAATAAATGGTGTTAAATCAAATTGATTTTCATCCGCAATATAAACATTTGTGTGTTTTTTCCAATTAGCTAATTTAAAGCGTTGTTTTTTATAACGTGGTTTTGTAAGCGTAAAAAAGTGTGGTTTTATAATTATATTATAATCTGCAAAGTCATCCGCAAAATGGTCGCTCATACACTCAATTGAACTTGGGTAAAATGTAGGCGCATATAGCAATGTTCTTTTATTAGGATCCAGACCGAGCTTTTCCAGTGATATTTTTTCAACACTGTAGTCAAATAGAGGATCTAACTTCGCATAACCTGAGTCAATAAAAGTACCGTTAGGATAAAGGCTTTGTAATCGATTTTTCCGATGTACCCCTTCAACAAACCTTACAGTCATTCCTGCATTTGATACATCGTAGTAGCACTGTTTGGGGCCAATTCCGTGTTGCATCAGTGCTGTTTTTTTATTTAACTTTTCGCTTTGTGGAAATGCATTACCAAATATAATCCAATCAACTTCACTTTTTTGGTAAAAAGCAAAAGCCTGACTGGTATCATTTAGCCAAACTGCTGATAGCCGATTGTCTGCAATAAACTTATTGCAAACAGAAATTAGTTTCGCATCCTGCGATTTATAAAAAATCAATACACATTTATGCCCTTTTTTGGTCAGCTTTTTTATAACTGGTAAGTATTGAGGGATATAATAAATATGCAAAACATCAAAATACACGAACATAATTTACATTAATTTAACCAAAAACAAATGCCATTGTACAGAAACCATAATTTTATTTCAGCCTAAACTATCATAACAACGACTATTTTTGCTTAAATCTTAATAATCTCGGTTCTCAGTGGTGCCATTTTCGCGAGTATTTTATTTTGCACTGTATGACTAATATTTTGTTCATTCATGGCATTAATTAACAAATCAACCACATGATTAAAGTCACCCTCCGTGATGTGCATGCCAGTATGAATATCAACCATACTATCACGCGTATATTCACAGGGCCCATCAGTTAGTACACACAAATGATTAATAAAGCCTTCACGGAAATGGCTAATATTTGCATGCTCAAAGTAATGAATAATTTGTTCGTCATTACCGATTTGATTAATGAAACTATCAACCAGTCTTTGTAGCCCTGCTTGACCACCAAGTTGCTGATACAACGTTAGATTTGAAGCCGATGAACAACCTGCTAAGCTGGCTATTAACACTATCGTTGTTAGTATTTTTCCCATTACCAATATCCTGTTACCGATAAGTACCAACCGGTTTGGTCTTTTGCCCCAGCAATACTACCTAAATCAAGGTATGCTGCAGTGACACTTACGTATTTATTTGGTATCCAAGCAACAAACACATCTTGCCAATCTTGCTCACCCAATCCGAGATTATTTGATTTTTGACGATACTCTATTCCAACAGCAACTTCTCGACTAAGAAAAATGGCAGTACTACCTTCAAATAATAGTTTTTCATTGCTATTCGCCCCACCGTATCCGAGTAAGCCAAGCTGATTTGCTTCACTATAACGCGTGGTAACATTCCAAAACCAGTTATAACCTGCAATGGCCCCTAAATGTAGCTTGCTTGCAGCAAGGTAAATATCCGTACCAGAGGTATCCTTAGCCCCTACTAACATAGCGACTGCGCCATCATCAAGTGATTTATGTTGTACTCCCAAGGTAACTTGAGGCCAGTCACTATAAACAATATCACCATAGAGCCTAATCTTAACACCGCTGATTTCTTGTTCTATCTCGGTATTTAGCGCCGGCACAGCAAAGTTTTGCTGTGCATAGCTAAGCTCAACGCGATTAAATAAGTTAACTTGTGCACCGCATACATCTAAGCTGTAATCGGTAACATCGGCCCGACTACAAAAGCCATTAATAGAAAACTCATCCTCGCTGGCATAACCCGCAAGCTGCGCCCAAGGCACGATACCACCACCACCACTACCTTCTACTTGCGATACTCCTGGCGTTGCTAGCAGCTTGCCTTTTGAGGCAAAAGTATTAAATGCAGATAATGCGATAACAGTTAAACATAATAATTTAAGCTTTTTCATTATACTGCTCCAACCATTGCTCAAACACGTCTGCTTTGAGTGGACGACTTAGATAATACCCTTGCACATGATCACACTGCATTTTTTGTAGCAGCTCTAGCGACTCTAATGTTTCAACCCCTTCGGCTACAACAGAGAAGCCAAGCTGATGACCTAAGGTAATCGTAGATTCAACAATAAACTGATCTTTTTCAGATTCATCTAGTTTAAGAATGAAACACTTATCTAACTTCAGCTCGTCAATAGGTAACATTTTCAGGCGCCCTAGCGATGTTTGCCCAACCCCATAATCATCAAGAGAAATTTTGACACCGATTGCTTTCAAGTTTTCCAACGCTTGAATACCTTTTTCTTCATTTTCAATCATATCGCGCTCTGTTAATTCAATCGTGATAAGCGCAGGTGCAACTGAAAACTGTTTTAATGTACGAATTAAATTGGAGTGAAAGCCGGGATAAGCGATATCTTGGGCTGAAACATTAATTGCAGCTTGCATATAAATGCCTTGCTGTTGCCAAAGTCCGACCTGTGCTATTACTGTTTTTACCACCCAACCGGTAAGGTCAACAATTAATCCCGATTGTTCAGCTAGGTCAATAAATAGCTCCGGCGATACCCAACTACCATCCTTGCGTTGCCAACGAATAAGCGATTCCACTTTATTGATTTGTTGTGTAGCGATATGTAATTTAGGCTGATAGGTCATAAACAATTGACCATCGTCATCATTAATCGCTTGCTTGAGCTCATCGATCATAATGAGCCTATCAAGATGCGCTTCATCCTCTCCAGGCAGGTAATAATGAATATTTTCATGAGCACTTGCGGCACTATCCACAGCAATCAAGACCCGACGCATTAAATCATCCGCTTGTAACCCTTGCGAAGGATACTCCACCACACCAGCACTAAAACGTAAATTGATTTTAAGCTTTTGAATAGTATAACCAGCTTGTAACTGCGCCATTAACCCGACTATGCCACTTTTAAGATTACGCCCTGCACTACTAGGAAAAGCGGTTAAAAATTCATCACCACCAATACGTGCATGTAAACCACCAAACTCATCTGAAAACTCAGCAATACGTAAAGCCACAGCTTTTAAGCAGTCATCGCCAATACGAGCTCCTAGCTTATCGTTAATATGCCTAAGACCACGAATATCGATTGCCACTAAGGTGTATTCTTGGTTTTGTTCAAGATTTTCGCTCAACACTTCCAGCATTGCAGAACGATTATAAAACCCAGTTAAAGAATCATGCTTTGCGGCAAAGCTAATTTGTTGTTCACGCTCTTGGATATCATTACCCATGTTCTTAAAAGCATCAATTAATGTAGCTATTTCATTGCTTTGGTTTTTACTCATCGCATCAACACTGTAGTTTCCTCGCGCAAACTGCCGCGCTAAACTCGCCAACTGTGATAACGGCATGGTTAAGTTTTTGGCCAATAAACTACTGGTAATAACGCCGATAAAAATCGTTAAAGACGCAAGAATGACTAACGTGTAAAACAATCTCTCAAATTCACTGTAACTCTGCGTTAGATCAGCACTAAGCAATACATTAACGGGATGATCGTCAAGTGAAGGCAAATGTACATCGCGATTGCGATATACCAATTGTTCACCAAAAATACGTTTTGTGGTGGAATTATGAAAATACTCGTTTGGAATAAATGGGCTTGGACGCTCTAACAAAGAGCTTTTAACCAAATTATCGCTTTTAGCTATAAAGCTTACATCCATACCTGTTAAGTTTTTTAGTTCAACCGCAACCTCATCATCAATTTTAAAACCTACTAAACTGTAGGCGATAGTACGCGGGGCTTTAACTGGTAGTAAAATGACTTGATACAATTGTTCGTGTAGCACTACAAAACTAGATTGCTCGGTATTATTGAGCAACTCATTCATTAATTTTTGTAAGTTATTATTAAAATCTTGCTGTTTATTAGTAGAAATTAACTTTCCTGACAGATCTAGAAGCAGCATTAAATCAGCATTGATTCGCTGACTATGATTATACAATGCGCTACTAATGGTATTTGCATCTTTGGTAGCAACCGCTTGTTTAAAGCCAAAATCAGCAGTCAGTACTTTTGCAGCTGTGAGCAATAAACTTTCTTTTGACGCTAGGTACTGCTTATAGACATTTTCAGCCACATTAATATCTTGGGTGACCTTTTTTTCATTAAATTGACTCGTCGACCACCAAAAACTAAATAAGCTCACAACAGTAGTTAATAACACTAAGCCTACACATAAAACAGTTATGCGATTTTTTAAACTATTAGTCATTCCCACCCTTAAACTTACTACCAAAAGTATTACGTGGCTTAGGCTCAGTTGTTTGCAGTGTCACTTGTAAACTATGAGGTGAATTTACAGCTAACGTTAAAGGCTGTTTTGCTTCGAGTGCGTTCTTTTGTAAAGCATGCCAAATAGTTAGCTGTACTGGCAAATTTAGGCCACTTAGTTGCACATTCCCATGCTCATCACTTTGATAAACATCAGCGCTTTTCGCAACATAAATATACCCTAGCATAGAATCATGGATATTACAGCCAAGCACCACAACCCCTTGATTTTCAAATGTAATCGGAGCTTCTGGTTGTCCAGAATATAACTTTAACTGAAATGGTTTAGCTTCCGAGAAAGAATATACATGGTGGCGAATATTATCGCTATTAGGAAAGTTCACTTGCTGCCCTTGGTGAGCAATCAAAAGCGTTGGTGAAAACTGCTTATCTACTTGATCCATTATCAGTACAGGTAACTGTTGCGATAATGTTTTATTGCTTTCGCTAGCAATTTCTATCACTGCATTGGTGAGAGGCTGCCCATATTGATCAACGATGTTGAGCGTAACATCTTGCGCATAAACATCGCATGCAAGCACCATAGCGAAAACTGTCATGATGCTTTTTGTTGCCATTACTTGCAGTCTCATTTGGTCATCCCCTGTTGTGCGAACACTAACATATGAGTATCTCTAATTAATCTTAGGTTAAGTTAATTAGAGACTGACTCTAAATGCAAGAATAAAAGCCCAGTAACTATAAATAATAGCAAAACTCTAAGCTTTTAAAATGGTGCAAGTTGATTACTAGTAATTAAGCATTAGAAATTAAACCATATTGCCCGTCTAAAATGGCAATTACTTCACTACGCGGATCTGTTGGAATTAAAATATCACGACCCACAATTTTGCTAGCGATACCTACATAAGTATCAGAAACAGCTAACATAACCGACTCAGGTAAAATGTAATCTTTTGCTAGTTGCTCACGTTCAAGCATGCGATCTTTATTCAATAACACATCACTATCAGGCACATTATTAATTAACAATTGGCGGAACCCTTCTTTAGAGTTCTCAACAATTTTACCATCACAATACGCAGCACCATCCCAAATTCTTGATGAATCAGGCGTCCCAACTTCATCGATATAGATTAGTTTATCTGTACCATCAATATCTTCTACATAGCCAAACTCAAATTTTGTATCGACAAAGATTTGATCTAGTTTACCTAGCTCAGCACTAATTAAAGCAAAACCCTCAACAAGTAATTTCTCATATTGAGCAACATCATCTTCGGACTTAAAATTAAACACACTCAAGTTATTAGTTATGTTTTCACGGGTAATATTGACATCATCCACCGCAGGAATATCTGCAACGCCAGTAATAATACCTTTTGTTGATGGCGTAATTAACACATCGTCTAACTTTTGATTAGCCGTTAAGCCTTCAGGTAATTCTAATCCACAGAAATTACGTACACCTTTACTGTAATCACGCCACATGCTGCCCGTAATGTACTGACGAGCAATTGCTTCTACTTTTACTGTACTGGCTTTACGTACAATCCACACATACGGATGCGGAATATCAACAATGTGATTCCCTGCAAGGCCTGCCTGATCAAATAACTTAAACCAATGAGCAGCAACTGTGTTTAATGCGACCCCTTTACCTGGCACGCCATTTAAACCATTTTCGCCCTGCCATATACAATCAAATGCAGAGATACGATCAGAAATAACCATAATAGCCAGTTCTGTACCCTTTGGCACTTGGTAACCTTTGTCACTGATCAAACGCGCGCTGTCTTCGTCTGTTAACCAATAAACTGAGCGTACTTTGCCACTGTGAACTGGGCCCTTTGTGCGTATTGGTAAGTCATCGTTTACGTCTAAAACTTTATAGCTAGTCATGCTATCTCCGAGTATATGGCACGCCCTGTAAGGGCGATCGTATGGGTATGGGGTTATAAGCCGCTAATAATAATCGAGACCGGGGGAAATCACAATTAAAGCACTATGTGATTTAACGCAGTTTAGTTGGTATTTTATTATACACGTTATAAGATAACATCAAAATCCAGTAGTAATTTACGTGATGATTAATATACAGCAGCTAAGTTTTAAATGGCAAAAACAACAAGTCAAACCCACTTTAGCAATTGCAACACTTAGCATTGCTAAAGGCGAGCATGTGTTTTTACATGGCCCTAGCGGCTGTGGTAAATCCACTTTATTATCGTTACTTGCAGGCATTAACCGCCCTACATCAGGCCAACTGAGTATTTTAGGCTGTGAACTGGGTCAATTAAGTAAAAGTAAATGCGATAAGTTTCGCGCTGAGCATATTGGGTATATCTTTCAAAATTTTAATCTACTTCCTTACCTATCACCGATTGATAATGTCACATTAGGTTGCCAATTTTCAAAGCCACGGCAAAAAAAAGTATTAATCAATAGTCCAACCCTTAATCAAGAGGCCTCAAGGCTATTAAATGCACTGGGCTTAGACGAGCAATTACACCAACAAAATGTCGCTAGCTTGAGTATTGGCCAGCAACAGCGAGTCGCGGCGGCGCGCGCCTTTATTGGCAGCCCCGAATTGATAATTGCCGATGAGCCAACGTCTGCTCTTGATGCAAACAATCGCCAGTCCTTTATCAACTTACTTTTTACACAAGCAAATGAAGCGAATAGCACCTTACTTTTTGTCAGCCATGATACCAGCTTACAACCGCTTTTTAATCGCAACATTGATTTACTGTCGCTACAGGAGCAAGGTAAATGATCCTCTTAAAACTTGCTATTAGTAGCTTATATAATCGCCGCGCTAGTGCATTCTTAACTCTGTTTACTATTGCTGTTAGTGTCATGTTATTGCTGAGTATTGAGCGAGTACGGGTTGATGCCAAAAGTAGTTTTAGTAATACCATTTCTGGTACTGATCTAATTGTTGGCGCTCGTACCGGAGATATACAGCTGTTATTGTCTTCGGTTTTTCGCATCGGTCATGCTAATAATGGCGTTAGCTGGCAAAGCTACCAATATATAAAACAGCAACGCGGCGTCAACTGGACCATTCCGCTATCACTAGGAGATAGCCATAAAGGCCAAGCGGTACTGGGCACCTCCGCTGATTATTTTCAACATTATAAATTTGCTAAAAAGCAGCAGCTTAGGTTTAGCCAAGGCCGCGCCTTCGCCCATTTAAATGAGGTCGTACTGGGCGCGCAGGTAGCAGCCAAGCTAGGCTATTCGCTGGGTGATAGTATCGTTATTTCACACGGTATGGGTAATACCAGCTTTCATCATCATGATGATAATCCTTTCACTGTGGTTGGCATTTTAGATGCGACAGGCACGCCAGTTGATAAAACCCTACATATTCCATTAGCGGCTATTGAACTGATCCACAGCGGTAACCACACCAGCCATGAACATGAACATGAACATGAACATGAACATGAACAGCATGATGATCTAACAGGCGAACCTAAGCAAATCACCGCGTTTTTAGTGGGTTTTGATTCTCCGCTTTATACGTTACAAGTAAGGCGTAATATTAATCAGTACAAACCTGAAGCGTTGCTTGCCATCATGCCTGGTGTAACTTTGCGTGAGCTATGGGAAATGCTGACAATTGTTGAAAAAATCTTGTTGCTGTTTTCTATCGTAGTGGTACTCGTGAGTCTGCTAGGCATGCTAACGACCCTATTGGCCAGCCTTAACCAACGCCGCCGCGAATTGGCCATTTTACGCTCTGTCGGTGCGCGTCCTTGGCATTTATTCACATTGATCAGCATAGAATCACTACTGATAACCTTTTTAGGTTGCCTAGTAGGTTGTGGGTTATTTTATTTATTAATGTCTCTTGCCACAGGTTACTTGCAAAGTAATGCCGGCATCACAATCACCATTGCGATGCTATCGAGCTATGAACTGGTATTGATCGGCGCTATTATGGCGGCCGGCTTTATCGTTGGTTTGATACCAGCCACCCGCGCCTATTTTTACTCATTGTCTGATGGCATGAGCATTAAAATTTAAGAGGAATATCATGCAGTACTTTCAAAAGCTCACTTTGCTTTGCTTAGTTATTTTTAGCTTTGGTTATAATTTTAGTAGTTATGCCAATGAACCAAAAGAAATTTTTTGGGAAGATTTAATTCCTAAGGGACATGTACAAATAGATACTCAAGATCAAGCTAGCCATGAAGGTACAGAGCAAAATTGGGTGCAACCTGATCTAGATGCACCAATTGTTAAGGAACTCAATGGCCAATCAGTCAGCTTACCTGGGTTTGTAGTACCTCTTGAAGGTGACAGCGAAATGATTACTGAGTTTTTATTAGTGCCTTACTTTGGTGCTTGCATCCACGTGCCACCACCACCACCGAATCAAATTGTTCATGTGACAATTAAAGGCGGCGTGCCAATTGAAAGTTTGTACGATGCCATAGTCGTTACCGGCGTCATCAGCACTGAAACCTGGAGTGGCGACATTGCACAAGTGGGCTATAAAATGACAGCCGTCGGCGTTGCACCGTTTGAGCTGTAACTCAGATACATACCTCAGGCGTGTTGTTCCCAGTGCTGCAAATAGCAGCTCTCAAGTGCAACATGCCTTAACTTATTTTTGGCATTGACTACAGTACACTGTACTACGTTGCCCTAAACGAATTTCTGTTAATGCTTTCTTACATACCATACATGGCTCACCTTTGCGGCCATAAACTAATAACTGTTGTGCAAAGTAACCTGGTTTACCATCACTTTGGGCAAAGTCTTTTAATGTCGTGCCACCTTGAGTGATAGCCGCAGCCAAAGTATCTTTAATAATAGGGATTAATTGCTGATAGCGCGCTTGTGATACTTTTCCTGCTTCACGTTTTGGATGAATACCGGCCTTAAAAAGAGACTCGTTAGCGTAAATATTACCCACACCAACCACCACAGCGTTATCCATAATAAATTGTTTGATTGGCACTTTCTTATTTCGTGACTGCTCATATACGCGCTTAGCAGTAAATTCATCAGTGAGTGGCTCAGGGCCCAGTTTGCTCAGTAAGCTATGACATTCTCCGGGCGCTTGCCATAAACAACAACCAAATCGGCGTGGGTCATTTAGTCTCAATGCTTTACCGTTGGCAAATATAAACTCGATATGATCATGCTTTTTTAATGGCTCATTTTGTTCAACAACTCGTAAATTACCCGACATACCTAAATGCAAAATAATGCTGCCCAGTTCACACTCAAGTAGCAAATACTTTGCCCTACGCTCAACAGCTAAAACAGCTAAGTTAGCGATTTTGTACACATCATCCGGCACAGGCCAACGCATATTCGGATTATGAATATTCACCTTTGTAACTGTTTGCTGCAAAATATGTGGGGTGATCCCCATTCGGCTAACTTCAACCTCTGGTAATTCAGGCATACTATTTAGGCTCACTTTGTGAAAAATTAAAACTAGGGAATAAACGCTGCGCAGTTGCTTTATCAAGTGATAACACGCGCTGGTTGCTTTTATCTAATAAATAATAGCCTTGTGGTGCGCTATATAATTGATACAACCAAGGAAGTTGCTCGCCTGCCAACCATACGGTTGCTACAGTCAAAGCTGAGGTATTGTGGAATGCTTGCTGATTATCAGCGACCGACAATTGCATGCTCTGCCATTCATTTACTAATGCCACAAGGTTTGCTGTTGTCGCTTGCCAAAAACTAGCAGGTGCATTATTGATTAATGCAGTGGCGCGCCAAGAAGTGCCTATGCGCTCTATTTTTTGATCGGGAAACTCTAGAGCTAAAATAAAGTTTTGCGCTGGCAATACACTTTGCACACTAGATTGTTCTGAACCACTGTTGAGTTTTGTATGTAATCCATTAAAAAAGAAAATCATCAACAGCATGGAAAAAATAACCACATTATTCCAGCCCCTGCGACCTAACTGCATTTGAGTTCTTCCTAAAAGATTCAATTAGTTAAAGTGTAACCAAAAACATATAAAAATGGCAGTTGAATTTTTTAACTACTGTTAAGACTGAATATTACAAAAAATCACCAACGCGAATGTGTCAAAGTTAAATTACTTTGCTAAAATACGGCAAAATTTAAGGAGTTCCGTCATGTCAATGTATGTAGTGGGTCATAAAATCCCAGATTCAGATTCTATTTGTGGTGCAATCGCACTCGCATATTTGAAAAACCAAATCGAAGAACCAGCAATTCCAACTCGTCTTGGTGAAATATCACCTGAAACGCAGTTTATTCTTGATAAATTCGGCTTTGAAGCACCAGAGCTAAAATTAAGTTATGCCGGTGAAGATGTTTACATCGTTGACCATACTGAAAAAACGCAAGCACCTGATGATATCGATCAAGCTCGCGTTGTTGGCGTTGTTGATCACCATAAACTAGGCGATTTAACCAGCTCTACACCTCTTGAATGCTGGATCCGCCCTGTTGGCTGCTCAAACACGATCATTAAAATGATGTATGACTTCTACAATGTTGAAATTCCAAAAGACATTGCAGGCATCATGATGTGTGCAATTTTAAGTGATACGGTTATTTTCAAATCACCAACCTGCACCACAGCTGATATTAAATGTGTTGAAGCGCTTGCTGAAATTGCCGGCATCGAGGACTTTAAAGAATTAGGCATGGATATGTTCCGTGTTAAGTCAGCGGTTGAGAATACTCCAGCGCGTGATTTAGTAATGCGTGATTTTAAAGACTTCAACATGAACGGTAAACTAGTTGGTATTGGTCAATTAGAAGTTATCGATCTAGCGGTATTTGATGATATTAAAGCAGACCTTGAAGCTGATATTGCTAAGCTTAAAGAAGAAGGTGGACGCCACTCGGTATTCTTATTACTTACCGACATCATGAAAGAAGGCTCACAAATGCTGATCGTATCTGACGATGCAACACTAGTTGAAACTGCTTATGGTGTAACGCCCAAAGACGGAAAAGTATGGCTAGACGGCGTACTGAGCCGTAAAAAGCAAGTAGTACCACCACTGCAAGATGCATTCGCAAAGCTCTAACGTGCTAAGT
>NZ_JACJFL010000023.1:0-65476 GCF_014164575.1 Pseudoalteromonas sp. SG41-1
CAGCTAAAAGCAGAAACAAGCTTTAATAAAGGCATGCCCGCAAAACAGAAAAAAGCTATGCGCAGTACAGATTACCTTGAAAAGGTATTGAAATCATAGACTTTTTTCATGCTCTTGCCCTGGGTATAAGTACTGCCACCACTGTGGTTGCTCTTTTAAATGCTTATCGAAGTAGGCAAGCATAGTATCCCACCAATCAAAGCGTTGATCGCGAGCAAAAATTTGATGGTCCGCCCCTTTATATTCAATAAGGTCAACATCTTTGCCTAGTAGTTTCAGCGCAGTATACATAGTGTGACTTTCGCCTACAGGTACATTGGTATCAGCATCACCATGTAATAGCAGTAGCGGTGTGGTTACTTTGTCTGCATGGAAAACCGGACTATGTTGGCTGTATAGTTCACTATTATTCCAAGGATAGCTGTTTTTAGAGGCTTCGCCAGAATATAAATAGCCCCACCAACCGTGACCCCAATACGAGGTAATATTAGAAATCCCGGCGTGTGCGATTGAGGCACTAAACATGTCTGTTTTAGTGGTCAGTAACATAGTCATAAAGCCACCGTATGATGCGCCTAAATTACCTAAACGATTTTTATCAATAAATGGATACTGTTTTAATAGTGCTTGGGTACCTTGCATAATATCGTCCGCAGTATATTGACCCCACGCATTCACATGCTTAGCAGAGAACTGTTGGCCAAATCCAGTTGCACCGGTCGGTTGCACTACATAAACCACATAGCCATGCTCTGCCCATAAATTGAAAGGATAACGCCCAGTAAAACCACGAGTAACCGGTGATGTACCGCCATAGTAATATACTAATGCTGGGTAGTGTTTGTTCTTATCAAGATTGCTTGGAAAGTAAACACGACCTTTAATTTCAACACCTGCGGTATTGATGAAGTTAAATTCATCTAAGCTGGCTATATCGGTATTTGCATACGCTTGTGGTTTAGAATCCCACAATGTGGTTGCGGTGTTTTTATTAATACTTAACTGTTTTAATTGCTGTGGAGATGATGCATTAGAGCCGCTAACTAAAATAGCTGGGCTGCGGTTGTTTGAAAAACTGAATTGTTCAACTACATCAAAACCTGTTTTGAGTTTGCTAAAGCGTTGTTTGCTTTTATCGTACAGGTACAAAGCAATCGTATCTTGCTCAGTGACTTTAATGAGGGCATCGCCATTAGCGAGCACTTCAAGTTGACCAATGGCAGGATCAAATTCACGACTTAATGGTGCTGCATTTTTACCATGATCAGTTAATAGGTAAAGCTGTCCATCATAGTTGTTAGCAAGCATATTCTCAGGTAGGTTTCTGCCTAAACCATCTTTAAAATCAGGACCCGCAGTGACATAAATGTCATCACCTGTGTATTTAGCTTGATTAAACGTAGCAAACTGACCAATAACTGTGTTGCTCGCATTGGCAATATTCAATTCCACTAACTCAGTGGTGGGGTGAGTCGACGCTTGCATTACTTGCACACCACGACTCAGTAATACCGTACCACGTTTGCTATTAAAATCTTCAATACTGTGACTAAGTGGTCCTTGGCTTATTGTTTTACTCAGGCCTGTACTTATATCTAATAAGTAAGCTTGTGAGGTTGTGCGGGCATATGACCAACGATCTTGTAAACCTTGGTAGTGTTTAGTTAGGCTGTTATCAGCTGCTGGTGATTTGGACCAGCTGAAGATTAAGCTGTTGTTATCGTAATATGCAAAGTCACCCGCGCCCTCTAGGTTGCTGGCAATCACTTTAAGATTAAGGGTTTTTCGATTTAATTGCTTTAACTTTCCATCTAATAGATAGACTAAATAATTATTATCGGGGCTCCAAATAATGTTACTCGGTTGACCCGACTCAAAACGGTAAACTGTTTGATTATCATCATTTTTTAGCTCTGTGATCACATTTGCTTGATTGCCAGTGCTATCCTGATAATGACGTTTTGCCACTAAATAGTGTTTGGCATCAGGTGCTAAAGATAGTGAACTAACCGTTGTGGCATCAAACAGTTGTTTAGCAGATAAACCGTGTTGCTCTTTATTGCTAAAAGTTAATCTATCAATTGCTGCTTTAGGGTTGAAATCAACGTCAACATCGTGCCAATTAGCAACTTGTTCAGCAATAATCACTATTTGGTGATCGCCTTGCGGTAATGCCAGTTCATAGCTTTCTTTTGTGACTGATTGTTTTTCACCATCGATAAACAACTGCGCTTTTTCGATACCTTTAAGTGTCAATGTGCCTTGGCTAAAGCGCTCTGCATGAGCGGTAAACTTTAATGCTTGTAGACCACCAAGAGTTAACGCATTTACTTTGTCTAAGGTTTGCCACTTTAATTTTTCGCCAAATACCGTAATACTTGTTGTTGGTTGTTGAATGCTAGGTAATAGTGCGTTAATAATCGCATCTTGATGCTCAGTTTGATATGGCTTTAGCTGCATGTCGGCTGCAATTGGGCCAATAAACTTAATATCTGCTTTATCTAATGGTGCAGCGACTAAAGCGCTACTTAATGTGCTTAAAGTTAACACCGCGAATGTGGTTGTTAGGCGAGGTGCTTTACCGCGCCATAGTGAACTAAAATTCATTATTGAGCCTGATGTAGGGAATTTAATTTAATATAGCATGTGGTTGTGGTGCCAAAAAGTGCTCTGCGATGGATTTCATTGCTCAGCAGCGTAAGGTTTGAGGTTAGGGGCTACACTTGGTAAGGTGTATACCTAAGGGGGTATAATTGACTGACTGGCTAAGGGGTAACAGTGACATTATTAATCGTTTACATGGTTGCGGCGATTACGATTTCTTTTTTATGTTCGATTATGGAAGCCGTACTATTGAGTATTACGCCAAGCTATGTCGCAGTATTGCGTAAAAAAAAGCCTAAGCTAGCCAAACGTTTTGAGCAATTAAAAACCAATGTAGATCAGCCTTTAGCTGCTATTTTAACCTTAAATACGGTTGCCCATACTGCAGGTGCTGCCGGTGTAGGGGCACAAGCCGCGGTGGTTTTTTCTGATGCGGCGGTGGGAATTGCTTCGGCGATAATGACATTGTTAGTATTGGTGCTGTCAGAAATTATTCCAAAAACTCTGGGCGCAAAGCATTGGCGAACGCTTGCACCTATGGTGACCCAAGCATTACAGTATTTAGTCATCGCACTAAAGCCTTTTGTGTGGCTTGCTGAAAAACTCACCGGTATATTGGGCCGTAATTACAACGAAGAGTATTATATTCGTCAAGAAATTGAAGCTATGGCTGATATGGGGTCGCAATCAGGTGCTTTGCATCAGGAAGAGTCTGAAATCATCCGTAGTTTATTGCATTTTCGCCACGCTAAATTAGATTCATTACTTACCCCGCGTACCGTCTTGTTTAAAGTGCATAAAGATTTAACTGTAAATCAGTATTTAGCTGAGCATGGTTCAGCGTCGTTTTCTCGAGTGTTGGTATATGATAAAAATGGTGATGATATTATCGGTTTTGTACATAAAAACGATATTATGTTGGCGTATCATCGATTGGGCGAGAACTATAAAATCAGCAAGTTGATAAAACCTATTTATACTGTGCCAGAGACCTTATATGTACCTACTTTATTACATACTTTGTTAGCTGAGCGCACTCATATTTGCTTAGTGGTAGATGAATATGGTGATGTGCAGGGGATTGTGACGCTCGAAGATATGATTGAAGCGTTAATGGGCTTTGAAATTGTAGACGAGCATGATCAATCAGCTAATATGCAAGCAGTTGCTAAGCAAATGTGGCGTCAGCGCTTGGAAAGTAGCAATAAATTGTTAAGCGCTGAGAATACCATGGCGAAACGAAAAAATTAACGTCGGCTATGACTATTTAATGAAACCATATGTAGCCATGATTGCGCCCAGCGAATAAATTCAGTTTTGCCTTTTGGGCGACTGATCAAAAAGCCCTGCATTAAAATGTGCTCTTTAAAACGCTCCAAGTATTCAAGCTCCTCAACGCGCTCAATGCCTTCAGCGACAATTGTTAAGTCATCTTGAATAGCTATATTCACTAAGCTACTAACAATGACCTGAGAAAATAAATCACTTTCAATATTACTGATCAAGGTACGATCTATTTTCACCTCAGTAAAAGGCAGTGTTTTTAATTGTTGTACATTGGTAAACCCAGTGCCAAAATCATCAAGAGAAATACCAAAACCACGCATTCGCAAACGGTTTAGAGTTTCTAGCTGTGCTGAACTGGATAAAGCATGCTGTTCTGTGATCTCTAAAATAATTTCACTTGGGGTCAATTGATTAAGATGTAAAATTAAAGCCAGCTTATCTGGGCAGCTTAAATCTTCTAGCTGGCAGGGAGACAAATTAAAGGCCAGTTTAAGTTTGTAGCCTAAACGAGTTTTTATTTCTGAGAAATCGCCTGTTGCCTTTTCAAACAACTGAAATGTGATTAGGTTAATTAAATCTAGATCTTCAGCGACACAAATAAATCGCTCCGGTAAAAGTACTGCGCCTTGTTCCGCGGTCACTATTCTGGCTAATACTTCTATGCTTTCAACTTTATTACTATTACGGTTTACTTTTGGTTGATAAAACGGCGTTATCTCATTATGACTTATTGCATGCAGCAATTGCGTTTCAGAAATTGGTTCTGTGGGTTTTTCAGTATGACAAGCTAAATACTCTAGTTTTTGTAGCAGTGTATAAACTTGGTTGAGTTGCACTGGTTTGGCAATGTTACCAATTAAATGTACATTATTTTTTCGGGCTAAATCAGCCGCCAAATCAATGATTTTTGAATTCATTTCCGAAATAATGACAATTGCGCCTGGATATTGGATATCGCCAAGGTGGCGAATAAGCTCCATGCCATCCATGTCTGGCATATTCAGGTCAGTAAACACGGCGTCAAAAGTATATAGATTCGTTTTTACTTTATTAAGAGCGTCTTGAGCATTCAAGCATGTAGTTACATTGGGCACATTAAGCTCATTTAAGATAGCCTGCATCACTACTAAAATAGCTTTTGAATCATCAACGACCAGAATGCTGCGTGCTAATTTTGTCATTTTCTTCCCTGAAATAAAATTTACTTGTTAACTAAAAGTAGTCGAGAATAGCGAAGGTGTCAGCTTTATAGTTGCAAATATATTCCATAATCTCGTTAAAAAAATGGGTATACTAACGATATAATTTTTAAGGTTTAAAGTGACATCATGCAAATACAGCTGACCCTCGCTGATCAACAATTTAGTTTAGTGCTCGCAGGGCAACAAATTGTAAAAATTTTTCAGCAACAACAAGCGATTGGGTTTGATAATCCGCGCGAAAATTATTTTGAATTTAAACTTGACGATCAAGTAATTGGCTTAGACACCAGTGCTGTAGTTGAACAAAGTTTATCACTTCATATTAATAATCAATTTGTACAACAGCTCACCTTGCCACCAATTGAAAAAACCAAACCTAAGCAGGGGCTGCTTGGATTATTTGCGCTTGGTTTTAAGATCTTTAAAAGTGCCAAAGTTGTTAAAGTGGCGTTAGCTGGCGCCTCAGTGGCTGGTTATGCGTGGCTGTTCACCTTTGAATTTGCCTTGATGCTGATTGCCTGTTTAGTGATCCACGAATACGGCCATGTTAGAGCAATGCAATATTTTGGGATTAAAACCAAAGGCATTTACTTGATCCCGTTCGTCGGCGGGCTTGCCGTAAGCGACGATAAAATTACCACCCGCTGGCAAGATGTGGTGATTTCTTTAATGGGGCCCGCATTTGGTTTGATCACCTCCGTAATGGGGGTGGTGCTTTATTACGCCACCGAGATGGAAATATTCGCCGGGGTCGCAGTACTCAGCGCATTATTGAATTTATTTAACTTGTTACCTATCTTGCCGCTTGATGGCGGGCATGTATTAAAAAGTATTAGCTTCTCAATGCGTTCATGGGTTGGATTGAGTATTTGTATTTTAGGCGTGTTATTTGGCTTATGGCTAAGCTACACCTTTGGCTTAATGCTATTAGTGTTTTTCTTATTTATCGGTGCACTGGAAATAGCCTTTGAATGGCGCGGCCGCCACTATTCACATTTACTGCCACTAGATAAATATGGGCAAGGTTTTTCGGCCGTGATGTACGCTTTAGTAGTTGCAGGCCATGTGGCTGTGATGATGCATTTTGCTGACTCTGAAAATGCAATTTTAAGCCTGCCGATGAAGATATTGTCGAGTTAACAAATTTAAATAGCGTGAGGTGTTACTCACGCTATATTTTTGCAGCAAGCGTTACGGATAAAAACTCAACACCAAGGATATAAACACGCCGGTTATAATTAGCTGCACTAAACAAAAGCCCATAATGTCTTTGGCTTTTAGGCCGGCAATTGCTAGCACTGGCAAGGCCCAAAATGGTTGAATCAGGTTAGTCCACGCATCACCCCAAGCTACCGCCATAGCCACGCGTGGCATATCTGCACCCAGAGCTTGTGCTGCGGGTATCACTATCGGTGCTTGTACCGCCCATTGTCCACCGCCAGATGGCACAAATATATTGACTAATCCCGCGCTTAAAAAGCTCCAAAACGGCAGTGATTGTGCACTGGCGATGGCGATAAATCCTTGTGATATTTGCTGCGCCAAACCTGTTTGTACCATGATTGCCATGATCCCAGCATAAAATGGAAACTGGATAATAATCCCTGCGCCGCTGGGGACTGCTTGCTGCAGGCTATTAAGTAAATTATACGGCGTTTGATGCAGTAAAATCGCAGAAAATAAAAACAGTGCAATCACACTGTTTAAATTAAGTGAGCCGCCACTAAACACAAAATAATTAGCTAAATAAACTAGCCCAAGCACTCCAATGCCTAGTCCTAATAACTTACTGTGTTCAATTTTATCGGCAGGGCGAGTAACATTGTTGGGCTTAGGTATCGGTTCTGCTAATAGCGTTTTATCAACATAAATGCTGTCTTTGGCACTGGGTAACATATAACGATTAACCAGTGGCATAATGATAAATAAGCCAATAACTATGGCTATATTAAATCCTGAAAAAAGTGTTTCGCTGGTGTTTATCACACCAATGCTTTGCTGTGAAAAATGCCCTGACGTTGCGATAGTTAAAGGAATTGAGCCTGCCAAGCCACCATGCCAAACAATAAAGCCAGAATACGCACTGGCAACCAGTAAGCGATAATCAACTAGTGTGTGGCGGGCAATGGCTTTGGCAAATAAAGCGCCAATAACTAAGCCAAATCCCCAGTTAATCCAACTGGCAAGTAATGATACAAAAGTCACTAATAAAATAGCTTTTGGCGCAGTATTGGCAAGTTTTGCTAATTGCGTGAGCAGTCGGCTCATCATCGGTGTACTTGCCAGCATATATCCGGTGAGTAATACCAACAGCATCTGCATGGCAAAACTCAGTAAGTTCCAAAAACCACTGCCCCACGCGCTCAGCACTTGTTGTGGGTTTGAAGGTGTCACTACACACGCAATTATAAAGGTAAGTAGTGTGAGTAAAATAACAAAAATAAATGGATCGGGTAGGTAACGTTCCACTAATTTAGTGAACGGTTTGGCAACATGATTTAGCATAATGATTGTGTGTTTTGATTATTGCTACATATTGCCAATTAATCACGAAAGTGTTTAATTGGCAAATAGAGTTGTAGTCGTGGTGTTAAATCGCGTATTTCTTCGTCATTATAACAAACGTTAATTCAAGCACTAGCGTGGCATAAGCCACGCTTAGATACAGTGCTATTTCTGTGGTGCGAGGACCGCTTTTAAACGTGTTTGTACTTCTTCTACGAGTAAGTCTGGTTGAAATTTAGATAAAAACGCATTGCAACCCACTTTCTCGACCATGGCTTGGTTAAAGCTGCCACTGAGGGATGTGTTAAGTACCACATGCAGATTTTTTAAGCGGTTATCGTTACGGATCTCGTGCGTTAAGCGATAACCATCCATTGCTGGCATTTCTGCATCGGTGATCACCATCAGTAACTCTTTTTCTACGTCCATGCCTTTATCAGCCCAGGCTTTAAGCATATTGAGTGCTTCAAGACCATTACTGGCTGGGATAATCTCAATACCCAACTGCGTTAATGTATCGCTCACTTGTTTTCGTGCTGTAGGTGAGTCGTCAGCATGGAGTATTTTTCGGCCAACAAATTCGTTTACGATACTTTGATCAAGCACCTCATCAGAAATTTGTACTTCGTACTCAACAATTTCTGCTAGTACTTTTTCTACATCAATGATCTCTACTAACTGCTCTTGGCCATCACGTTGAATTTTAGTGAGCGCAGTTAGATAATGATTTTTACCGATAGAGGAAGGCGGTGGCATTATATCTGACCATGTCATATTAACGATTTGATCAACCTTACCAATTAGAAACCCTTGTACTGTGCGATTGTATTCAGTGATCACTAAGTTACTATCTTCAGTGTTCTTAGCCGCAGACATGCAAATCGCTTGGCGTAAATCAATAACAGGGATTGATTCACCACGAATATTGGCCACGCCTGATATTTTAGGATGGGCATGTGGAATGATACTAAGATGCGGCAGTTTCACTACTTCTTTAACTTTAAAGACATTAAGAGCAAACAAGTGGCGACTGTGCAAATAAAACAATAATAACTCTAAGCGATTTTCACCAACGAGTTGAGTTCGTTGATCAACAGAAGCTAATACACCTGACATAACACGCTCGACTTTATAATTAATAATTCAAGTATAGCTTACACTGTTCTACTTTAAAAAAGCAGTCTAGATAATAATCTTGATCCTCAAAAGTATTTCAACCATTGCCTTCATTTAAGCATTACAGTAACTTATCGATAATTGATAGCTGAATAACCAAGTGTGGGCATGCCTTTTATATTTAAACGATTATTTTTACTAGTCAGAAACCATATTGATCAGGTTAGTTGGCAAGCTGTCGCTATTGCGACATTATTACATATGGTCTTGATCTGGTTGTTGTTAATCTTCGCTGAAGAAGCCGCACTGAGGCCAATTAGCACTTTTGTTTATTACTATATCGTTACTACCTCAACGGTAGGATATGGTGATTTTAGTGCAACTACAGATCTGGGTAGATGGATTGTGGCGATACTGCAAATTCCATTTGGTTTAGCTTTATTTGGTGTCCTGTTAGGTAAAACAGGGCAAACAGTTACTTATTTAATTAGGCGCGCTATGACGGGTGATAAAAGTTTTGCACATTTTCACAATCACATTATTATTTTTGGCTGGCATCAAATTCGTACTAAAAAAATGATTGATTATATTCTCGCTGACCAAAAGCGTTTGGATCGACGAATTTTGCTTGCGGTCACAGAGTCAATGGAGCATCCGTTTTTAGCTAATGCCCATGTTGATTTTGTGCGCTTAACTAGTTTTACAGATTTAAGCGAGCTGGAAAGGGTCGCAATTAAACTGGCAGATAAAATTATTATTGACGGGCAAGACGACGACGAAACTTTTACCACCGCCCTGCGCATTAGTAAATTAGTGAAAGATGACTGCCATATTAGTGCGCACTTTAACGATGAGAGTAAAGTCGAAATGCTACTAGAACATTGTTACAACGTGGAATGTTCAACGGCTAAGTCAGCCGAAATTCTAGTACGTTCAATGCAAGACCCCGGCTCAAGTCGTGTACAAGAGGAATTATTATCTACTTTGCATGGTGATACCCAGTTTAGTTTAGCTATTCCTGCTGATTTAGCGGTAATGGAATTTGGTAAATTATTTCATCATTTTAAACACGACCATGATGCTATTTTACTTGGTGTTGCTCACAACCTGAGTGCGCAAAATATGGATTTAAATCCACCACTGGATTATCCGGTTAACAGTGGTGATATTTTACATTACATTGCGGTTGATCGTGTTTTAAGCAGCGAAGTTGATTGGCAGGGGCTTGCTAAGTAATGAATGAAGTGGCGTTTTTAATTCTACTTTTGAGCGCATATATACTCCCAGTAGTGATTGTGCTCAATAGTAAACGTACGCAAGGCCACGAAAAAAATGGCTGGTTAATCGGCATCATTTTCTTTTCATGGCTCGCACTGATAATGTACTTTGCGATAGTGCCCAAGCACGGGCACAAAAAGAAAACTACCAAGAAAAAGAAAGGTTAAAATTGAGTTGTCAGTTTACATATAAATTTGCCAACCGTGCTTGATTAAACAAGCACGGCTTTTTATTTTAACTGTTTTAGTTTGTGCTCCACTAAAGGATCATCAGGGGCAAGTTGCTGAGCAACTTCCAGCAGCTGAATAGCATCCTTAGGGTGTTCATCTTGGTGCTTTAGCGCGACATCAATCAATGGTTGAATATCAATTTTGGCTTGATGCTCTTGCACATGCGCTGCTTTTTCATCAATCAGTATGTTGTGTGCTTTACTTAATAATACTTGGCGGTGTGCCGATTTAGCATTCGCCTTGTTGAGCCTTCTATAATAGTCTTCTTTAAAGCGCAGGGTTTTGGTTTGTAGGCGAAATTGCGCAATATCGACTTGTTGATGGCTAATAAAGTCGACGGCCACTTGTTTATAAAAGCCAAATTTATTTAGGTAGTTGGCATGGGTACTATGACCCATACCAAACACGCGTAAGTGGGTTAGTTGCGAATAGCGCTTAGCATGGCCACGGTCAATACGATTGGTCGGGTCGTAAATTATATAGCCTTTAGCATTGCCTAAATCGAGATCGTGGTAATCTTGCTCCCAATCGAATTGTTGTGCTATATCCGTACTTGAGCGGTCATCCCAAGGAGCAAGTGCTTTATTTTTGGTGCTAACAGGGTGAAATAACAGTACCTTATCTAGCTTTAGTAAATTAGCAAATGCACCCACAGCAAAGCCACCTCGGCTTAAGCCGTAGCCTAATCGCTGGGTAAAGGGTGTTAGCAAGGGAGCGAGTTGCTCGAGGAAAAACAGTAAATTACGGTGTCTAAACCAATTACTTATTCCTAAGTGCTGAAAAGAAATAACATTCACATGTTGTTTTTGCGCTAGTTGAAATCCCCAAGGGCTAAAATCATCATTGAGATCATGCTCTTGGTAATTAGTACCTGCAGGAGAAAAGGTGAACAATAAAGGCTTATTTATATCAATAAAGTGATACTTAACAAAAACATCGCCAAGTAAATCGCCTCCAGAGATAGGTAGTCTGGTTTGCTGTTCATCTTGAGGTAGAGTTAACCACTCATCTAACCAATACAGTAATTTCATCTAACCCCCTAACTAAAACAAGCCACCTATTTTAGCAAATTTGGAAAAAGAAGGAAAACGTGATGTATTAGCAGCAAATTATTGTTGTCACTCTGCCATTTTTATAATTGCTTGCCAATCCGCTTTAGTTACTGGCATTACCGATAATCGACCACCTTTTTTTAGAGCTATTTCGGTGATGGCATCGTTTTCTTTAATCGCTTTTAAGCTGACTAATTTATTTAAATGCTGCTGATAGGTCACATCAACCACAACCCATCTCGGTTTATCACTGGTTGATTTAGGATCGTAATAATCACTGCTTAAATCAAACTGGCAAGGATCTGGGTAGGCTTCAGTAGTCACTATTGCGATACCTGCAATGCCGACGTGTTTACAGCTAGAATGGTAAATCATCACTAAATCGCCGAGCTTTACGCCATCGCGCATAAAATTACGGGCTTGGTAGTTGCGCACACCTTCCCATGCAGTGGTTTGTGCAGGGGCGCTTTTTAAATCGTCGATTGAAAATGCATCGGGTTCAGTTTTAAATAACCAATACGCCATAACTAGGATCCTTGAAATATTTACATCATACTTGTCTATAGTATCATTAAAATCTAAATGGGATTGAGGAGCAACTATGAGCCAAGTTTTAGATGATTTATTGTCGTTATTAACGTTAGAAGAAATAGAGCAGGGCTTGTATCGAGGGCAAAGCCAAGATTTGGGTTTTCGTGCGGTATTTGGTGGTCAAGTCATGGGCCAAGCACTGTCTGCAGCTAAAGAAACCTTACCGGAAGGCCGTATTGTTCATTCACTGCATTCTTATTTTTTACGCCCTGGTGATGCTGCAAAGCCAATTGTGTACGATGTTGAAACGATCCGTGATGGTAAAAGCTTTAGTACTCGCCGAGTTAGTGCTATTCAATATGGAAAACCTATTTTTTATATGACGGCATCATTTCAAGGTGCTGAAGATGGCTTGTCGCATCAAGCTACTATGCCGGATGTACCTGCTCCTGAGGAGCTGCGCTCATCACTGGAGTTTTATCAAGAGCACGCATCTCATATACCTGAGGTGATCCGCAATAAGTTTATTCGCGAAATGCCGATTGAAATGCGTCCGGTCACCTTTCATAACCCATTTAAGCCAGAGGTAATGGAGCCGGTTAAACATATTTGGTTCAAAGCCAATGGCGAGATGCCAGATGATCAACGTATTCATAACTATTTATTGGCATATGCGTCTGACTTTGAGTTTTTACCAACGGCTCTACAGCCCCATGGTGTCTCGTTTATGCAGCCAAACATGCAAGTAGCAACAATTGACCATGCGATGTGGTTTCATCGTCCGTTTCGAATGGATGATTGGATTTTATATACCATTGATAGCCCAAGTGCGAGCTCAGGGCGGGGGTTGGTGCGTGGTCAGTTCTTTGACCGTCAAGGCAATTTAGTTGCCTCAACGATCCAAGAAGGTGTAATGCGTCAGCGTTAATATGCCGCTTGCAGTTATTTTTGCTTACATTGTCCTTGCACAATATCACTAATTGACTGCCAGACTCGCGCTGGCAGCAAGGCTTTAAGGTGAATATACACTTCACAAAGTTCAGTACTGCCCTGTAAGCCATTCTCGGTTTCGCTAATTAAACTTTGTTCGCGCAAGTTGCTAATAAAGCCTACCAATACTTTTTTGTCAAAAAACTCAGGGGTCTTAATACCATGCAAGGTACCTAAGCGCTGCGCTAATACTTGGCTTTCGCGTTCAAGCTCTTCGCGTTCAATTTCTTTACTGGTTTGAATAAAGCCAATCACAATGGCGTAGCGTTGCAGGGTTAAGCTAAGCGCACGACCTAGAATTTCCAGCTTGGCTAAGCAATCATTACTGTTGGTGATTTTTATGTTATCACCATCTATTTCTATTAAATCTTGATCTACAAAGCTGGCCAGTATGCGGGTGATATAATTTTCATCAAGTTCGTGTAAAAACCATTCTTTAGCAAACATCGGGTAAAAACAGTTAACCAATTTTTGGCACTGCGATACTGTCGTTTTATGGCTTTTAAATATATGCAGTGCCAGTAAGCTTGGTACGGCAAACACATGGAGAATATTATTACGGTAGTAGTTAAAGAGGATTTTCTCTTTATCGTTAATCGCGATAATCTCGCCAAACTCATCGCTTATAACGTCAAATTTATTCAGCTTTAAAGCATGTTCGAGTAACTGTGATGAAGTTTCATCTGGGGTGGTGATTTTTTCACTGTAACTAGCGCTACGTTGTAAATGTAAGTAAAAGTCTAGTTGTGCTAACAATTTAGGCTTGCTCAATGCTTGCTTATCATTTACCAGTAAGATCATTGCCAGTAAATTAACTGCGTTAAGCGCGGCGGCACTATTAATATTAACCATCACTTTATCCGCTAAAGTCGCCACTTGCGGACCAAGCCATTGTGGTTTTTGAACATCAGTTGGGTGAATAGATTCACGCCAATCAGGTTGATGCTCATTTAAATATTGATTAACCGAAATCGGATCGCCAAAATTCAAATAGCCGCGGCCATAGTTTTTGAGATTTTTAATGGCTTTGAAAATACCGAAAATCGACTCGCCTTTTTTATCATCACCTGCGAGTTCTTTCAGATAAGTATTTATTTCCATGACGTGTTCATAACCAATGTACACCGGCACAATCGAAATAGGGCGATCAATACCACGTAACATAGCTTGTAGTGTCATCGCCAACATACCTGTTTTTGGTGGTAGTAAACGCCCGGTACGGCTACGTCCGCCCTCAGTATAAAACTTAACTGAGTAACCTTTGATAAACAACTGACTTAAATACTCTTTAAATACAGCAGAGTAAAGCTTGTTGCCAGCAAATGAGCGGCGAATAAAAAATGCGCCACTGCGGCGGAATATGCCGCCTGCTGGGAAGAAGTTTAAGTTAATACCAGCAGCAATATGTGGTGGTACTAAACCAAGATGATAAATCGAGTAGGTAAGTAATAAGTAATCCATGTGGCTGCGATGACACGGCATATAAATAATTTCATGACCTTTATTGGTTAGATCATGGATTTGTTCGGTGTATTTTATATCAATGCCGTTATAGAGCTTGTTCCATAGCCAGGTTAATACACGATCTGCAACACGTATGGTGGCATCACTGTAGTTAGCAGCAATCTCATCTAATAGCTTTAACGCATTTTGCCGTGCTTGCTCATGGCTGATTTTTTTGCTTTTTGCTTCATCGTTAATTGCTTTTTTTATAGTCGGTGATGCTAACAATGAATTAAATAGTTGCTCGCGTGAGGGCATTTTAGGGCCCGTTGCCGCCAATTTTTGACGACGAAAATGCACCCTAGCGACGCGAAGTAATTTATGAGGTAACTCATCAACATCGGCTTTTTCATTTACTAATAACGATAAATCCAACGGTTGACTAAAGCGTATAAAGTTATCACGCCCTGAAAACAGTAATACAAAAAACTTACGAAACCAGCTAGGTGTAAGTGAGTGCGAAACCAGCGTACCTAAACCTGGTTTTTCTTTGCCTGGATTACGACCCCATAAAATAGTGACCGGAATGACTTGCACGTTTTTTTCGCCACTGGTGAATAGCTGAGCAATTATTTGTTTACCCTGGTTTAGCGCGTCAGTTGGCTTCGCTTGGCTGCCAAACAGTGGTGGTGGATTTTGTAGGCCAATAAAACGGTCTAACTCTGCATTACCCAACAGCTGTTGTTCAATTGGTCTGGGCAGGTTGTACTTCTTACAAACTCGGTCAAGGGCCGCTAAATCTGAGCGAGCATTAAGTTTAACTATATAAAAAGTAGGGTAGGCGGGATTAAGACCGTATTGTTCAATTGGGTTCTCGGGCAGTACTTTGCTTTTCACAAATAGGCGATTCATCACCATAGACACAAAATTCAAGCAATAATTAAAAATACGCATCAACTCACCAAGGTTAAGGATTAAGAGATAAAAGCAAAATAAGGATGAATAATAACAATTAAAAACTGGACTGACCATTATCATTAGTGCCAAGTACGATTGCATGGCTTCCTAACTATAGTAAATTCCCAGTAATGACGACATAGTGACAACCCTTTTTTACAGTATAAATAATCCTCATTCTGGTAGTTTGAAATAGTTGTTGCATTTATCACCAATATCACTATAATACGCAGGCTTTCAAAATTCCCCCGGGAACTTGGAAGGAACATTAAGCTTGGATTTCAAGCTAATAAAACAGGAGTTCCGATTTGGAACTCAACGTAGATATAAATCAACAACCGGCATCTTATGTTTTTAAGATTGTTTCGGTCGTTTTTTTATGCTCTTTTAAATGCTCTTTATATTGAGGTTTAAGAATGTCAAATCAACGCATTCGTATTCGCCTAAAAGCTTTTGACCACCGTTTGATTGACCAATCAACGGCGGAAATCGTGGAAACTGCGAAACGCACTGGCGCACAAGTACGTGGTCCAATTCCACTACCTACACGCTTTGAACGTTTTACTGTACTTACATCACCGCACGTTAATAAAGATGCGCGTGATCAGTACGAGATCCGCACCCATAAACGTCTGATCGACATCGTAGAACCAACTGACAAGACTGTTGACGCACTTATGCGTTTAGATCTTGCTGCTGGTGTTGATGTTCAAATCAGCCTGGGTTAATCGAAAGATTAGAGAGGTTTTAGGAAAATGGCATTAGGTCTAGTCGGTCGTAAAGTGGGTATGACACGTATCTTCACTGAAGATGGTGTATCTATCCCTGTGACAGTTATTGAAGCGACACCTAACCGCATTGCTCAGATCAAATCTGACGCAACAGACGGTTATAACGCGCTTCAAGTAACCGCAGGCACTAAAAAAGCAAGCCGTGTAAACAAAGCAACAGCGGGTCACTTCGCTAAAGCTGGTGTTGAAGCGGGTCGCGGTCTGTGGGAATTCCGCCTAAATGGTGGTGAAGGCGATTTTGAAGTAGGCGCTGAGCTTACTGTTGAATTATTCAACGAAATCAACAAAGTTGACGTAACCGGTACTTCTAAAGGTAAAGGTTTCCAAGGTGGTGTTAAGCGCTGGAATTTCAGCATGCAAGACGCTACACATGGTAACTCTCTATCTCACCGTGCTCCTGGTTCAATCGGTCAAAACCAATCACCTGGTAAGGTGTTTAAAGGTAAGAAAATGGCCGGTCATATGGGTGCTGAGCGTGTAACGACTCAAAACTTAGAACTAGTACGCGTTGACGCTGAGCGTAACTTGCTTTTAGTTAAAGGTGCAGTACCTGGCGCTATCGGCGGTGACGTTATCGTTAAACCTGCTGTTAAAGCATAAGTCCTGGAGATTTAGTGATGGAATTAGCAATTAAAGACGCTTCTGGCGGTCTTGAAGTTTCTGAAGCTACTTTTGGACGTGAGTTTAACGAAGCATTAGTACATCAAGTAGTTGTTGCATACGCAGCAGGTGCTCGTCAAGGTACTCGTGCTCAGAAGACACGTTCTGAAGTAAGCGGTGGTGGTAAAAAACCATGGGCTCAAAAAGGTACTGGCCGTGCACGTGCTGGTACAATCCGTAGTCCAATTTGGCGTTCAGGTGGCGTTAGCTTCGCAGCTAAACCACAAGACCACAGCCAAAAAGTAAACCGTAAAATGTACCGCGGTGCGATCAAAAGCATTTTATCTGAATTAGTTCGTCAAGAGCGTTTAATCGTTGTTGAAAGTTTTGCTCTAGCAGCACCAAAAACTAAAGAACTAGTTGCTAAGCTTAAAGAACTTGAGCTTAAAGATGTTCTAATCGTAACTGAAGAAGTAGATGAGAATCTATTTTTATCGGCACGTAACCTGTACAAGGTTGACACGCGTGATGTAGCTGGTATCGACCCTGTAAGCTTAATCGCTTTCGATAAGGTACTTATTACAGCAGCTGCTGTTAAGCAACTTGAGGAGACGCTAGCATGATTCGTGAAGAACGTCTTTTAAAAGTGATCCTTGCTCCACATATCTCTGAAAAAAGCACTATTGCTGCTGAAGAAAACAACACTATCGTTTTCAAAGTAGTAAATGACGCAACTAAAGCTGAAGTTAAAGCAGCTGTAGAGAAGCTTTTTGAAGTGGAAGTAACTGGTGTTCGCACACTTAATGTTAAGGGTAAAACAAAACGTACTGGCGCACGTTTCGGTCGTCGTAGCGACTGGAAAAAAGCTTACGTTACTCTTAAAGAAGGCAGCGAACTAGACTTTGTCGGCGGCGCCGAGTAATAAGGGGAGTTAGAATTATGGCACTTCAAAAGTGTAAGCCAACTTCTGCGGGTCGTCGTCACCTAGTTAAAGTGGTAAACCCAGATCTACATAAGGGCAAGCCATACGCACCACTATTAGAGAAAAACTCTAAATCAGGTGGTCGTAATAACAATGGTCGTATTACGGTTCGTCATATCGGTGGTGGTCATAAGCAGCATTACCGTTTAATCGATTTTAAACGTACTAAAGATGGCATTCCAGCCACTGTTGAGCGTTTAGAATATGATCCAAATCGTAGCGCAAACATCGCACTTGTATTATATGCAGACGGTGAGCGTCGTTACATTATCGCACCAAAAGGCTTAAAAGCTGGTGATGCAATCCAGTCTGGTGTTGATGCACCAATCAAGCCTGGTAATGCATTACCTATGCGCAATATGCCTGTAGGTTCGACTGTTCACAACGTAGAATTAAAACCAGGTAAAGGTGCTCAAATCGCACGTTCTGCTGGTGCATACGTTCAAATCCTTGCTCGTGATGGTCAGTATGTAACATTACGTCTTCGTTCAGGCGAAGTTCGTAAAGTTGAATCAGATTGTCGTGCGACGCTAGGTGAAGTAGGCAATGCTGAGCATATGCTTCGTTCACTTGGTAAAGCAGGTGCAAATCGCTGGCGTGGTATTCGTCCGACAGTTCGTGGTGTTGCCATGAACCCGGTTGATCACCCACACGGTGGTGGTGAAGGTCGTACATCTGGTGGTCGTCATCCTGTGTCTCCATGGGGTAAGCCGACTAAAGGTGCTAAGACGCGTAAGAACAAGCGTACGGATAAATTTATAGTACGTCGTCGTACTAAGTAATATTGAGGAATAGCCATGCCACGCTCTCTCAAGAAGGGTCCTTTTATAGACCTACACTTGCTGAAGAAGGTAGAGAAAGCTTTGGAAAGCGGTGACAAGAAGCCAATTAAAACTTGGAGCCGTCGTTCAATGATCATACCTAACATGATCGGATTGACCATTGCTGTCCATAATGGTCGCCAGCATGTACCAGTTTTCGTTTCTGACGAAATGATCGGTCACAAACTAGGTGAATTTGCACCAACTCGCACTTACCGTGGCCACGCTGCGGATAAGAAAGCGAAGAAACGTTAAGAGGGGAATGATAAATGCAAGCATTAGCTAAACATAAATTCGCCTCTGGTTCGGCGCAAAAAGCACGTCTAGTTGCAGATCAGATCCGCGGGTTACCTGTCGATCGCGCACTAGAAATCCTGGCGTACAGCCCTAAGAAAGCGGCTGTATTAGTTAAGAAAGTACTTGAGTCTGCTATTGCTAACGCAGAGCATAACGAAGGTGCTGACATTGATGAGCTACGTGTAACAACGATCTTTGTGGACGATGGTCCAACAATGAAACGTATTATGCCACGTGCTAAAGGACGCGCAGACCGCATCCTTAAGCGTACAAGCCACATCACTGTTGTGGTTTCAGATAGCTAGGAGTATAAGTAATGGGACAAAAAGTTCATCCTACTGGTATTCGCCTAGGTATATCTAAACCTTGGGTTTCTACCTGGTACGCGAGTTCAAAAGATTTCTCTGCACAGCTTTTTGGCGATCACAAAGTACGTACATTCCTTACTAAGGAATTGAAAGCGGCTTCTGTGTCTAAAATCGTTATTGAGCGTCCAGCAAAATCAATCCGCGTAACAATTCACACGGCTCGTCCGGGTGTTGTTATCGGTAAAAAAGGCGAAGACGTAGAAAAATTACGTCAAGCGGTAACTAAGATTGCTGGTGTACCTGCTCAGATCAATATTTCTGAAGTACGTAAACCAGAACTAGATGCACAACTAGTAGCAGACGGCATTGCCTCTCAACTAGAGCGTCGTGTTATGTTCCGTCGCGCTATGAAGCGTTCGGTACAAAATGCAATGCGCATCGGTTCTAAAGGGATCAAAGTTGAAGTTAGCGGTCGTCTTGGCGGCGCAGAAATCGCACGTTCAGAATGGTATCGTGAAGGTCGTGTACCTCTACATACTCTTCGTGCTGATATCGACTACGCAACTTCTGAAGCCTTAACCACTTATGGTATCATTGGTGTTAAAGTTTGGATCTTCAAAGGCGAAGTTATTGGTGGTTTACCACTAGTACAAGAGCAAGAGAAGCCAGCTAAACGCGCACCAAAGAAAGCCAAAAAAAGTGCTAAGTAGAGGTAGCGAGTAATGTTACAGCCAAAACGTACAAAATTCCGTAAAATGCACAAAGGCCGCAACCGTGGTTTAGCGCAAAACGGTAACAAAGTAAGCTTCGGTACTTTCGGTTTGAAAGCTACTGGCCGTGGCCGCATGACTGCTCGTCAAATCGAAGCAGCTCGTCGTGCCATGACACGTCACGTGAAACGTCAAGGTAAAATCTGGATCCGTGTCTTCCCTGACAAACCGATCACAGAAAAGCCTCTTGAAGTTCGTATGGGTAAAGGTAAAGGTTCTGTTGAATATTGGGTTGCTGAAATTCAGCCTGGTAAAGTACTTTACGAAATGGAAGGTGTTTCTGAAGAGCTTGCTCGTGAAGCATTCGACCTTGCTGCTCGTAAACTGCCATTCAAAACAACTTTCGTAACTCGGACGGTAATGTGATGAAAGCAAGCGAACTAAAAGATAAAAGCGTAGAAGAGCTTAATGCTGAACTTCTAGGTCTTCTTCGTGAGCAGTTTAACCTGCGCATGCAAGCAAGCACTGGTCAGTTAGCTCAAACTCACACGCTAAGAACAGTACGTCGCGATATCGCGCGTGTAAAAACAGTTATTAACCAGAAGGCAGGTCAATAATGAGTGATAAAATTCGTACTCTTCAAGGCACTGTAATCAGCGACAAGATGGAAAAATCTTTCACTATCGCTATCGCACGTTACGTGAAGCACCCAATCTATGGGAAATTCATCAAACGTACGACTAAATTACACGTACATGACGAAAATAACACAGCAAAAGCGGGTGACGTTGTTACTATCCGTGAATGCGCTCCAATCTCTAAGACTAAGTCTTGGACATTAGTAGACGTTATTTCTAGTCCAAAACAAGCTTAATTTTTAATTAAGTCTGTTTTATAAAAAGCCCCGGCATTAGCTGGGGCTTTTTGCGTTTGGAGCAGCTTTTAGCGATAAGCTTTCAGCCGTCAGCGCGGAGTAAATTTTCCCACCGTAGCTTGGGTTGAGTCTATTGAGGGCAGGGAAGAAGAGAACAGTAATACCAATCGACTTAAATATTTAACCATTCTAGCGAGCTAAATAAAGCGCTAACTGCGTTATGATTTTTTCAAGTAGAACAACTACATGTCAAAATTTACGCCTTGTTATCACTGTATTTATCTGTCGCTATAAATGGTCAGTAACTTAACACGATTGGTATAAGAATATGCAGGTATAAAAATTCATACCATAGAAAAAGCACGTCGATAAATTTCCCTCATAAAAAACTACTTGACCTTAACCTAGCTCCAGCTTTTATGCTGTATTTTTTCACTCTGATTAAATGCTATGTGTCCGATTCAAAATTACCTTTTAAGCCTAGGCCTTACCGAATATAGACAATCTATTTTGCAAATTGTGAAGCTTGCAGAAGCGGTGGATCACTCAATTGCAAATAACAGTGAATTTGCAACTGCTGCGTTAGCATGGGTTGAGCAACAAAAAAGATGCCCAACAATGATAAACAAAAGAGCATTAATTATATTCTTACTGCATAAATTGGGTTATAAAATTAGAGAGCAAAAAAGCCTTTGCAACTGCAAAGGCTGATGTTTTTCTGCGCTGACCGCTGACCGCTGACCGCTGACCGTTGACCTTTACCAAATCATCTCAACAAATTCTGGATGATCGATATATGGATTGCGATTGCCTTGATGCTCATAAGCGGCTTGGTTTCTATCTAGTTCAAGTTGACTGACTGGATCGTCGTTATGCCAATTAACCAACATAGTTACTACCCAATTCTCAAACACTTGGTTACTAGAGCCGTTAAGCACGGCATTACTAGCCGTGGTGTTGTTTTGCCAAGTACCAATGACGTTTTCGTAGCGGGTTGCCATATAGAAGTAGGCGCGAGCAAAGTCACCTTTAAACTCATCGATTGGCTCAAATACCGTGCCTGAGTAATTAATCGAGCTGGCTGCGCTGCCAAGCTTACTGCCATTGCTTGAGGTGAAACTGGCGCTGCCTACTTCGCCAAATGGGTAATTGCTACGTTTTGAATTAACATAACCATCGGTTGCAAAAATATGATGTACGTCTGAGTTCATAGGCTCATTTGTGCCGCCAAACCAACTTTTCGGAAATGAATGTTCGCGGTTATAACAATCAGCTTCACTTTTGTAAGTGCCGCATTGATCACTTACAGCAACATAGTTATAGCTGTCTTGACCGGTGGGATTTTCTGAATAGCGATCGAGTATTGAATTGTCATTTTCAAAGTACTTATCCCGTGAAGCAAGATCGTAAAAACTCCAAATAGCTGAATAACCTTGTGAGTTGTGACCTTTAATAATGTTATAAAGCGCGGTTTTAAGTGCATAGCCCGTTAAACCTTGTGCTGTAACATAGTAGCCAGTTGGCTCGCTGGGCGGCGTTTCTGGGTTGGTATTATCACCAAGTATAAAGGGAGTTGCTTCACTGCTTTGAAAACTACTGCCGCTAGCCAATGTTGTTTGGGCGGATGTTAGCGCGTAGCTGCCATTACCAAATGAACAGCAAATACCGTCGCCGTAACTATCAAAAATACTAAACGTGTAATCGCCATCAACTAAGCAGGCTTGCTCTGTATAGCTGTTGTTGCCACTATAACTGCCACCTGACGCAACTGCTATGCCTTGGGCGTTAGTGATCTGCCAGCTAGTCTCTTCGCCATAGTTATCAGTTGTCAGTGCTAAGTTAACAGTGTTATCAGCACAACCGACTGGTGGCGGTGGGGTGGTATCACTAGAACCTGGTGTAAAACTATCCACATAAACAGTTTCACTGCCATCAAAGCCGCTGACATCGTAAAAACGCAGGCCCACGGTAATCGTAGCATTGTTGGTTGCTGTATATGTATAGCTTATTTGTTGCCACTGATTTAATAACGCTGGATCTGAATAGCCTTGATAGCCGTCGGCAATTAAGCGCGCTTTAATGCCGCCTTCGGTGTGATAAACCCAGCTTGAGAATAAGTAGCTTTTGCCGACCTCAACAGTAACTTCTTGTAGTAAATCAGTATTGCTTTGACTAGCGGTATTAACCACTACTTTTGCAGCAAGAGATCCTGAATTCACTATGCTATTTGAAGCTGATAGTGTAATACCTGAGTCAATCGTGCTCCAGCCGTTTGGGCTATTACCTGACCAGTTTTCAAAGTCACCATTATTAATGCTGGCCATGCAGGGAAGTGCTGTAGCTAACATAGCACTGCTGAGTATGAGTTTTCTATATGCCCCGTGTGACATAGTGTTTCCTTATTATATTTATAGTAGGCGCACAGAATGTGGCCAAATCCACTATAGCCTACCCAAGATTTGTTGCAAAAAAGTTAATACCTGTTTTGAAAAGAATGAAGTGAATAAATTTTTGTATGATATTTCTGATCGGCTAAGTGTGATGCTGAAATCGTAAGCAGTTATTTGTTACCTTTTAATCTGTTTTTACTGGTTAATTTATAAATTAATAACTAAATGGAATAACAAAGCAGATTCTATTCTTTTTTTATTGGCGCGTACCCCGTTATTCTTCACACTCAGAGAAATCTTTAGGGCCTGAGTTATTTGCCTTAAAGTTGACACAAATTTTAGGCAAAGTGATTACTGCAATCAGTGAGCATTTTGCAGATAACTTTCAGGGTTACGGGGAATTAATTCATGTTGTTAAGTCAACTCAATGCGCTAGCAAGTCCGCTATCGCAAGAGCAAGTACAGAAGCTACAAGGTTTAGTGGCTGAGCTTAATCCAATCCAGCAAGCTTGGGTAAGTGGTTATCTTGCTGCGAATGCCAATACGGCGGCATTAGGTGGTGTTGTAGGTGCTGCGCCAAGTGTTGGGGATGCAGCGGCATTGACCATTTTATATGGCTCACAAACCGGTAATTCAAAAGGTGTAGCGACTAAGCTCAAAGAGCAAGCGGAGTCTCGTGGTTTAGCTGTTAAGCTGGTTAGCATGGCTGATTACAAACCAACGGCCCTGAAAAAAGAAAAATTCTTAACTGTCGTTGTTTCTACTTACGGTGAAGGTGAGCCGCCGGAAGATGCCGAAACATTACATGAGTTTTTAGCAACCAAAAAAGCGCCTAAGCTTGATGGCGTTAAAATTGCGGTTATAGGTTTAGGTGATTCAAGCTATGAGTTCTTCTGTCAAACAGCAAAAGACTTTGAACAGCGCTTAAATAAGCTCGGTGCAGAAACCATTTATCAGCGTGCTGATTTAGACGTTGATTACGATGATGAAGCCGCCAGCTGGATCAGCGGAGCACTTGATGCATTTGAACCTGATTTAAAAGCACAGCAAGGCGCAACAGGTGGGCAAGTGGTGTCATTTGGTGCACCAGCAACAGCTGCCAGCCAATATACTAAGCAAAACCCATTTCCAGCAGAACTTAGCCTAGTGCAAAAGATCACTGGTCGTGACTCTAGCAAAGATGTGCGCCATGTTGAGATTTCACTGGAAGGATCTGATATTACTTACACACCGGGCGATTCATTAGGCGTGTATTTTTTAAATGATGAGATTCTGGTTGATGAAGTACTTACACTGACGCAAATTGATGGTGCCAGCAAAGTTAAAATCGCTGATGAAGAGCTCAGTGTTCGTGATGCACTGATTGAAAAACTTGAATTGACTCAGTCATACCCTGGCTTTGTTGAAAAGTACGCGATAGCGACAGGTGCGCCTGAGCTATTAAAGCTGGTTGAAGATAAAGCGGCAATGCGTGAATATATTGAGCCTCGCCAAATCTTTGATGTGATCCGCCAAAATCCAGCTGCGCTTGAGGCACAAACGTTTGTTGATTGCCTACGTAAACTGCAAGCACGTTTATATTCAATTGCGTCAAGCCAAGCAGAAGTTGAAGATGAAGTGCACTTAACCATTGGTCTAGTTGAATTTGAAGCATTCGGTAGTGAGCATTTAGGTGGTTGTTCTGGTTATTTAGCACGTCGTGCTGAAGAAGGTTGTAAAGTAAAAGTATATAGCGAGCATAATGATAACTTCCGTTTGCCAACTAACGACGAAACGCCAGTGATTATGGTTGGCCCTGGTACTGGTATTGCGCCGTTCCGTGCTTTCTTGCAAGAACGTGATGCCCGCGAAGCATCCGGTAAAAACTGGTTATTCTTTGGTAATCCACACTTTACCCAAGATTTCTTATATCAAGTAGAAATTCAAGGTTACTTAAAATCAGGGCTACTAAGTAAAGTTGATGTGGCGTTTAGCCGTGACCAAGCAGAGAAGGTCTACGTGCAAGACAAGCTACGCCAAAACAGCAAAGACGTATTTGCATGGCTAGAAGCGGGCGCGCATTTTTATATTTGTGGTGACGCAAATCGCATGGCGAAAGATGTACACCAGGCATTGGTTGATATCATCAAAGAAAACAGCGGTAAGAACGATGAAGACGCTGAGCAGTATTTAAAAGATTTACGTAGCGCAAATCGCTATCAGAAAGACGTGTACTAAGCGTAGACGTTGCTTACTTTATAAAAGCAAAGCTAACAGCCGTCACTGTAACAAATTTAGGATCAAACATGAGCGAACAAGATAAAAACGTAAAGCTTTCTGATAACGAGCGTTTGAAAAGAGAAAGTAACTTTTTACGTGGCACCATAGAGCAAGATTTAAAAGATGAGATCACCGGTGGCTTCACTGCGGATAACTTTCAGTTAATTCGTTTCCACGGTATGTATCAACAAGATGACCGTGATATTCGAGGTGAGCGTGCTAAGCAAAAGCTAGAGCCATTACACAACGTAATGTTACGTGCTCGTATGCCTGGCGGTATTATCAAACCTGAACAATGGTTAGCAATTGATAAGTTTGCTGACGAAAAAACTAGCTACGGCAGTATTCGTTTAACAACCCGTCAAACGTTTCAATTTCATGGTGTGTTAAAACCAAATATAAAAGGCATGCACCAAATGCTTAATAGCGTGGGCATCGACTCTATTGCAACGGCAGGTGATGTTAACCGTAATGTACTTTGTACTACAAACCCTGTGGAATCTGAGTTGCATCAAGAAGCATACGAGTGGGCTGCAAAAATCTCAGAACATTTGTTACCAAAAACTAAAGCGTATGCAGAAATTTGGTTAAACGGTGAAAAGGCTGAGACTACAGAAGAGCCAATTTTAGGATCTAACTACTTACCGCGTAAGTTTAAAACCACAGTGACCATTCCACCGAACAACGAAGTGGATGTGCATGCGAATGACTTAAACTTTGTAGCTATTGCAGATAACGGCAAGCTAGTTGGTTTTAACGTATTAGTAGGCGGTGGCCTTGCCATGACCCACGGTGATACCGCAACCTATCCACGTAAAGCCGATGATTTTGGGTTTATCGCCTTAGCGGATACGCTAAAAATTGCTGAGCATGTGGTGTCTGTACAGCGCGACTGGGGTAATCGCTCAAACCGTAAAAACGCAAAAACTAAATACACCTTAGACCGTGTTGGTACTGATGTATTTAAAGCGGAAGTAGAGCAACGCGCAGGTGTTAAATTTGCGCCAAGCCGCCCTTATGAGTTTACTCATCGTGGCGATCGCATTGGTTGGGTTGAAGGTATTGATGGTAAGCATCACTTAACCTTATTTATCCAAAGTGGCCGTATTTTAGATTTACCGGGTAAACCACTGAAAACAGGTTGTCGCAAAATTGCAGAAGTTCACCAAGGTGATTTCCGTATGACAGCCAACCAAAATTTGATCATCGCCGGTGTGCCTGCCGATCAAAAAACAGTGATTGAAGAAATAGCCCGTAATCACGGTTTGATTGACGACAAAGACTCTGAGCAACGTAAAAACTCGATGGCCTGTGTGGCATTACCAACTTGTCCACTCGCAATGGCGGAAGCTGAGCGTTACTTACCAAGCTTAATTGAAAAGACCGAGGCATTGCTTGCTAAGCACGGTATTCCTGATGACAGTATCATCATGCGTGTGGTTGGTTGCCCTAATGGCTGTGGCCGCGCAATGTTAGCGGAAGCTGGCCTAGTAGGAAAAGGCCCAGGTAAATATAACGTGTACTTAGGGGGTAACCTTGAGGGGACGCGTATTCCTAAATTGTATTTAGAGAATGTTGGTGAAGACGTGTATTTAGACGCCTTTGACAAATTAATAGGTCAATGGGCAAGTGAGCGTAATGACGGCGAATGCTTTGGTGACTTTGTGATCCGCAAAGGCATAGTTGCTGAAGTTAAAGTGTCAGTCACCGATTTTCACGCTTAATTTAAAAGCAAGCGGTTACGCTTGCTGAGGTTTGGAATTTACTATGAGTGAATTTAAAAGCATATTACAGCTAGATAAAGAAAGCCAAGTAACACTGCTGGCTGATGCTAACGGCGTATTGAAAGATATGAGCGCTGAGCAGCGTGTCGCATGGGCACTGGAAAACTTGCCAGACACGCATTTTTTATCATCGAGCTTTGGTATTCAAGCGGCTGTGATGTTGCATTTAGTTACAGTACAGCGCCCCGATATTCCTGTGGTATTAACAGATACTGGTTACTTATTTCCTGAAACTTATCAGTTCATTGAGCAAATGACCGAACGCTTATCGCTAAATTTAAAAGTGTATAAGTCGCAGTTAAGCCCAGCTTGGCAAGAAGCCAAGTTTGGTAAGTTATGGGAACTAGGTGAAGCAGGTATTAAACAATACAACCAGCTTAATAAAGTTGAACCAATGACTCGCGCATTAAAAGACATTAATGCAGGTACTTGGTTTAGTGGCTTGCGCCGTGACCAATCATCAACACGTGCCGATAAGCAAATTATTGAAATTAGCCGTGGCACGGTAAAGGTTTACCCAATCATCGAATGGTCAAATCGCGATGTTTATCAGTACCTGACTAAACATGACTTACCATATCACCCATTATGGGAGCAAGGTTATGTGTCAATGGGCGATGTGCATACTACGCGTAAACTAGAGCCAGGTATGACCGAAGAAGAGACCCGTTTTTTTGGTCTAAACCGCGAATGTGGCCTACACATTGATGGTGATGGGATCTAATTCTGAACGTAAAAATATAAGTAAATCATTTAAGCTGAGATAGCTAACTATAGTGATTATTAAAGCGCAGCCTAGCTGCGTTTTAAATTTTTGACTATAATAGAATCAGCCGTTATAAATTGATGTGCATGTATTTTATGAAACCATATTACGTAATTTTCTTTTTATTCTTTTCTATTAGTCTTTTTGCCGATAACCTTCGCATTGCCTTACCCGAGCAAGATTACCCTCCTTATCACTTTGTTTGTTCAAAAACAGGCATTTTAAATGATGTTATTACATCGTTTTCGATGGCAACGGGGATCCAAATAGACTATACCTTCGTCCCTGAAATGCGCTCTGCGAAAATGGTGAAACGAGGTGATGTTGATGCACGAATGGAATCAGAAGTTTGGCTTGTAGATAATGGACCCTATTATTGGAGCCAAGAGATAGTAGTAATTGAAGATGTGTTAGTAGTCGCTCGAGGAGCTGAACTAATTGACTTTAAGGAGCTAAGCAGTTTAAAGGGCGGTGTTTTACTCGGGCGATTTGGTTATGTGTATCCAAAATATGAGCTACCAGTAGTGAATAAGACTCTGCACCGTGAGAATTTTTATTCAGACTTAGAAATATTGCAAAGTTTGCACAAAGATACTGATACAAGTAAACGCTTTACTGTTATGTCACGCTCTGTCGTAAACTGGTACATACAAAAGTACCCTGAGCTTGCTGCTTTGACCATAAGTGATGAAAATGTCGCTGAGGCGCCGCTGCAGTTGCAGTTTTCTTATAATTCAAGGGGTAAAAAGTACGCGAAAGAATTTAATGATTTTTTACAAAGCTTGAAAGATAATGGCGGCCTAGCTAAAATCATAGCCCGCTATCAATGATAGCAATCGAGAATTTTAACTCAAAGGATTGAAGATGAAGTATTTTGCGTACCTCGCTATTATGGTATTGCTGATCAGTGTCGCGGCATTATTTTATTTGCAACGACCCGATGGTCAAACGTGGTTAACCAGTGATGGTATTAGTAGTAAATCAAATCAGCTAACAGAGCAAATGGTTGCGTTATCAAGTGACACCCTTGCCATGGCAGCCACATTGGTTAGTGAGACCAGTCAAAAAGTTGTAGAATCAATTACCAATGAAAGCTCAGTAGCAACGACCGTTATTTATAAATGGCAAGATCAGCAAGGTCAATGGCATTACTCAGATCAGCCTAATCCTGAGGGCACAAGTGAAAAAGTAATTCTAGATCCGCGCGATATTACAGTAGTTGCGGCCGAAGATACGTCCATTTTAAAAGGCAGCTCAAAAACAACTAATATGTCTTTAATGCCAAACTCAGGCAGTGTTTATGATCCCGTGGTGATGAAAAAGCTGTTTGAAGATGCAGAGCAAGTGAAAGAACAGTTAGAGCAACGTACTAAATCGTTAGATGAGACGCATTAATTTGCTTTAATAGCGTTGTTTTGCTGTGTTTTTTCGGGCTGTGTTACAAAAAATTGTTGCTTAATGATTGGCAGGTTATAGGCTTTTAACCAACGATCAGTAGCTATCATTAGTTCTCCTGAAGCAACTAATCTTGTCAGGCCTTCATCAAAATTATCTCTGACAGACTTATCTTGAAAAACAATGTAAGAGCCTTGATAGTTTAAAATATCGCGATATATAAAACTTGTAGGGTCAAGTTGGGTGTTTGTTGATGTATGCCAGTAGAGCATTAAATAATCACCGATACGGGCATCGATCTTATTGGTAAGTAACTGTTTATTTAGGGCTTGTTGATTTCCTATTTCAGTATAATAGGTGAATACCTGTGTCGCCATGTTTTTATATTCTGGGCCAAAGATATCGCTCGCCCCTATAAAACTACCTACTCTTAAATTCTTCAAATCGTTCAACGTAGCTACTTTTTCGGTCCATGCAGAAGGAAGCATGGTCACACGGTTCATAAATCGTACTCGATAACGAGAAATAAAAGCATGTGCAGCTGGTTGTGCCGTATAGTTGATCGCTATATCAGCGACTTTATTGTTGAAGTAGCGTTGAATAGCATCATTATTTAACGGCACCAATTGCGGGTTTTGATAGCCTTGTATCAGTAACACTTGAACCACAAGTTGATCGAAGTAACCATTACCGGTTACGTTGTCCTGCATGAAATAAGGTGCAAAATTACCGGATGCAATAATCAATTTGTCATTTGCACGTAATTGAGTGGGTAAGCAAAGCACTAAAAATGCCGCTATTAATAAAGTTTTAGAGGTGTTAAATGGTTTGATTAATTGCATGACCTTGCTGCTATACATGTTTGTCACGTACAGCCTCTATGTTCATTAAAACAATAGTGAGGTAAATTTTTGTAGGCAGAGAAAATAGCACTCCGATAGCAATAAAAGCGGCGCTGATAATAATGCCATGTATACTATTTTGTTCACTAAACAGATCCGAGACTAATAAATAATGTCCAGTCGCAATAAGGCATATGCCAAGGACAATAAATACTTTTAGTACTGTGATGATCTTCTGCTCGGTCATAGTATGCAGGCATTAATGATAAGATGAATTAAGTGTAGTTAATAATGAGTAAGCTGACTTGTTTTACATCAAAAAATTAAGGGCTAAGCAAATTAATTTTGCAAAGCCCTAATATTATAGATTAATTAGCTAGTTAACATATTACGCAGTACATACTGTAAAATGCCGCCATGTTTGTAGTAATCCCACTCTTTGGGGGTATCAATACGGACATCGGCACTAAAGCTTAGTTTTTTGCCTTCGCTATTAGTGGCAACGACACTAACTTCCTTGGTTTTATCGTAGAGACCTTCGATATCGAACTGCTCTTGACCTGTTAACCCCAGTGATTCATGGCTCTCACCTGCTTTAAATTGCAGTGGTAGCACGCCCATACCAATTAGGTTCGAGCGATGAATACGCTCATAACTTTGCGCAATGACCGCTTTAATACCTAATAATAGCGAACCTTTCGCTGCCCAGTCTCGTGATGAACCCGTACCATACTCAGCACCGGCAAGCACAACGAGCGGTACGCCTTGCTGTTGATACGCCATTGCAGCATCGTAAATACTGGCAAGCTCATCATCAGGTTGAGTGCGCGTTACACCGCCTTCGGTGCCTGGTGCAAGCAAGTTTTTTAACCTTACGTTGGCAAACGTACCACGCATCATCACTTCGTGATTACCACGACGTGAACCATAAGAGTTAAATTGGGCTTTTTCAACGCCATTTTCTTGCAGGTATAGGCCTGCTGGTGCATCGGCCTTGATTGCCCCTGCAGGAGAAATATGGTCGGTAGTAACAGAGTCGCCAAGTTTTGCTAAACAGCGTGCGCCATTAATTGTTGGGATCCCCGGTGGTTCTGCTGTCATACCATCAAAGAATGGCGCTTTTTTGATGTAAGTTGATGCATCATTCCAATCATACAATTTGCCATCAGGTATTTTAATTTGCTGCCAACGATCGTCACCTTTGTAGACATTGCCGTAACTTGAAGCAAACATTTCTTTGGTAACGGTTTTTTTCACGAGTTCATTTACTTCACTTACTGAAGGCCAGATATTTTTCAGGTAAATATCATTACCATTAGCATCTTGCGCTAGAGGCTCGTTGTATACATCGATATCAGTGCGCCCAGCAATTGCGTAAGCAACAACCAACGGTGGTGAAGCTAAAAAGTTCATTTTCACATCTTGGTGAATACGCCCTTCAAAGTTACGGTTACCTGATAATATAGAACTTACCACCAGTTTATGTTTTTGAATCGCGTCAGAGATTTCATCAGCGAGAGGGCCTGAATTACCAATACAGGTAGTACAACCATAACCCACTAGGTTAAAGCCAAGGGCATCTAAATCATCCATTAAACCTGCTTTTTCTAAGTAGTCAGTGACCACTTGTGAGCCAGGTGCTAGTGATGTTTTTACCCAAGGCTTTACATTAATTCCTAATTGGCGAGCTTTTTGCGCAACTAAACCAGCGGCTAAAATCACACTTGGATTAGAAGTGTTGGTACAGCTAGTAATGGCAGCAATCACACAAGCGCCATCTTTGAGCTCAAATTCTTGCTCTTTAAAGTTAACCTTTGCAGCCCCCATAAACTGTGCTTCGTTGACCGTATCATCAGGGTTTATAGCTGGACCTTCACTTTCAATACGCGATTGCTGTTCATCGCTGTTGTCACGTTTTGCTAAGCGTTCATCTTGGAAGGTTTTTAAGTGTTTGGTAATAATATCGCCGGCTTGATCCAGTGCAATTCTATCTTGTGGACGTTTTGGACCTGCAAGGCTTGGCACCACATCGCTGAGGTTTAACTCGAGTTTATCGGTGTAATTAGCTTCATCGCCATCATTACGCCATAACCCTTGATGTTTTGCGTAGTCTTCAATCAGTTTTAACTGCTCTTCATCGCGATTAGTTAAGCGCAAGTAACTAATGGTTTCATCATCAATAGGGAAAATACCACAGGTAGCGCCGTATTCCGGTGCCATGTTGGCTATGGTTGCGCGGTCGGCCAGTGGTAAATCAGCAAGGCCATCGCCATAAAATTCTACAAATTTACCTACAACGCCATGCTTACGCAATATTTCAGTGACGGTCAGTACTAAATCTGTCGCTGTGGTGCCTTCAGGTAAGCGGCCACTGAGCTTCATGCCCACAACTTGTGGGATCAGCAAGCTAATTGGCTGGCCGAGCATTGCGGCTTCTGCTTCAATACCACCTACACCCCAGCCAAGCACGCCTAAGCCATTGATCATGGTAGTATGAGAATCAGTACCAACTAAGGTATCTGGGTAAGCAAATTTTTGCCCGTTGCGGTCTTCGTTAAATACCACTCGTGCCAGGTATTCTAAATTCACTTGGTGAACGATCCCTGTTGCAGGCGGCACTACTTTTAAGTTATCAAAGGCTGTTTGCCCCCAACGTAAAAACTCATAGCGTTCTTTATTGCGTTCATATTCTAGCTTGGCATTTAAATCAAATGAGCCATCATTACCATAGCCATCTACTTGTACAGAGTGATCAATTACCAATTCGGCAGGAGAGAGTGGGTTTATTTTCGCAGGATCGCCACCGAGTTTTTCCATGGCGTCACGCATTGCGGCTAAATCAACGATTGCAGGCACACCGGTAAAGTCTTGCATTACTACGCGTGCTGGCGTAAATGCTACCTCAGCAGTTGGCTTAGCTTGAGGATCCCAATCTAATAATGCATCGATATCTTGTGCTTTGATATTTACGCCATCTTCATTGCGTAATAAATTTTCTAGTAGAATTTTCAGCGAGAACGGCAATCGTTTGGCTTTGTCGCCTAATCCTTGCAGTGAATGAATATGAAACTGCTCGCCATTAATAGTGAGTTGTTTTTGGGTATCAAAACTATTATTCATTATATGCCCCTAAAGTAGATGAATGTCCTTAAATGGTAAATGTAACCTCTTTTAAATAGTGAAATGCAAACTGCATACCAGTATCAGATTGCACGATTAGTAGACAGTTTATGATACTGAGATGATGCTGAAAATTTAGATTTCAAGCCATGGGTAGTAAAACCAATCAAAACAACGCAAGCTTGCAGTGATGTTTTATCTCAGCCAGCCTTGTTGTTTGCCACGATGACTAAGTTGTAATAATAAAACAGCGATGATGATCACCAGTAGTGGCATAAATACAGCACTCGCACCGAGTAATGCAATACTGTTAATGACGATAAAATTATAAAATTGCTGGATAAAAATCGCGATTAAAGACAACGCAAAACACGCTCGCGCAATGGCATTTTTAAGCAATAAGAAAACACAGCCTAATGTGCCAGCAAAAACGGCTACAGCAAATGCTAAGGTAGACCATAAAGGGGTATTTGAATATGCAGCTTGTTGATCTGCAGGAAGTTTACTAATCATCTCAGGTGTCATAAGCAGTTGCATAATAAATGCAATTACCCCGAGTAAATTCCAAACTAATGCGGCCCAAGCAACACTTTTGAGCCAAGTAGGGGCTGTTGAAGTCGTCATAAAATGCTTTCTATTTGTCGTTATTTAGAAAGTAATTAAAGACGACCTCAAACTGTTTTACAAGTTATGCTGGTGATTAACCAAATGAAATTGGACGACGGCCCGTTTTTTCATCTACTTTCGGCTTTTTAGTACGTTTACGTTTGTTTTTAGGTGCCGCTGGTGTTTCTTGCACAGGGCTTTTTACACTCTCAGATTGAGTATTTTCCACAGCACGCTGCGCCGGTGTTGCATCTTCACTTAGGGTTAACTTAAATAGCTCACCATCAAATTCAAGCACATCACCACTGTATAATTTTTTCCGCTTGATTGTACAAATTTCATGGTTAACGCCAACATAACCTTCAGTGATAAGGTTTTTGGCTTGGCCGCCACCTTCGACTAAATCAAGAACTTTTAAGAGTTTGCATAGCTCAATTGGCTCTTCTTCTAATTCAATTTCAATATATTCGTCGTTCATGTTTGATCTCATTAAGGTAGGGCACAGCCTGTAGTATAAAGGCTGTGCGCGACTTTTGCATCAAGCAGCCTAAAGTCTACAGGGCATTAAATAGAATTAACCTGAAACTATATCGAATTTTCTACCGTCTTTAAAAAAACGGTAGTAATTCAAGCGTAGTATCCGCGTGAAAAGCTGGCCTACAATTTGCTGTTCGAATCGAATTCGATATTTAGTTGGTCATTTTATTACAAATGCCGCAGTACTGGAGATTTAACATGGGCGTAAGACTAGCCATGAAAAAAGAGCTAATGGGTTTAGAGGGTTCTGACTTTATGACCGCAGATGATGTGCGTGCGCGGCTTAATCAGGTTGCAAAGAAAGCATCGCAACAACCAGAGCGAGGCTTTTCGCTTATTTCACGTTTTAACGACAATCACAGCCAATTAAGTTGTGGTGAAAATAGCAAAGAAAAACTACTTGAGTTTCAACGACACCGCTTGTTTAAGGATGTTTTATATACCCGTAAAAGCGTGGATGCTTGGCTCAATAGCCAAGTGAATTAACTTGCTATAAATAGTCACCTCGAATAGACTACAGTTGTAATCTATTCGAGGTGACTATGAAATATGGCATTTTAATTGGCATGTTGTTATTACTAACTGCGTGCCAACAACCAACAATATATGTGTACACGCAAGCGTTAACAGAGCTAGAAAAACAACAGCTAACAATACGCTTACAGCAACAACCATTACCGTATCAGTTTATTCAATTACCAATCCCCAAAGAGTTTGCCGCTGCGACACTGTTAACTTCCGAAGATAAGCTACTTACAGCTGAAACCGAGCAGCTTGCTGATATTATGCAAGCAATGGGCTATCAGCCACAGATACACTATGTGTCGGCGGCAAATCATCATTATAGCAATGGCAATATTGGCTTTTACTTGCGTGGTGAGCAAATAGAGCTAGGTTTTGATGTGCCAGAACAAATGCGAACTACTGGTTGCGTTGAAGATCGTTACAATGGTCTCAAAGTTAGATTTGTTGATAACTTGGTTGAATTTGCTTTACTAAATGGTGCCCGCGCTCAGTTAGTTTGGCAGCGTTATGAAAATTATTTAGTCATCAATTATAGAGATACTTCGCAGTCATACACGCATTTAAGCCCTTTGGTTGCTACTCCTTTTGGGGAAAAGCCCTCAGACACATTTCGCTATAACGCACACATTACAGGGCCGCATTGGTTAAACTGCTCGCTGCAAGTTGTGTATATGGATTAGCCCCGTGATTCTAGGTAGTGACTAAGTTTGGCTATACGCTCGCTCATCCCTTCGATAATGCGGTCTTTAATTTTTTCGCGGATCACATTTGGTAAACGTATTAGTGCTTCGCTGGTAATCGCCAGTACTATGGTATCGCTTTTAGCACGAGCACTGGTGCTGTGCTCGCGGTTATTTATAAACGCACCTTCACCAATAAATTCGCCTGGTTCAATGGTGCCTAAATCCATCAGATGACTATGTTTAAATACCACAATAGCGCCGCTGAGCACGATATACAGTTGTTTGTCGTTATCAAACTGTTTAAACACAAAGCGATCTTTATTGATCAAGTATAAGTGACTGAATGACTCCAGTAATACTTGGCGCTCATTGAGGCTGAACTCTCTAAAAAAACTCAGCCTATTAAGTATCTCCATCTGCTTTATTAATGGAATATGCTCGATTAACTTCAACTTATTTTCCTTCGTTTGAGCAGGGAAGTTAGTTGATATTGCGCTCTTTTAATTTACGGGTCAATGTATTGCGGCCCCAGCCTATTTTTACTGCGGCTTCTTGTTTATGTCCTGCACAGTTTGCCAATGCGGTTTTAATTAGGCGGGTTTCTAATTGCGCTTGTACATTAGGCCAGATGTTTTCTTTGCCTTGCTTAAGCTCTAGGTTAAGCCATTGTTGAAAGGCATCAAGCCAATCACCCTCTTGTTGAGTCTCGTCAATTGCTAAGATCTCTGGAGGTAAGTCTTGCTCACTCACAAGCTCGCCGGGAGCCATAACGGTAAGCCAGCGGCAGGTGTTCTCTAGTTGACGAACATTGCCAGGCCAGTTGAACAAGCGTAGTAAGTCGGTGGCTTTTGAGCTGAGAATTTTGCTTTCGACTTGTAAGTCTTTGGCGCTTTTATGTAAAAAATGCTGTGCTAAGCGTTCAATGTCTTCGGTACGTTCACGCAGTGCAGGTAGGCGCAGGCGCACAACATTTAAGCGATGAAATAAATCGTCTCTGAATTTGCCTTGTTTTACTAAGTCTTCAAGGTTTTGGTGAGTCGCGGCAATGATCCGGACATCAACTTTAATACTTTGATGGCCACCAACACGGTAAAACTCACCATCAGCTAAAACACGCAGCAAACGGGTTTGTACATCCAGCGGCATATCACCAATCTCATCTAAGAATAGCGTACCGCCATTGGCTTGCTCAAAGCGACCTTTACGTACGCTATCAGCACCAGTAAAAGCGCCTTTTTCATGGCCAAATAGCTCTGATTCAACCAACTCTTTTGGAATAGCTGCCATGTTTAAGGCAATAAACTGGTTTTCTTTGCGTGGGCTGTGGTTATGTAAAGCACTGGCTACCAATTCTTTACCGGTACCAGATTCACCATTGATAAGTACGCTCATACTTGATGCTGACAGCTTACCTATTGCCCGAAATACTTCCTGCATGGCTGGCGCTTCGCCAATGATATGGGCACTTTTAGGTGGTGCGGGTTTACGTTTTACTTTTTTAGTTGAGTTAGCGCGACACGCGCTTTCTACTAACGCAACTGCTTCATTTAAATCAAATGGTTTGGCTAGGTATTCAAAAGCACCTTTTTGAAACGCATTTACCGCTGAATCTAAATCTGAATGCGCAGTCATGATGATCACTGGCAAGCCTGGGTTTTGTTCAGCGATCAGTTCTAATAATGCCATACCATCCATACCAGGCATACGTACATCAGACACCAGTACCGTAGGTTGGCTAAACTTTAATGCTGACAGCACGTCTTGTGCATTAGAAAAACTTTCAGCATTAAATCCTGCGCGAGTTAGTGCTTTTTCAAGTACAAAGCGAATAGATGCATCATCATCAACCAGCCAAACTGTTTTCATGCAAACTCCAAAAACCGATTAATCCGCAAAAGGCAGATATATATTAAACTCTGTATGACCTGGCCAGCTATCGCATTCTATATAGCCGTTGTGTTGATCGATCAAGGTTTGTGCAATCGAGAGACCTAAGCCAGAACCACCTTCTTTGTTGGTGATCATCGGGTAAAATAATGTCTCTTTGATGCTGGAATCGATACCTGGTCCGTCATCTGAAATTTGGATCAGCAGTGCCTTTTTAGGGGCTTTTCCGGGGCGACGTTGCTGGTGATTAATACGTGTTTTAATTTTTATCACGCCACCACCGACTAACGCTTGTTGTGCATTTCGAACGATGTTAAGTACTACTTGCTGAATTTTACCTTGGTCAATATAGACATCAGGTATACTTGGGTCGTAATCTTTTTCCAAGCTAATATTGGCGCAATTATCTAATGTACTTAGTTTAATTACAGACTCTAAGGTTTGATGAATATTACCGTATGACTTTTGTGGTAATTGATTCGGGCCCAGTAGCCTGTCAACAAGCTCTCGTAAGCGATCGGCTTGTTCAATAATTAATTCTGCACATTCATCCCGTTCTTGCTGATCAACCTCATACTGCAATAATTGCGCCGCTCCGCGAATTCCGCCTAAAGGATTTTTGATTTCATGAGCAAGCCCTCTAATTAGGTTACGTGCTGCCTGATATTGATGCATTTGATTAGAAGCTTGATCGTGGCGAATTTCATCATCGGTTTGGCGACACTCGAATAAAATAAAATACTCATTTTGTAACTTCACGCGACGCGAACTAATTGCCAGTTTGGCATGACGAGAATCAACAAAAACCACGTCAGCTCTGTGCTGGTGGCAATCTACACCATCTACCAAAGAGTATTGTGCAATGCGTTTAAGGTCAATGGAATGGTAATTAAAAAGACTGTCAAACGGTTGATTGAGGATACGTTTAGGGCCTAATCCTAACAGTTCACTGGCGCTATTATTAGCGTAAATAAGGGTGAATTGTTGATCAAGTAAGATCACTGCCGTTGACAGGTTTTGCCAAATGCTAGTTAGTAACTCAGGGTTAAAATTTTTATTATCGGGCATGGTTGCACCATTTTAGTGCGTTGATGATTATTAGCAGCTTAGCACAAATATTTTAAGTAAATTATGGTCTTTGATAGAAATACATGGTTTTTATAAAGACGATGCTCTATGCATATAAAATGTGCTCACTGGACTAACAGAGACAACAGAGCCTTGTGGGTCAAATAGCTTCAGTTGCAATGTGTGTTCGCCACGGTTTACCTCGCGCAGGGCAAAAGTACTGATATTGCTAGGTTCTGCGTACGGTGCGCCATCAACTAGTAGTTGAATTTTAAAACCATTCTCAAAGCGTGGTGTTATACGGCTAGTTACATACACTGAACCGGTATTTTCACGAACAGTGCCTTGATCGGCAGGGGAAGAAATAACCGCTTTATAGCTTTTCACAGCCGCTGGTTGCTGTTCATCTAAAATGCTTGTATCAACAGTCGGCATCGACAAACTTTGATTGGTGAGCTTGATTTCTTGCGCACCTGGTTTAGGAGTATCTGAAAATACTGATACGCCATTTTTATCTTTCCAAGAATAAATTTTCTTATCGCCAGAATAGCCATAAAAGCTGATTAAAATCAGAGTTACTAGTAATAAAAGCGTCTTTTTCACCTTGTCACCTTGCATTTTTTGCACTAATTAAACTTTAGTGGAGAATGGGAAAATTAGCCATAAAAAAAGCCCGCAGAACGGGCCTTGAGAACACACATATATTATCTATAAGATAATTTTTCTACAGCCTAATTAACAGCTGTAGTACATTTCGAACTCAACAGGGTGAGTCGTCATGTTAAGCTTTTCAACTTCTTTAGACTTAAGTGCAATGTAAGCATCGATTAAATCGTTAGTGAATACACCACCTTGATTTAAGAACTCACGGTCAGCATCTAGAGACGCAAGCGCTTCTTGTAGTGAAGTTGCAACTGTTGGGATTTCTGCTGCTTCTTCTGCTGGTAAGTCGTATAAATCTTTATCCATTGCATCGCCAGGGTGGATCTTGTTTTTGATACCATCAAGGCCAGCCATAAGCATTGCAGAGAAAGCAAGGTATGGGTTAGCTGTTGGATCTGGGAAGCGTACTTCGATACGACGACCTTTTTCTGATGGAACCACTGGGATACGGATTGATGCAGAACGGTTACGTGCAGAGTACGCAAGCATTACTGGCGCTTCAAAGCCTGGTACTAAACGTTTGTACGAGTTAGTAGACGCATTTGCAAAAGCATTGATTGCTTTAGCATGCTTGATAATACCACCGATGTAGTAAAGCGCTTCTTCAGAAAGACCGCCGTACTTGTCGCCTGCGAATAAGTTAACACCGTCTTTAGCTAAAGACTGGTGACAGTGCATACCAGAACCATTGTCACCAACGATTGGCTTAGGCATGAAGGTCGCTGTTTTGCCATATAAATGAGCCATGTTATGGATAACATATTTCATTTCTTGGATTTCATCTGCTTTTAATACCATAGTGTTAAAGCGAGTTGCGATTTCGTTTTGACCAGCTGTAGCCACTTCGTGGTGATGCGCTTCTACAACTTGACCTAGCTCTTCAAGAACTAAACACGTCGCTGAACGCCAATCTTGGAAATCATCCACTGGAGCAACAGGGAAATAACCACCTTTCACGCCTGGACGATGGCCAGTGTTGCCGCCTTCGTAGCTTTTATCTGAGTTCCAAGCTGCTTGCTTAGAATCAATCTTGTACATTGAACCTGACATATCAGTTTTGTATTTGATGTCATCAAATACGAAGAACTCTGGCTCAGGACCAAATAGCACGGTATCAGCAATACCAGTAGAACGCATGTACTCTTCAGCGCGCTTAGCAACTGAACGAGGATCACGCTCATAACCTTGTAATGTGCCAGGTTCAACAACATCACAACGTAAAATTAAAGTAGCTTCTTCTGTGAAAGGGTCTAATTTAGCAGACTCAGCAACAGGTAGTAATACCATGTCTGATTCGTTAATGCCTTTCCAACCAGCAATTGAAGAACCGTCAAACATTTTGCCGTCTTCAAAGAAATCTTCATCTACTTGGTGATGAGGAATAGAAACATGTTGCTCTTTACCTTTGGTATCAGTAAAGCGTAAATCAACGAACTTAACGTCATTTTCTTTAATAAAATCTAAAACCGATTGTGACATGTGTCCTCCAACTGTTGGGTTTTATTTTGCTGCATAATTGCTTTTGCTTTTATAGTAAGCGGCTTTTATGCCATTTTTATAGTGCATTGTTTTTTAAGGTTAAAAAATAAGTTATACATCCAGCTTTTATATGTTTTGCACCATATTGGATCGTCTTATGATCATTTTGGTGCGCCAGTGTGGTTGCTTCTCTTTAGCGCTAAATTGTATAGATTATAAACACCAACATAAAGCTAACTTACTCACCAAATACTGCCAAATTATGACAATAATAGCTAGGAATGAGCAAAATAGTGACAAATTGAAAAATTAAATTAATTAAAATGTCATATATAAAACAGATACTTATTAGAAGTATGAAGAAAGTTGTGAAATATATATTGGATAAACTTTCATCCATGTCATTAATGAGGGATAATATGCGCCCTTTTAAATCCTATGCTGGGACATCTCGTGAAAACGCAGGTGAGTGCGTAGATCTTGCAGGATCATTGAGAATTAATTTCTCTGAGTAAAAATATGAGCATCGAAAAGTTAAGAAATATAGCGATTATCGCGCACGTTGACCACGGTAAAACAACATTGGTTGACAAACTACTTGAGCAATCAGGTACATTAGAAACACGCGGCGGTAACGAAGAGCGCGTGATGGACTCAAACGACATTGAGAAAGAACGTGGTATTACCATTTTGGCTAAAAACACAGCCATTTCATGGAATGACTACCATATCAATATCGTAGACACCCCTGGACACGCCGACTTTGGCGGTGAAGTTGAACGCGTACTTTCGATGGCTGACTCAGTATTACTACTTGTTGATGCTCAAGAAGGTCCAATGCCACAAACGCGTTTCGTTACGCAAAAAGCATTCGCGCAAGGCTTAAAGCCAATCGTTGTTATCAATAAAATTGATAAGCCAGGTGCACGTCCTGATTGGGTTATGGATCAAATCTTTGATTTATTCGACAACTTAGGCGCAACTGACGAACAGTTAGACTTTAAAGTAATCTATGCATCAGCAATCAACGGCTGGGCAACATTAGATTTAGACGAGCCATCAGACAACATGGAACCTATGTTCAAGATGATCGTTGACGAAGTATCACCACCGGATGCAGATCCTGAAGGTGACTTCCAAATGCAGATTTCGCAACTTGATTACAACTCATATGTTGGTGTAGTCGGTATCGGTCGTATCAAACGTGGTTCTGTTGCTCCTAACCAACAAGTTACTATTATCAGTGCCGATGGTACTAAACGTAATGGTAAAATTGGCGCAGTACAAAGCTACCTAGGCCTTGAGCGTATCGAAACTGATAAAGCTTACGCTGGTAACATCGTTACAGTAACAGGTATTGGTGAGCTTAAGATTTCTGATACAGTTTGTTTCCCTGGCAACGTTGAGGCATTACCACCACTAAGTGTTGATGAGCCAACTGTAACAATGACATTCTCTGTAAATAACTCACCTTTCTGTGGTAAAGAAGGTAAGTTTGTAACGTCACGTAATATCCGTGAGCGTTTAGACAAAGAATTAGTACACAACGTAGCACTTCGCGTTGAAGATACTGCTAGCCCAGATAGCTTCCGTGTATCTGGTCGTGGTGAATTACACCTAGGTATCTTAATCGAAAACATGCGTCGTGAAGGTTACGAGCTAGCTGTTTCTCGTCCAGAAGTAATCTTACGTACTGTTGATGGCGTTCTAGAAGAACCGTTTGAAACAGTAACAATTGACTGTCAAGATGAGCACCAAGGTTCTGTAATGGAGCAAATTGGTCTTCGTAAAGGCGAACTAACAAATATGACGCCAGATGGCAAAGGTCGTATGCGTTTAGACTTTATGATCCCAAGTCGTGGTTTAATCGGTTTCCAAACTGATTTCATGACGCTTACATCAGGTTCTGGTCTTATGTACCATACTTTCGACCATTACGGTCCGCACAAAGGTGGCGAGATCGGTGTTCGTAAGAACGGTGTAATGATTGCAAATGCAACAGGTAAAGCACTTACTAACGCATTATTCAACTTACAAGAACGTGGTCGCTTATTCATCGGTCACGGTGTTGAAGTATACGAAGGTATGGTTATCGGTATTCATAACCGTGATAACGACCTTACAGTTAACGCCCTTAAAGGCAAGCAGTTAACTAACGTACGTGCATCTGGTACTGATGAAGCGCAAACGCTTTCTCCGCACCTAAACTACTCACTTGAGCAAGCGCTTGAGTTCATCGATGATGACGAGCTAGTTGAAGTAACACCACTAAACATTCGTATCCGTAAGCGTCATCTTACAGAAAACGAACGTAAACGTGCTGGTCGTGCGCCTAAAGGATAATCACCTTATAAATTAAGCTGATTTTAAAAGCCGCTGTATTGCAAAATACAGCGGCTTTTTTGTGGTTATTAGTTAGCGAGAGTAAAGTTAGCGAGAGTAAAGTTTGTGAGGGGAAGAGCTGTAAGCTATAAGCGGTCAGATTAGAACAGCGTAGTTGGCTAGATTGGTGTTTGTATAGCTATTAGGTAAAAACCGCTAGATTTTATAAACCATGCAACATAACCTCTTTCCTCTAAAAGTGCAGCGCCTCTTATCCTCTTTGTGAATAACTGACTTAAAGATTTTTTTGCACAAGGAGAAGAAAATGAGCAGTAAAAGAGGAAGGGCTTTTAAAGTAGCTGATAATGCAAAGCCCCTGTTTTTGTTAGCGGGGTATTTTTTCGTTGGGTTTCGCTGCGCTCAACCCAACCTTGCTTAACTTGCTAACTTTACTCTAGTTGACTCGCCAACTCCTATCACTTTTTCGGTAATAACGTAACCTTTCCAAATACGCTGGCGTCGATATAGCCTAGGTTGCGGCTGCCATTTACGGGTTGTACTTCATGCGAACCCATAAAGTGCTCACGAATTTTACTGCCGTCGTTATCGCAGTAGGCGAGCATAAAGCCGATTACTTGCTTTGCCGTTAACTTAAGCGGGGTGTTTGGCACACCTTCTTGGAAATCATTCGGGTAGAGCTTAATGGCTACTTCCCATGTGATGTTATATGGGGCGGTACTGTTTCGTTGCCAGTGGCTGATTAAATGATCTGTGTATAAATGGGGTTTTTTATCAGCTCCGAAATCGGCAGCTTGGTTATCAAGACCAATGTGATAGGCAAACGCAGTATGATTGAACTGATGGTTACCGCCAGCTGCGTCGCTATCAATAAACACTTCTAAGGCATCATCGTCCCAGTACTTATCGGTAGGATCTGGATGGGTATCAATTAGTACATCATCCACAATATCGGCTTGTAAATACAGGTAGTTTTCATCCCAAAGTAACTTGTAGCGGCCTTTAAAGTCTTTATCTGAGTCAGGCAAGGTGCCATCCATAAGAAAAGGCATAGGCTGCCATTTTGCTTGGTCCCATGCGCTTTCAGATACACCGTCAATAGTAATTGGTGTTGCTGTATGCTCTACATCGATAGCCATAGCGGCGTTGCTCATTAATAGGCCTAAGGTAAGCGCGGCTGTTTTCATCTAATTCTCAAAGTTTCTTATTTTGTTTGTGGTTCAATAGTGACTGAAACAAAAATTGAAAACAACAGACAGAATGTTCAGGTATAAAATTAGTGATAGTAATGGATCGTAAGTGAATACAGTTTTTTACATTTTCTCGCTCAGTTAACAGGTAAAGTAATGGCACTACTAGAATTAATATAAAAGGAATAATTGTGGCTAACGTATTGTTGTTGATTGTGGCTATGTTGTTATCTGGCTGTACTTCGTCGCAAGTAATGAGCTCGGGTTGTGACTTTGTTGTTGGTAGTGCACAAAGTCAGCAACGGCAAGTGCAGAACCACTCGCTTGATAGCTCAGAGACACACCAAACAGCGAATATAATTAATGGTTTTTTTAGTATGTTACTTGGGCCAATAAATCGCTCCCTCGGTGATGATGAATGCAAGACTGAAGAGCAATCGTATCAGTATCCAAGTGTCGTTTTATAGTGCGACACTTTGCCCTTCATTTAAAATATACAGCGGGATTTGTGACTTCATTTCATCATACATATGCAATAAGCGCAGCAATGCAGAATGGCTGCTGTGATCGCCCATCTTCCAACTTGAGTTGCCATAGCCCCACGGTATCATAACTTTACAATTAAGCTCCTGTGCGGCTGTTAAGGCATCCTCAGGAGTAGTATGTACATAACGATACCAGTTGCCATTCTCTTCGTGGTAATAAGAGGCAATCGGCATTAAACAGATATCAATATCACCGTATTTTTGTTGGATATCCTTAAAATGTTGGGAGTAGCCAGTATCGCCTGCAAAAAATAAAGTGCTGCCATTTTGCTCAAGTAACCAGCCATTCCATAAATCTTTATCGTTATCTTCGTAAATAAAGGGCACTAACACACGACTGCTAAAATGATGCGCAGGTAGCGCATGAATGGTTAAATCATCAATTTTAGTTTTTGCATACCACGCCATTTCGCTAATATTAAAACCACCGGTAGGAAAGTTATCTGCCATACCAAGTGGTGTTAAGTAGCGAGGTTTATTACCGATGCTTTCAATGTCTGCTTTATTGAAGTGATCGTAATGAATATGAGAATAAATTACTGCGTCTAGATTGTTAAGTTCGCTTTCGCTAAGCCAGTCCCCAGGTTTACGATAAAACCCAGATGCCAGCCGAAAAGCTAAATCAACAGGGGAGTCAAATTGCTCTTTTACTGGGTCAAATACAACTTGCTGGCCGTTAGGAGTGTTGATCATAAACCCGGCGTGACCGAGCCAGCGAACTGTGTAGCCGGTATTTAGTTGTGGTGCTAGTTGCGCGCCTTGATAGAGGCAGTTTTCACCCGGAGTTTCACATATCAAGTTAGCATTACTTGGGTAACAATCACTTTCGCAGCTAATCGGATAGGTTTTTTTCCCTGGATAGAAGTTGTGGTAGCGCCCAGCCTGCTCACCCTCTTGATGAAGTGGCACAACAGTATCAGCGCCTGCAATTCTTTGCACATGATTGGCAGTGCTACACGCAGCTAATAAACTTGATGCGATAATTAAACTAACTGCATGTATTTTCATTGTTTAATTTTTTTATAATTCTAATTAGGTAGAATTGTAGCAAAAATAGCCGATGAAAAAACACTTAAAAAGTAACAAGATATAACAACAAAAAAGCCTACATAAATGTAGGCTTTGATTACTCCGCGACTAGCAAACTAGCGCTCTTGATAAGTGACAGGCAAACTCACAGGCTGATTTAGCCTGCTTTACTCATTTGCTCAATAAATTTATTTGAATCAGCAATCGACTTGTTCATGTCATCCATTAACACTTTTATATCGCGCTTAAGATTAGTGAATTCACCTTGAATGGCTGATACAGCTTGTGCATTAAGGTTATGCTTCAAGTATAAAACATTGTCATGCAGTGATGACAGTACCGGCTCCATCTTGCTTTCAGCATTACGCATAGAGCGTAACAGTTTATCAAAGTCACGTTTGGTTGCGGTGAGCTTTTTATTACTTTCACGTTTAAGTGAAGCGTTAGAATATTGTTCTAATTCATCGCTCCATTCTTCAAACAATGCTTCAGCTACATCTTCAACTTTGTTGATGTTATTTGTAACGTCATTAGCAGCCGCAAGGCTAGATTCGTAGTCATCATTGAGTTGGTCATAGGCTGCTTGCACATCCCCACCATCAAAGTTAATCAATGTTGTTAAACGTTCAAGTGCAGATTGGAATTCCTCTTGAGACTCTTCTTGAGACTCTTTAGTTGCTTCTACGCGGTCCACTAAAATGTCACGCTTATGCACACCAACTGATTCCATAGCCGAGTAATATGCAGATTGGCAGCCAGATAAAGCCAGTGATAAGGCCAATATTGGTGCGCTGAGTAAAGTCAGTTTTTTCATCGAGATCCCTTTTTAAATCCGTTAGTGCTGTAAATTATGTGGTGGATTGCTATGATAATCAAAACTATTTTAGCAGAAAGTTAACTTTATGAATGAAAAGGTCGCACATTATAAACAGCAGTTGAGGGTACTTATACGTCAGCAGCCAACGTGGTGGATGCAGTATATTAATCGCTGCATTGACGACCAAATTACTGTAAATGCTGGTTATTTAGCCTATGTAACCTTACTTTCATTGGTTCCTTTAATTGCAGTTGGCGTGGCTATTTTCTCGGCTTTTCCTGGCTTTGAAGATACCCGTATTGCTATTGAAAACTTTTTATTTACTAACTTTGTGCCTACCTCATCAGATGTAATTAAAGAGCATATAACGTCTTTTGCAGGTAATGCCAATCAAATGACCGCTGTAGGTATTGGTTTTCTTGCAGCGATAGCATTGCTACTGATCCGTAATGTTGATGCGACGCTGAATCGAATTTGGCGAATTAAAACCAAGCGACCAATGATGATTTCTTTCGCGGTATATTGGATGGTGTTGAGTTTAGGGCCATTGTTATTAGGCGCAAGTATTGGTGTTACTTCATATATTGTGTCGTTAGTATCATTTGCCGATCAGGGGATTCCGGGCTTTAGTGGCTTTTTATTAAAATTACTGCCTTATTTAATTTCTATGGCTGGCTTTATTATGCTCTATACTTTAGTGCCTAATACTCGCGTATCTTTTAAAGCTGCAGTACCAGGTGCTTTATTTGCAGCCTTGTTGTTTGAATTAACTAAAAAAGGTTTTGCGCTTTATATCAGTCACTTTCCTTCATACGAAGTGATTTATGGTGCGGTGGCAACTATTCCAATTTTATTTGTGTGGGTGTATTTGTCGTGGGTGGTTGTGTTACTCGGTGCAGAGTTTACAGTATGTATTGGCCCTAAAAATATCGAAGATACACCCGATATTATCCTTGATGAGGGCGATGCTAATAAGTAATTCACTGCATCGCTGATAGGAGAATCGGCATTATGCAGTTATATCCAAATATTACCCCATACCATGATTTTCATTTGAGTGTGGGAAGTGGGCACCAAATTCATGTACAAGAGTTCGGTGATCCAGCTGGCTTGCCGGTGGTAATTTGCCATGGCGGGCCCGGCGTAGGTTTACATGCTGATAATTGCCGTTTCTTTGATCCTACCCGTTATCGTATTATTTTATATAGCCAACGCGGCTGCGGGCAATCAACGCCTCATTTAACTAGCGCTAATACAACCACAGAACTGGTCGCTGACCTTGATTATTTACGCACTTACTTAGGACTAGAAAAGTGGGTGTTAAGCGGTGGTTCGTGGGGAGCAACTCTGTGTTTGCTGTATGCCATCGAACACACTCAACATGTACATGGGTTAATTTTACGAGGCACGTTTTTAGCTACTTCAGCCGATTTTCAGTGGCTATATAGTCGTCATGGTGCTGCTGCACATTTTTATCCTGAATTATATGCGCGTTTTTCTCAGGATTTACCTGATGTTGCCAGCATTTTTGCGTTTTATCGGCGGCAACTAAATGATGATAATCAAATTAATGCAAATCACTTTGCTAAATTATGGTGCCAATGGGAAAACGTATTAAGCCATGGTAAACAGCAACATCAATGGGGGTTAAGTTCACCACAGTTGGGGCTTAATATGGCGCGTTTAATGGTCCATTACTTTACTGCTCAGTGTTTTATTACTGATAACTTCATTGGTGAACACTATAAAAAAATTAGTAAAATTCCTACTTGGTTTATTCATGGCAGGCATGATTTAGTGTGTCGTTTTAATGCCGTACAGCATTTAGCTGAGCAACTCAACGCACAGTTACTTATTTTAGATGGTGTTGGGCATGGTGTTGATAGTAATGTATATTTAGCGGCAGTGCGGCGTGCAGCCGATCTTATGTGTATCAAATTATCGAGGAATAGATGCAAGGATTAATTCAGCGCGTAAAACACGCAAAAGTTGAAGTGGATGGTCAGGTAATTGGTCAAATTGAGCAGGGGCTTTTATTGTTGCTTGGGGTTGAAAAGCATGATGATCAACAAAGCACTGATAAGCTGCTACATAAAGTTAGCAATTACCGCGTATTTAGCGATGAAAACGACAAAATGAATTTAAGCCTGCAAGATATTCAAGGTGAGTTATTGGTGGTATCGCAATTTACTCTGGCGGCAGATACTAAAAAAGGCATGCGGCCAAGTTTTTCATCAGCAGCCACACCTGCACAAGCTAATGAGCTATACGAATACTTTGTTAGCCAAGCTAGAGTTATGGGGTTAAGCGTAGCTACAGGGCAATTTGCTGCGGATATGCAAGTCAGTTTATGTAATGATGGGCCAGTGACATTTAATTTAACAGTGTAGTTAAGGCTAGCAGTTATTTTCTGATCACCACGATGTTGTTGGCATAACCTGGAATTTTTTCGATGCTAGGTATTTTACCAAAAGTGGTGATCAGCAAATGTTCTAACTGCTTTAATTGTGATTCATGACCCGATAAAAAATTAATAAATAAATAGCCATTTTTAGTTAAAGCACAGCGCAGTTTTTCATAAAAGCGGTGTTTGTATAAAAATAACGGCGCATCTAATTGGCTAAATAGGTCAAGAATGATCCAATCGTATTGTGGGCCATGCTCTAATACAGCTTCAGCATCAAAACAGCGTAAATTCGATGCATGCTCACCACCAAAAAAACGCTTATAGCAATGAATGATATTCGGATTTTTCTCTACAGAGAGTAGCTGACTATCAGGGTAGGTGTGTTGTAAGTAATTGCGGATAGCGCCGCCACCTAAGCCCAGTTCAAGTACGGCGTTTGGTGCCGGGAGTGGTTGCCATAATTGCGCTAAATATTGTAAATGCGGAAACAGCAAATGGCTTGGGCTGCTTTTCTCGACCACTGACTGTAGTGTTTCGTTGATCAATAACCAACGTAACTGCTTATGTTGGCGTACCTGAATGCAATCGGCGCCATATTTGTGCCAATAGAGTAGTTGCCCGATACGGTGACAATCTTCGATAAAGCTGTGTTTTACTGCCCCGTTGTCTTCAAAAAAATGTTCCATAGTTACATCAGCATAGACGAGTCAATCTAAAGTGCCAATATGTCTATCAAGTTTTACAGGTAAAGCAGTTATTTTGCGTTGCTCACCAAAGTCGTATTCCAAGTTTTTACCAGATGGAGTATGGTAGTTTGCAAATAATAACTGACCGCATTTTTAGTTAGATAAACGCATCTTGAATTAGCAAGCGTTTGCGGCCTTGGTAGCAACAGGAGTGATTATGTTTCAGGTGACAACACCACAAAGTAGCGAAGATTGGCAAGCGTATTATCAATTACGTTGGCAAGTATTGCGCGCGCCTTGGAATGAACCGCGTGGTTCTGAGCAGGATGATTTAGAGCAAGATGCTGAGCATCGCTTTATTAAAAATAAAGAGGGGGCAGTGTTAGGTGTTGCACGACTGCATTTTAATAATCAACAACAAGCGCAAGTCCGTTATATGGCCGTTGCACAAGGTAACCGTAATCAACACATTGGTAGCCGTTTATTGCATGAGCTCGAGAAAATAGCCTGGACTCAAGACGCCGATGAGTTAGTTTTATTCGCTCGTGAACGAGCATTAGAATTTTACAAACGTCATGGTTATGAATTAAAAGAAAAGGCTCACTTAGCTTACGATGATGTACAACACTGGAAAATGGTGAAACAAAAACCGTCTGAGCCAGGCTGGTTCCGCCATCCCAATTGGACCCAAGTTCTGCAAAATACCTGGCGCGAATCTATTCCGATCAGCGATGCTATGGGCATTAAAGTTGAAAGTTACACTGATTGGCAATTTACCACCAGTGCAGATTTAAATGCGAACTTAAACTTGCATAACACTATGTTTGCTGGCTCTATTTATAGTTTAGCGACGTTAACCGGCTGGGGCGCGACTTATTTAGCACTCAAAGAAGCCGGGCTTGAAGGTAATATTGTGTTAGCTGATGCTAATATTAAATATTTAAAACCGCTTAATAACGACCCTCGTGGCAGCGTTGATTTAAGCGGCTGTAAGGGTAAATTAGCCGAGTTAGAGTCAGAAGGTAAAGCGAGCTATGTAGTGCCAGTGGAAATCTACGATGGTGAGTTACTGGTTGCTGAGTTTGAAGGTACATTTAGAATTATTAAGTAGTTAGAATTCAGAGCAAACAAAAGATAAGGCCAAGCAATTGCTTGGCCTTTTTTTATAGTAAATCAGTTAATAATATACCCACGCCAATACGTTCTATGTCAGCGTTATAATCAATTAAACTTTCACCGTAGCCGTTGAAGTATTGGGCGTAACCGCGAACTCGGCCCCATAACGGGAATGACCAATCAAGTTGAATTGCGCCACGATTGTCTGAATTTAAGTTGTTACGTGTCATAAAACTAAATTCATGATCATTAAGTCGATATGCACCGCTAAATTCAAAGTAACCCATGTATTTGTAAATATCAGGGTTATCATCACCTCTTGGATCTAATGGCGTTTCCTTCTCGCTTTCTGAAATACGGTACCAAGGTTTAAAGCTAAACACATAGCCATCGTTTTCCCACAGAAAGTTTGCATAAATACGGTTCCATGAGCGCGACTGAGGCTGACTATTACCGTTAGATTGATGCGAAATACCAAGGACTACTGCCATTTCGTCGCCCCATGGAACGTGCTTCTTATCTAAATAATTAACCCAAAAAATTTCTGGCTCATAGTTGGTCTCACGAAATGGTGAGGAGCTTTCTTTGTTATAAAGCTGCCAATATGACTGTAATGTAAAGGCAAAAAATATAGCCTGGTCTTCATCAGAAAAATCATCGAAAATAGGTACCTTAATTGAAAGCTGATATTTTGCTTCTAAGTTATCGAGTGGTTCATCTTGTTTTTCACCGGTTAGTTCGTCATACGCTTCAAACGAGCTATTGTTTGGGTGGGATACATAAGAAACAGGTAAAATGTAGTTACGTTTGTGTGGGGTAATAACATTACGGTTTTCTTTACTTACTTCTTCGCGTGCTTGGCGCTTATCGAGTGCGGTAAGTTGTTTGCTTTCATCAAGTGATGAGCATTTTTTACGCAGTTGTGCTAGCGTCATCTCGCCAGCCCCGCCAATTGCCTCATTTAAAATACATTGCTTTACTAGCTCGACATCATCATCTTGCTCGTTGGTTTTTGCTGTTGATTCTGATTGTGCGAATACAGTGCTTGATAATAGTGCAGTAAATAGGATCCCATAGTGCCAAGTCATTATTATTCCTTTGATAAAATCAAATAGAGAGTAGCTATTGTGTTTTTCGTAAATGAGAATAGGCTAATTTCAGTATCATAAAACGACTAAGATACCTATCCCATACATTTATCCAGCATTTACTGTAACTGAATATCAGTGAATTGTTACTGAACTTACGTGATTGTGGCGCTTTTCGATCATAAATACAAAGAAAAAGCGGCCGAAGCCGCTTGTTCAATGCACTTTTTCCAATTGGATAGTCGTGCTCTCACGCAATGAGAAGGGTTGAGCTTGATATAAAAATTAAAGCTCAAATACGTTAGTAAAGAATTTATATAGTTCGGTGCCTTGGTTTACGCTTGCTGAAGCAAAATGCAAAATCGCGATGGCGTCACAATCAAGTGTTAGGGTTTGTAATGGTTGCTCTGCTAGGTAGCGCTCCATTCGCAATACTTTAGCTATGGGCTCGCCGGCTTTAATATGGCCGCCAAGTGGCGCGATATACTCAACCATGCCGCCCATAGGTGCATAGTAAGCAAGGTAATCATTTAAATCACAGCCGTAGCGCTTCATTACTTTTGGCTGATAGGGGGCATCAACGAATACCTGCTTATGATTTAGGTAACTTAAAATACTATTAGCATCATCAAGGGCCGCAGTTAAATCGATTTTTTCTTGGCTGCCGAGTTCAACCGTAAACGCTTCAACTTGAACAGCAAAGTCACGCCCTTGTTGAGCTAATGCCTCGGTTAATTGCCACCATGGGCAAAAACTTGCTTCATCCATTGCTCCTGCAAAATCATTAGGAATGATTAATACATGAGGAATATTAAAGTAGTTGGCACTGGCCTTGGCATAATCTGGGCAATATAAATGCTGACTCGAAATGGGGCCTGTGTGTAAGTCGAGCATGATATCAGCTTGGTGTGCCAATTTTTGCAAGTTAAGTGCAATGCGTTTGCCTGTAGTTAGGCGATAAGCTGGACCGCTTAGTTGTTGCTCTACTTCATCAATCAGTGCGGCTTTAAACGCACTTTTTAAGGTTTGCTCATCGGCATCACTATATTGCTCAGCAAATTGGCTCGCGAGCTTACTATTGTAGTGATACATGCGGTTCCAGTTGGTGCCGGTGATTGGATCAAAACGACCAAGGGTGAATTCGCCCGATTTTTGATTGCAACCAATTGGGTTCGCGTAAGGCACCAGGGTGATATCGCCTTTGAGTTCAAGATGCTTAAGCTGCTCAAGTAATTGGTAAATAACCGCATTGCCTTGTACTTCTGCACCGTGCATATTAGCTTGTACATACACACTTGGCCCAGTGCCATCGCCTTTTAAACGATAGACAGGAATTGTGAGCGGTAGGCCGTTGGCAACTTCACCAACTACTATGTTTTCTTGGCTTATAGCTTTAGTCGTACTCATCTCAATTACCTTAAGTAGTAGCTGGCATCTTCAGCTGTGCGAATACAGTTAAGCTCGCCATTTTGTAATGTGTATTCAGCTGCTAGCTCATGACATAAAAAATACGGCATACTTTCGGTAAAGCCGTACGCGCCACATTGGCTAAAGACCAGCCAGTCTTGCTCATTTAAATCACTAGGTAATTGGTGTTCACCTAAGCAATCAAGTGCTGTACATAATGGCCCATATAAGCTCATAGTTTGGTATGCAGCAGTTGAGTCTCGTAATAATCGTGCTGGGAAATCTTGGCTGGTGACTGCAGGGCGCAATAAATGATTAATACCGCCGCTTAAGATTACTTGTTGTTGGGCATAGTTAAGTTTTCGCTCAACGACAGGCGTTGCGTAATGACCGCATTCGCCCACAGCATAACGGCCAAGCTCCATCCAGAGTTCTTGTACGCCTGCGGCATGTTTAATGTTAGCTAATGCATCAATGAGCGCATCCCAACTTAAGGTTGGTGCATCAAGAGTGTAAGGAATACCTAAACCACCGCCTAAGTCGAGTACTTTTAAGTGAATACCTAAGTCGTTGGCAAGCTTTGTTAGCGGTGCAATCATTTGTGACCAAAGTTCAGCTAGCTTGTCGCTGCTGAGCATGTTGCCCCATTGAAAAATATGCAGGCCATCAAAGCTAAGCGCTGGGTAGTCGCTAGTATTTAGCGCTTGCCATTCATCGCAACCTAAACCAAATGGAGTAAGGCTATCGCCACCAAGTGGGTTTTTTTCCCCTTCAGGCCAGCGTAATTGCACTCGCAGTAATACCTGTAACTGACAGTTTTGTAAGCTTGCTTGCTCGTTAAGCCAGCGTACTTGATTAAGGCTTTCGGCAACAAAGGTACGTACGCCGCGCGCAATAAAGTGTTTAATTTGTTTTGGGCTTTTGGCAGGCCCTGTATTGAGCACGCGCTCGCTGTTAATACCTTGTGCCAGAACTTGCTCAAGTTCGCCTTTACTTGCTACATCAAAGTTAAAACCCACGTTATCTAAGCTTTGAATGACTTTAGATAATGGATTAGCTTTTACGGCATACCACAGTTTTACCTCAGTTTGCGCCACTAATCGCGTTAAGTGTGCGTTTAATGTATCAAGGTCGTAAATAAAAAATGGTGTATCAAGCGTAGTTGATAGCTCATCAATGGCGGTTTTAACTGGCGTGCTCAAAAAGCTCATTAACGTAAAACCTCTTCAAGCAGCAATGATGCATCACTTTGTTCATCACGGTATTTTACAATTAATGCACACGACATACTTAATCCTTGCTCGCGGGCCCAAGTATTAGAAGCTGGACGAGAGCCTGGAATAACAATCGCGTATTCAGGAATAGGCTCGCCTTTAGCCAGCTGGCGCTCATTAACACAGTCATAAACTGGAATAGTTGCTGATAAGCGTACACCTGGTGCGAGCACCGCGCCTTTTTTCACTACTACGCCTTCAACAATCACGCAACCTGCACCGATGAATGCATCGTCTTCTACCACCACCGGGCTTGCACCAATAGGTTCAAGTACACCGCCTAGTTGTACTGCAGCGCTTAAATGTACATTTTTACCTACTTGCGCACACGACCCCACTAACGCGTGGCTATCAACCATAGTGCCTTCATCGATAAACGCACCAATGTTTACATATGCTGGTGGCATAATAATCGTGCCCTTAGCAACGTGTGCGCCACGGCGAACGCTTGAGCCACCAGGTACCATACGCACTCCAGCATCGGCTGCAAAACCTTGTGGTGCTAAATTGTGTTTATCAACAAAGCCACCTGGAAATTCGGTATTAGTGCCATTTTTAAACGCTTCTAAAATACCTTGTTTTACCAGAACGTTAGCATGCCATTGGCCGTTGTCGTCTTGTGTTGCTGCGCGCACTGCGCCCGATTCTAAATTATTTAGTAGTTCTAACCAGCTCATTATAAAAACCTGTATTTAATGCCAAGATAAAATGGTGTTGTTTGCGTTGTTAATACAATCAGTTTGCGTTAACTCAAGATGCGTCAAAGGTGGACGTAAGTACGGGCTGTTAATTCGCCCTTGTAAATGCATCAATACTTTGACGGGGATAGGGTTTGCGACAGCAAACAAGCTTTGAATGGCTTGTGACCAGTCGGCAAATAAATTGGGGTGTTGACCGCTGAGACTTCGTTTTACAAACTCATGGGTTTGCACAGGCCATGCATTAGCAGCCACAGAGACTAAACCTTTTGCGCCAGCCTGGGCAAAGTAAGGCATCAGTGCATCGTCACCGCTAAAAATAGCTAAATTAGGTGCGACTTTTCTAAAACCTTCAAATTTAGCAATGTCGCCACTGGCTTCTTTGAGTGCCCACAAGTTTTTATGGTCTTTTAAGTTGCTAATTACGGCCGATGGAATATCAACAGCACTGCGCCCTGGTACGTTATAAAGCATGCAAGGATGTTTACTGGTATTAAGTAAGCTTTCAAACCAATGTGTTTGGCCTACTACGCCGGGCTTAGCGTATAGGGGAGTGCCCAGTAAATAGCTATGAATGGGTAACTGATTACAGTATTCAACCCAGGCAATTTGTTGCTTTAGGTTTATACCGCCTACTGCAACCATCAGTGGTACTGTTGGCGTTAATTGGCACACGTGTTCAACAATCGCTTGTTGCTCTTTGAGTGTTAGTGCGAGGCCTTCGCCAGTGCTACCAAGTAATAAAATACCATTGTTAGCCACTTGCTGCTGTGCAACTAACTGATCAAGAGTGGCATAGTCGACTTCACCAGCGTCAGTAAATGGCGTGACGAGTGCCGTCCACAAAGGGTAGTCATTTAAATTGAAGTTATTGATCATCTCTCACGAACTTATAAGTGATTCGAGGAGTTAATAAGCTTTTATGATTGGAGCCACATTAACGTCGTTCGAACTAATAATTCGAAGAGCGAATGGGCTTAATATAATAGGGCGCTATGGCCTTATTACGCTAAGACCAGAAGCTCTCCACCAAATATTTTAACAGCCAAGCTGCTATTGGTGACAGTCGCTGGGATTCAACCCAGTCGCCCGAAGTAAAACTTCACAAAAAGTGTTACTTCTCGGCGTTAATTCCCCTCACGTATGATCACTGGAGTGTGTGCTCCTCACATACGTTACCTGAATAACGCACCTCTTCTAGCCCATGGTGCAAGTTTTATCGTTTAAAACTCACACCTTTAATAGGGGTAATACGGAAGATTAAAGCATTTTAGCCGTCTAGGTGTCAAGGCTGGATATTTTTAAGTTTATTTTTAGCTGCAATGTGCTCCTGACATTTTTTTACAACGTAAATAGCGTTACAGTAAGCGTAATAACAAGCAGTGGTAGTGAGTAATGGAAAAATTTCAAGATATATATCAACGAGCGGCACAGCGAAAAGGTAGCGAAGTAATGTTACAGCACTTACTTGTTGCCCCTCAAAATGCAAAGCAATTAACTGCTTTACCTGATGATGCATGGCTTGAAGAGTTTACCCGCAAAATTTTTCAAAGTGGTTTTTATTGGTCAGTGATCAACAATAAATGGCCAGGTTTTCGGGAAGTATTTTGGGATTTTAGTGTGGCTAAATTATTAATGATGCCGCCAGATATGCTTGAGCAAAAAGCCACCGATGAGCGAATCGTTCGTAACTTTAAAAAAGTGCAAACGATCCCAGAAAATGCGTATATGATCCATGAAGTGGCAAGTGAACATGGCAGTTTTAGTCAGTTTATTGCAGATTGGCCGAGCGACGATATTATTGGTTTGTGGGGGTATTTAAAAAAGCATGGGGCGCGTTTAGGTGGTAACACCGGCCCTTATGCATTGCGAACCTTAGGGAAAGACACTTTTTTATTCTCGCGTGATGTAGAAAGTTATCTCCGTGCTCATAAGATAATTGATGGCGGTTTACAAACTAAAAAGTCACTTACCAGCGCTCAACATTTTTTTAATGAATTGCAGCAACAAAGCGGATTAAGCCTTCAAGAGCTCAGTTTGTTAGTTGCATACAGCGTGGGCGATAATCGCGTTGGCATACAAACAACCCAAGCCTAAGGAATACTATGAAATTAGTTGCTCGTTACACCCAGATTGCTGATGATTTTGCTGTGGCTGATCAGCCAAGTGCTGTTATTGCTCCAAACTTACTGCTGTGGAACGATACGTTAGCTAGGCAGATTAATATTGAGGTTGCCACATCAGAACGTGCGGTAATTTTTTCTGGTAATCTTAATAACAGCGATGTTGCTGCTGTGGCATTAGGTTACTCAGGGCATCAATTTGGACATTTTTCACCGCGTTTAGGTGATGGGCGAGCACATTTATTAGGGGCTGTCACTGATCAGCAGCAACAGCTTTGGGACATTCAACTCAAAGGTTCTGGTGCTACGCCATTTTCACGTGGAGGTGATGGCCGTTGCGCAATCGGTCCTGCGGTACGTGAATATATAATGAGTGAGGCAATGCACGGGCTTGGCATACCGACGACACGTTGTTTGGCAGTTGTTGCCAGTGGTGAAACAGTTTACCGTCAACCACCACAACAAGGAGCCATTGTTACCCGCGTTGCTAGTAGTCATATACGTGTCGGTTCGTTTCAGTATTTAGCTGCGCAAGGTGATGTTGCTGGTTTAAAAAATTTAGCTGATTTAGCTATTGAGCGTCATTATCCTGAGATAAATTCTACGGGCTCTGCGCGTTATTTGGCATTTTTAAGTGCGGTGATTGAAAAGCAAGTTAGCCTGATTGTTAGCTGGATGCGCGTTGGTTTTATTCATGGAGTAATGAATACTGATAATACGCTCGTCAGTGGTGAGACCATCGATTATGGCCCTTGTGCAATGATGAATCAGTTTGATTTTGATACTGTATTTAGTTCTATTGATCGCCAAGGCCGCTATGCTTTTGGCAATCAACCTAATATTGCTAATTGGAATTGTGCACGTTTAGCTGAAAGTTTAATTCCTTTAATTAGCGATGACGAAGAGCAGGCTGTTGAGCTACTAAGCCCATTAATAAATGGTTTTGCTGAGCAGTTTCAGCAAGCTTTTACACAGATGTGGGCGAAAAAGTTGGGCTTTGATGGTCATCAAGATGGTGATGCTGAATTAGTATCCGAGTTATTAACTTTACTGAAAACTCATCAGCTTGATTACACCAATACTTTTGACTCCTTAACAGAATCACTGCAAGGTCAGACTGCTATTCCGAGTGACTTGGCTGGTTGGTCTATTAAGTGGTTAGCCAGAACAAATACGCAAAGCTATCAGCTGATGCGCCAAGCCAACCCACGCTTGATCCCGCGTAATCATATCGTTGAAAGCATAATACAGCAGTATGAAAGTACTGGTGAAAGCAGCATGTTAGATGAATATTTAACGGCCTTGAGGTCGCCTTACCAATTGTTGGCAAGCCCTGCATTTTGGTACTCACCGCCTGTCGATATGGACACTAATTACCAAACATTTTGTGGTACATAATAACAGCATCAATTATTGTTATTTGTCGCTGTTCGTAAATTGAACGGATACGAACGAATTGATGCTACTTATTCATCCAGATCTTTAGTTAAAAGCTGTTATTTATTAATAATTATAAGAAATAAATATGCTTAGCTACTTGTTGATTTAAAATTAACCAATATAATGCATCCATTAACTTCAGCATTTAAATTTTTAAAGCCAAATATATTGGAAACGTTGTTTCTGAAATAGTAGTGATAGCAATTACAATGCTGACAATCGATGTATGTGTAAGTTAGGTAAAGTCTTTTATCTGAACTATAATGTAGAGCGCTTTATTCTAATAAATATTTAAATTGCAAAATATATGCATTTAAACGTTTTTGTTAAGTAATGATTAACTAAAGATACGGTACTCTGTAATCAAACTTATTGAGCTAGGGTTTCTTAGCTACAATTTTAATTGTGAAAATGGGAAGGAAACAATGAAATTAAAATCACTTACTATTGCTTTAGCACTAGCTGCAACTAGCGCTTCAAGCTTCGCGGCTGAAAAAGAAGGTTTCTTTATCGGTGCTTTTGGCGATTATTACGATGCTTCATGGGAAAATGTCCGTGGTAGCGCAGGTACTAACGTTGATGATTCAACTGGTTGGGGTGCGGAAATTGGTTATCGTTTTAACGATTACTGGAGCGCGCGCTTAGAATATGCTGATATGGATTTTGACATTTCAAATGTAAATCCTGCTATGAACGCAACAAGCATGGACGGCGATCGTTTAGGTATTGATGGTCTTTATCACATCAACGGCGGCCCTTTCTATGGTATTTTCGGTCTTAAACAAATCGATATTACAGAAAACCTAACTTTTGCTAATGTGGGTGCTGGTTACCAACATTATTTCACTGATAATTTCGCATTTAATGCTGAAACATCTATTTACCAAGGCCTTGACCGTGGTTACACAGATGTAGGTGCTAAACTTGGCCTTAGCTATTTATTTGGTAAGCAAAGTTCAGCAGCTGAGCCAGTTAAAGCTGCTCCAGCTCCAGCTACAGTAGTACCTGTAGCGGTTGCTCCTGTTGATAGCGATGGTGATAACATCCCTGATGCAGATGACCAATGTGCAAACACACCAATGACAGATGCTGTTGATGGAACAGGTTGTACTCTATATGAAGACCGTGAAGTAACTAAGAGCTTGTTAGTAACATTCCCTAACAATGCGTCGGTTGTTGCTGGCAAATATGACAGCGGTATTGAAAAAGTTGCAGGCTTCTTAAAAGAGCACACAGATACAACAGTATTACTTGAAGGTCATTCTTCTGCTGTTGGTAAAGCAGATTACAACAAGTGGTTATCTAAAAAGCGTGCTGATGCAGTTGCTGCTAAGCTAATTGCTGATGGCATTGCTGCAGATCGTATTACTACTGTTGGTCTAGGCGAAGAGCGTCTTAAAAATACAGACAACACACCTGCTGCACACGCGGAAAACCGTCGTGTAGAAGCACACATTAAGTCAATTGAACGCGTGAAAGTTGAGCGTTAATAGCATTTGATTTATTAAAAACCCGGCAATATGCTGGGTTTTTTTATGCCTAATAAAATAGTAATGATTCGCAGTTAATTAACATTCATGTGAATGGTGTTTTCCTTTTTGACTATTCATAGTATTTATAGTGAGTATAAAATTTTGCTTGATTGCATGGACTTTCATCTATATTTAAAAGCTTTATAATTAATCGTCAGAATACTATAAGTATTGAGTAATTTTTCGCGAGAACGCGTATTACTGAATACTTTCACGTCACCAAGAGGGCAATATTGTGCTAGAAGATTATCGTAAACACGTAGAAGAACGTGCCGCGTTAGGTATCGTACCAGCGCCATTGGATGCTCAGCAAACGGCTGATCTTATCGAGCTAGTTAAAACACCACCTGCAGGTGAAGAAGAGTTTATTTTAGACTTATTAGTAAATCGCGTGCCGCCAGGTGTGGATGACGCAGCTTACATTAAAGCTGGTTTTTTAGCCGCAGTTGCTAAAGGTGAGGCAACTTCACCACTAATTTCAAAAGAAAAAGCAGCTGAGCTATTAGGCACAATGCTTGGCGGTTACAACATCGCCCCCATGATTGAGCTACTTGACGAAGAATCGCTTGCGCCAATCGTTGTTAAAGGTCTTGCAAATACGTTATTAATGTTTGATGCATTTTATGACGTTGAAGAAAAAGCAAAAGCGGGTAATGAATACGCTAAGCAAATTATTGAATCTTGGGCTGCTGCAGAATGGTTTACCAATAAACCTGCGGTTGCTGAAAAAATCTCAGTTACGGTATTCAAAGTAACTGGCGAAACAAATACTGATGATTTATCACCAGCGCCAGACGCATGGTCACGTCCTGATATTCCATTGCATGCTTTAGCAATGCTAAAAATTGAGCGTGACGGTATTACACCTGATAAAGCTGGTGAAGTTGGCCCAATTACACAACTTGAAGAATTAAAAACGAAAGGCTTACCACTTGCCTACGTAGGTGATGTTGTTGGTACTGGCTCTTCTCGTAAGTCAGCAACTAACTCTGTACTTTGGTTTATGGGCGATGATATCCCGTTTGTACCAAACAAGCGTGTTGGCGGTGTATGTTTAGGTAATAAAATTGCGCCAATCTTCTTCAACACAATGGAAGATTCAGGCGCATTACCAATCGAATTAAATGTTGATGAACTTAACATGGGTGAGCAAATCGATATCTTCCCTTACGAAGGTGTTGTTAAGCGTCACGGTACTGATGAAATTATTTCTACTTTTGAACTTAAATCTGAGGTAATTTTAGATGAAGTTCGTGCTGGTGGTCGTATCCCACTAATCATTGGTCGTGGTTTAACTGACAAAGCGCGTACATCTCTTGGCTTGGGTGCAACTGATGTATTTAAAGTACCAACAGCAACAGAAGTTTCTGATAAAGGCTTCACACTAGCGCAAAAAATGGTTGGTAAAGCATGTAACGTTGCAGGTATTCGCCCTGGTCAATACTGTGAGCCTAAAATGACTACTGTTGGTTCGCAAGATACAACCGGTCCTATGACGCGTGATGAACTTAAAGATTTAGCGTGTTTAGGTTTCTCTGCAGATTTAACAATGCAGTCTTTCTGTCATACATCAGCTTACCCTAAACCTATTGATGTAAATACTCACCATACGCTTCCTGATTTCATCATGAACCGTGGCGGTGTTTCACTTCGCCCAGGTGACGGTATTATCCACTCATGGTTAAACCGTATGTTATTACCAGATACCGTCGGTACTGGTGGTGATTCACATACACGTTTCCCATTAGGCATTTCATTCCCAGCGGGGTCGGGTGCAGTAGCATTCGCAGCAGCAACTGGTGTAATGCCACTTGATATGCCTGAATCAATTTTAGTCCGTTTTAAAGGCGAAATGCAGCCTGGTATCACATTACGTGACCTAGTACATGCAATCCCTTACTACGGTATTAAGCAAGGCTTATTAACCGTTGAGAAAAAAGGAAAAATTAACGAATTCTCTGGTCGAGTACTAGAAATTGAAGGCGTTGAGCACCTAACTGTTGAGCAAGCATTTGAATTATCTGATGCATCTGCAGAGCGTTCGGCGGCAGGTTGTACTGTTAAGTTATCTAAAGAATCTATTTCTGAATATCTAGAATCAAACATTGTTATGCTGAAGTGGATGATCTCTGAAGGTTACGGTGATGTACGTACGATTGAACGTCGTGTTACGGCAATGCAAGAGTGGTTAGCTAACCCAGAACTTATGGAAGCTGATAAAGACGCTGAGTACGCTCATATAGTTGATATCGATTTAGCTGAAATTAAAGAGCCAGTTCTTTGTGCACCAAATGATCCAGATGATGCGCGTCTTCTTTCTGATGTTGCAGGCGAGAAAATTGATGAAGTATTCATCGGCTCTTGTATGACTAATATTGGTCACTTCCGTGCTGCTGGTAAGTTGCTTGATGGCTTTAAAGGTCAATTACCGACTCAGCTTTGGGTTGCTCCACCAACTAAGATGGATAAAGACCAACTTACAGAAGAAGGTTATTACGGTATTTTTGGTCGTGTTGGCGCACGTATCGAAACTCCAGGTTGTTCACTATGTATGGGTAACCAAGCACGTGTTGCAGATCAAGCAACAGTTGTGTCTACCTCTACACGTAACTTCCCGAACCGTTTAGGTAATGGTGCAAACGTATTTTTAGCTTCATCTGAACTTGCTGCAATCGCTGCAATTTTAGGTAGATTACCAACATCTGCTGAGTATCAAGAATATGCTGCGAAGATCAATGCAACAGCATCAGATACATACCGTTACTTGAACTTCCATCGCATGCCTGCTTACACTAAAAAAGCAGACAACGTGATTATTCAACAAGCTGTTTAATTTTAACTCGTTTGTATATGACAGCCTGCTTAGCAGGCTTTTTTATTAGGGATGCTGAAATATTATTCGTATTTAGTTGAACATTAAGAATGTGGCGCTACAACCTACCTTACCAGCCTGCGACTAAGTTGAACTTGTAGTTGAAGATTGAAAAATAAATATGAGGTTAGTTGGACTCTTTAAGTGTTTTTGTTATTGATGTTTATAAATAGAAATTCCATTGGTCATTTTGTTGTTAGATTAAAATTTCATTATGATGATATTTTAGAACTTAAAATTCTACTTTAACCTTACTTTAATCAAGTAAAGACGCAAAAAATCCCCTCTATTTGCATTAAAATCCCTTCATTATTTATGAGTTAATCCTCTTATTTTTAGGCGAGATTTTTATGACAGCATTAAACAACCAGAACCTATTACAACTTCGCTTTGTAAACCAAGCTCATATTGAGGCTGTTAAGCCATCGTTTGCTAATCTTCCGGCTAACCCGTATGCCGACGGTGCGTTTCGTAAACGCCGCTATTCAGTAATTAAAGTGCAAAATGATGAACTTGTTTTACAAGCCACAAAAGCATTTGTACAAGATGATTCAATCAATACTTTCCAAGGTAATGTTGAGCGCACTTACGAAAATTTAGAGCCGAGTTTATTGGCAAGCGAAGGGATGAAAAGTATCGTCAATGAGTTTCGTGCCATTACCGGTATAAGCGAAGAGCGTGATATTGAAATTCATCAATTTCGTATGCTTGCTATTGAAAGTGATACGCCGCCTGCGCCAGAAGGTATTCATCAAGATGGCTTTGATCACGTTTGTATTTGTGGTGTATCTCACGAAAACTTAGAAGGTGGTGAGTTGTTGGTGTATGAAAATAAGCAAGCTGAGCCTTGTTTTAAAATGGAAATTAAAGACGGTATGTTTGCATTAATTAATGACCGTGAAGTTTGGCATAACGCAACACCGATGAATAAAATTGATGACACAAAAGCGGGTTATCTTGACTGCTTCGTACTGACAGCTTAAGGAATAGCAATGAACTTAACACAATTACGCCGCCAATTTCCGGCCCTAATGCAGCAAGTAGCTGGTAAGTCACCAATATTTTTAGATGGCCCGGGTGGCTCACAAGTACCACAGCCTGTTTTGAGTGCAATGTCGGCTTATTTAGGTTATTACAACTCGAATTTAGGCGGTGCATTTTTTTCGAGTGAAAAAACCGTTGAGTTAATGGCTGATGCGCGCCAAGCGGCTGCTGATTTACTTAATTCCCCATCGCGCGATCAAATTGTATTCGGTGCGAATATGACTAGCCTTACTTTTAGCTTTAGCCGTGCGATTTCTCGTGATTGGCAAGCGGGTGATGAGATTATCGTGACCAATGCAGATCACTTCTCAAATGTATCTTCTTGGCAGCAGGCTGCAGAAGATAAAGGCGCAAAGGTTAATACTGTATTGATTAACGAAGCTGATTGCAGCTTAGATTTAGCGCATTTTACAAGCTTACTGAGTACTAAAACCAAATTAGTAGCCGTTACTTATGCATCAAACACTACCGGCTCTATAAACGACATTAAACGTATTGTTGAAATGGCTCATAGGGTAGGTGCTTTGGTGTATGTGGATGCTGTGCATTATGCGCCACATGAGCTGATTGATGTTCAAGCACTTGATTGTGATTTTTTGGCCTGCTCTGCGTATAAGTTTTTCGGCCCACATTTAGGTATGGTGTACGGTAAGCGTGAGCACCTTGAAGAGTTTCGACCATACAAAGTCGAGCCTGCCAAAGATGTTATTCCTGGGCGCTGGGAAACCGGCACGCAAAGCTTTGAAGCACTCGCAGGTTTAATTGCTGCTGTTGACTACATTGCAGATATTAGTGAGCTTGATGGTAGCTATTCACGCCGCGATAAATTAGCTTCTGCTTTTGCAAAAACTAAACAGCATGAAATGGCGTTAAGTGAGTACTTCCTTACTCGACTAGTTAACTATCCTAAGATCAAACTATTTGGTATTGATGATTTAGATCGTTTAGCTGAACGTACCCCAACTTTTGCTTTAACCTTTGTAGGGCTTGAGCCACGTCAGGTGTCTGAGTTTTTAGGTAAGCAACATGTATGTGTGTGGGATGGTAACTTCTACGCTCAGGGATTATGCAAGCAATTGGGTGTATTGGATACTGGCGGCGTTGTACGCATTGGTTGTATGCACTACAACACCATCGAAGAGCTAGATAAGTTATTTGATTTGTTTGATGAACTGATTTAAAGCTATAAGTTATAATTAGAGCTATAAGTCATAAGCTGTAAGTTTTAAGCGACCAGAGCGCTTGGTAAGCCAAAAATCTACTCAATTCAGATTTTATGTCAAGGC
>NZ_JACJFL010000024.1:0-63972 GCF_014164575.1 Pseudoalteromonas sp. SG41-1
GGAGCGTTATCGATTGATGCGAAATCTTTAGCAACACCGCCGTATACTTTTGCAAGTACGTTAGTGATTGCTGCAGTTAGGGTAGTTTTACCGTGGTCAACGTGGCCGATTGTACCTACGTTTACATGCGGTTTTACGCGTTCAAACTTTGCTTTTGCCATCTTAAAAAATTCCTATAAAGAAATTAAAGGTTCAGTCCACTGTGGACCAAACCGAGCTAAAAATTACTTAACAGCGCGAGCTGTAATTATTGTGTCCGCAACATGTTTCGAGGCTTCAGCGTACTTCAAAAACTCCATAGAGTATGAGGCACGGCCTTGTGTTGCAGATCGTAGATCAGTAGCATAACCAAACATTTCAGAAAGCGGAACCTGGGCGTTAATTAATTTAAGTCCACCTAGCGCATCTTCCATGCCTTCGATCATACCGCGGCGACGGTTTAAGTCACCAACTACATCACCCATGTTTGCTTCAGGAGTGAGTACTTCAACCTTCATCATTGGCTCTAATAGTACAGGGTCTGCTTGTAGCGCGCCTTGTTTCATTGCCAGTGAACCCGCTATTTTAAATGCCATTTCATTCGAATCTACATCATGGAATGAACCATCATATAAAGTCGCTTTCACACCAAGTAATGGGTAGCCTGCCAGCACACCTTGAGACATTTGCTCTTGGATGCCTTTGTCTACCGCAGGGATGTATTCTTTTGGAACGGAGCCACCTACGGTTTCGTTAACGAACTCGTAAATTGGGGCTTCATCATCCGAAATATCCATCGGTTCAAGTTTAAGCCAGACATGACCATATTGACCACGTCCACCTGATTGACGTATGAATTTACCTTCAACTTTAACAGTTGAACGAATAGCTTCACGGTAAGAAACCTGCGGCTTACCAACGTTACATTCAACACTGAATTCACGTTTCATACGGTCGACAATGATATCAAGGTGAAGTTCACCCATACCAGAAATAATAGTCTGGCCTGATTCTTCGTCAGTTTGTACGCGAAAAGACGGATCTTCTGCCGCTAGTTTACCTAGCGCGATACCCATCTTATCTTGGTCAGCGATTGTGCGAGGCTCAACCGCAACAGAGATAACTGGTTCAGGGAATTCCATACGCTCAAGCGTAATAATAGAATTCGGATCACACAGTGTTTCTCCTGTTGTTACGTCTTTGAGACCAATAGCCGCCGCAATATCACCTGCGTAGACTTCTTTGATCTCTTCACGTGAGTTTGAATGCATCTGAACGATACGGCCAAGACGCTCACGCTTACATTTTACTGGGTTGTATACCGCGTCACCCTGTTTAACAGTACCAGAGTAAACACGGAAGAAAGTTAAAGTACCAACGAACGGGTCTGTTGCAATTTTAAAAGCAAGTGCAGCAAACGGTGCGTTGTCATTAGCTGGACGTTCTTCCTCAGTACCATCTTCAAGGATACCTTGAATTTGTTTCACTTGTGTTGGTGCAGGCATATATTCAATAACGCCATCAAGCACAGCTTGAACGCCTTTATTTTTAAATGCACTACCACATGTAACTGGGACGATTTCGTTAGCCAATGTACGCTGACGCAAAGCATTTTTAATTTCTGCTTCGCTCAGGTCTTCACCTTCCAAATACTTATCCATTAGTTCTTCAGATGCTTCAGCAGCGCTTTCAACTAAGTTCGAGCGCCATTCTTCAGCTAAATCTTGAAGTTCTGCCGGTATTGCCTCATAGGTGAAAGTCATTCCCTGGTCTTCATCATTCCAGTTAATCATTTTCATTTTTATGAGGTCAATAACACCTTTAAAGTCGTCTTCAGCGCCTACTGGTAGCTGAATTGGAACAGGCGTTGCTCCAAGACGAGATTTCACCTGGCCAACAACCGTTAAGAAGTCAGCGCCCGTGCGATCCATTTTATTTACGAAGATCATTCTCGGAACTTCGTATTTGTTCGCTTGACGCCAAACTGTCTCAGTTTGCGGCTGTACACCAGATGAAGCACAAAGCACAACTACCGCACCATCAAGTACACGTAAAGAACGTTCTACTTCAATAGTGAAATCCACGTGCCCTGGAGTATCAATTATATTGATACGATGAGCGTCAAATTGCGCGTCCATCCCTTTCCAGAAACACGTTGTTGCAGCAGAAGTGATTGTGATACCACGCTCTTGTTCCTGCTCCATCCAGTCCATAGTTGCGGCGCCATCATGTACTTCACCGATCTTATGAGAAAGACCTGTGTAGAACAGAACACGTTCTGTTGTGGTGGTTTTGCCTGCATCTACGTGAGCAACAATACCGATATTGCGGTAGCGCTCAAGTGGAGTTGTACGTGCCATAAAATCCTCTTAAAGGTTAAGGACAGATTACCAACGGTAATGTGCGAATGCTTTATTCGCTTCAGCCATACGGTGAACGTCTTCACGTTTCTTAACCGCAGTGCCTTTGTTGTCAGAAGCGTCAACAAGTTCTTGAGCTAAACGTAAGCCCATAGATTTCTCGCCACGCTTACGTGCAGCGTCTACTAACCAACGCATACCTAATGCGTTGCGACGTACTGGACGTACTTCTACTGGTACTTGATACGTTGAACCACCAACACGGCGAGATTTAACCTCAACCTGTGGACGGATGTTTTCAAGTGCAGTTTCAAAGATTTCAAGGTGCGATTTGCCTGATTTCTCAGCAGCCACATCTAGCGCACCGTAAACGATTTTTTCAGCAGTAGATTTCTTGCCGTCTAACATTACGATGTTAACGAATTTTGCAAGAAGTTCCGATCCGAACTTAGGATCTGGAAGAATTTTACGTTGACCTATTACGCGTCTTCTAGGCATTTTGTATCTCCGGTTTATTCAGGTTTGCTCTTTCGAGTCAATCACCCAAAACAATAATTAAAAATATTTAGTGCTTGGCCTTACTAACGGAATACAATTAGCCTTTAGGGCGTTTTGCACCGTATTTAGAACGAGCTTGACGACGGTCGCTAACGCCTGCACAGTCAAGTGCACCACGAACAGTGTGAAAACGCACACCTGGTAAATCTTTAACACGACCACCACGGATTAGGATTACACTATGCTCTTGAAGGTTATGACCTTCACCACCAATGTATGAAGTTACTTCGAAACCGTTAGTTAAACGTACACGAGCTACTTTACGTAACGCCGAGTTTGGTTTCTTAGGTGTAGTTGTATATACGCGAGTACATACACCGCGCTTTTGCGGACACGCTTTAAGCGCAGCTGAGTTACTTTTCGTAACCTTGCTACGACGTGGCTTACGCACTAGCTGGTTAATAGTTGCCATTTAAATAGCTCCTGAAATTAAAATTACTACTGAAAAAAATAAAAAAATCCGCCCTTTATTTACAAGCTCGTACCAAACGTGCAGGTAAATGGGTGGCGGAATTTTAATGAGCAAAGATTGAGCTGTCAACCTAAACCGTTAGCAAGGCAGTAGATAACTGCCTTGCAAAAACCTAATCTATTGATTAAGTTAGATTTATTGATTTCCAGATAAATCTGCGTTTAAAGCATCAGTTAGCGCTTGAGTTGCCTCTTCTGCACTTACTGTTTGCTCTTCAACTACAACTTTGCTCTGCTTACGACGAGCCATACGTTCTTGATGATACGCAAAACCGGTACCGGCTGGGATCAAACGACCCACAATTACGTTTTCTTTCAGACCGCGAAGTTCATCGCTCTTACCATTTACAGCGGCTTCAGTTAGGACACGAGTTGTCTCCTGGAACGAGGCTGCCGAGATGAAAGATTCTGTGGCTAGTGATGCTTTAGTGATACCCATTAATTGGATTTCATATTTAGCAGGTAACTTGCCTTGAGCTTCTAAGTCGCGGTTTGCGATATTAACGCGTGCCACTTCAATTTGCTCACCGGCTAAGAATTCACTATGGCCGCCGTCAAGGATCGTACACTTACGGATCATTTGACGGATAATTGTTTCAATGTGCTTGTCATTGATCTTAACGCCTTGCAAACGGTAAACCTCTTGCACTTCGTTAACGATATAGTTAGCAACATGAGTCACACCACGTAGGCGTAAGATGTCATGTGGTGATTCAGGACCATCGGCGATAACTTCACCTTTAGACACTTGCTCACCCTCAAACACGTTAAGTTGACGCCACTTAGGGATCATTTCTTCGTAATGATCGCCTTCAGCTGGCGTAATAACTAAACGCTTCTTACCTTTAGTCTCTTTACCGAAGCTAATCGTACCGGTGATCTCAGCTAAGATAGCTGGCTCTTTCGGTTTACGCGCTTCAAATAAGTCGGCTACGCGTGGTAGACCACCCGTGATATCACGAGTTTTCGAACCTTCCTGCGGAATACGTGCTAACACGTCACCTGGGTTTGCCGTTACACCGTCTGTTACTTCAATCGTAGTGTATGAAGGAAGACGAGTTTCTTGCAGACCGCGCTCTTCACTTTCGATGATAAGCTTCGGCTCTTTCGCATTTATCTTAGCAAGATCTTTAACAACTACACGGGTTAAACCAGTTAGTTCATCAGTCTGTGCTTCAGTGTTTGAGTCATCGATATCGCTGAACGATACTTTTGACTTATGCTCAAGAACGATTGGGTGACTATGCGGGTCCCAAGTAGCAACGATGTCGTTACCTTGAACTTCCGTATTGTCTTGTACTGTTAATACCGCACCGTAAGGTACTTTATAACGCTCTTTCTCACGACCATGGCTATCGATGATAGTGATTTCAGTAGAACGAGAGGTAATAACAATCTTACCGTCAGTGTTTAATACATATTTTGCGTTATGAAGCTTCAATGTACCGTTAGTTTTAACTTGTACATTGTTTTCAGCAGATGCTCTTGATGCTGCACCACCGATATGGAAAGTACGCATCGTAAGCTGTGTACCCGGCTCACCGATTGATTGTGCCGCGATAACACCTACTGATTCACCCGCGTTGATGATATGACCACGTGCAAGGTCACGACCGTAACACTTAGCACATACACCAAAGTCGTTATCACAGGTGATAACTGAACGTACGCGAACCTCATCTACTGAGTGCTCTTCTAAAAGATCACACAGTTTTTCGTCAAGCATGATATTACGCTCTACTAGTACTGTATTAGTACCAGGGATCACAATATCTTCAGCAACAACACGACCAAGTACACGTTCGCGAAGTGCTTCTACAACGTCACCACCTTCAATAAGCGGTTTCATTGTTAAGCCATCTTCTGTGCCACAATCGTCTTCGTTGATTACCAAATCTTGTGCAACGTCTACTAGACGACGCGTTAGGTAACCCGAGTTCGCTGTTTTCAGTGCTGTATCGGCAAGACCTTTACGCGCACCATGCGTTGAGATGAAGTACTGAAGTACGTTTAGACCTTCACGGAAGTTAGCGGTGATTGGCGTCTCGATGATTGAACCATCTGGACGTGCCATTAGACCACGCATACCTGCTAGCTGACGGATCTGAGCGGCACTACCACGAGCACCAGAGTCGGCCATCATAAACACTGAGTTAAATGACGGTTGCTCTTCTTCTTCACCTTGGGCATTGATAACCGTGTCTTTTGACAAGTTGGCCATCATTTCACGTGATAAGTTTTCATTTACACGTGACCAGATATCGATAACTTTATTGTACTTTTCACCAGCCGTTACAAGACCTGATTGGAATTGTTGGTTGATTTCAGTTACTTCAGCTTCAGCTGCTTCGATAATTGATGCTTTGATCGGTGGGATAACTAAGTCATCGATACCGATTGAAACACCTGACTTCATTGCGTAGTGGAAACCGGTATACATAACTTGGTCAGCAAAGATAACTGTATCTTTAAGACCAAGACGACGGTAACACTCGTTTAATAAGCCAGAAATTTGTTTCTTACCTAGGGCCTGATTGATTGACGAAAACGGCATGCCTTTTGGTAAAATAAGAGACAAAATTGCACGACCAACAGTTGTATCGATAACAGTTACAGTGTCTTCTACTACACCATTTTCGTTTTTAACTGATTCGCTAATACGTACTTTCACGCGAGCGTGAAGGTCTGCATTACCGCTGCGGTATGCTTTTTCTGCTTCTTTTGGATCTTTTAAGATCGCGCCTTCGCCTTTCGCGTTGATGCGGTCACGGGTCATATAATATAGACCCAATACAACGTCCTGTGATGGAACGATGATTGGCTCACCATTCGCAGGAGATAGGATGTTGTTTGTTGACATCATCAATGCACGAGCTTCAAGCTGCGCTTCAATCGTTAGCGGTACGTGTACCGCCATTTGGTCACCATCGAAGTCGGCGTTGTAGGCCGCACATACTAATGGATGCAAATGGATTGCTTTACCTTCGATAAGCACAGGTTCAAACGCTTGGATACCCAAACGGTGAAGTGTTGGTGCACGGTTAAGTAATACTGGATGTTCACGAATTACTTCGTCTAATACATCCCATACTTCCGGAACTTCACGCTCTACCATTTTCTTAGCAGCTTTGATTGTCGTAGCCATGCCGCGACGCTCTAGTTTGCCATAGATAAATGGTTTGAATAGCTCAAGTGCCATCTTCTTAGGAAGACCACATTGGTGAAGCTTAAGTGTAGGACCAACTGTGATTACAGAACGGCCTGAATAATCTACACGCTTACCAAGTAAGTTCTGACGGAAACGACCTTGCTTACCCTTGATCATATCAGCAAGAGATTTAAGCGGACGCTTGTTAGAACCTGTAATTGCACGACCACGACGACCGTTATCAAGTAGCGCATCAACCGCTTCTTGTAACATACGTTTTTCGTTGCGTACGATAATATCCGGTGCAGCTAAATCTAGCAGACGTTTAAGACGGTTATTACGGTTAATAACACGACGGTAAAGGTCATTTAGATCAGAAGTCGCAAAACGGCCACCATCAAGTGGTACTAATGGACGTAGATCAGGTGGCAATACTGGAAGTACTGTCATGATCATCCACTCAGGGTTATTACCTGATTGGTGGAACGATTCCATTAATTTAAGACGTTTAGTGATCTTCTTACGCTTAGTTTCAGAGTTAATTGTTGGTAACTCTTCACGCATTTCAGCAATTAATTGCGCAAGATCGAGTTCACGAAGCAAGTCTAATACTGCTTCAGCACCCATCTTCGCTTCAAACTCATCACCGTGCTCTTCTAGTGCATCTAGGTATTCTTCTTCACCTAATAGCTGACTACGCTCAAGCGTCGTCATGCCAGGCTCAGTTACTACGAATGATTCGAAGTAAAGAACACGTTCAATATCACGAAGCGTCATATCAAGCATTAAGCCGATACGTGACGGTAATGATTTTAAAAACCATATATGTGCAACTGGGCTCGCAAGGTCGATGTGACCCATACGATCGCGACGCACTTTAGTGAGTGTTACTTCAACGCCACACTTTTCACAGATCACACCACGGTGTTTAAGACGCTTATATTTACCACATAAGCATTCATAATCTTTCACTGGACCGAAAATACGGGCACAGAATAAGCCATCGCGCTCAGGCTTGAAAGTACGGTAGTTAATAGTCTCAGGTTTCTTTACTTCACCGTATGACCATGAACGAACCATGTCTGGTGAAGCAAGACCAATGCGAATTGCATCGAATTCTTCGGTCTTATTTTGTTGCTTCAGAAACTTAAGTAAGTCTTTCACCTTAGCTCTCCTGTCGGAGTTAATCTTGAGGACGGATGATTTCGTCCCTACATTCTATTCGGCCGTAACAGATGCTGCAGGCTAGCTGCAGCATCTAATTGGCTTAATTTTCTTCCAACTCGATGTTGATACCCAGTGAGCGGATTTCTTTCAACAATACGTTGAACGATTCTGGCATACCTGGTTCCATTTTATGGTTACCATCAACGATGTTTTTATACATCTTAGTACGACCGTTCACGTCATCCGATTTCACTGTTAACATTTCTTGTAGAGTGTAAGCGGCACCGTATGCTTCTAGTGCCCATACTTCCATCTCACCGAAACGCTGGCCACCGAACTGTGCTTTACCACCCAGCGGCTGCTGAGTAACAAGGCTATAAGAACCAGTAGAACGCGCATGCATTTTGTCATCAACTAAGTGATTCAGTTTCAGCATGTACATGTAACCAACAGTTACTTGACGTTCAAACTGATCGCCAGTACGGCCATCATAAAGTGTAACCTGACCACTACGAGGGTAGCCAGCTAGCTCAAGCATGTCTTTGATTTCGCTTTCTTTCGCGCCATCAAATGCAGGAGTAGCGATTGGTAAACCACCTTTTAAGTTTTCAGCCAAACGACGAATTTCGTCATCTGTGAAGCTAGCAATGTCTACGAACTGGCGAGATTCACCAATTTCGTATGCTTGCTTGATGAAGTCACGTAGCTCATGAAGCTCACGTTGTTCTTTCATCATTTCTTCAATACGCTCACCAATACCACGAGCAGCTAGACCCATATGTGTTTCAAGGATCTGACCGATGTTCATACGTGATGGTACACCCAGCGGGTTAAGTACGATATCAACAGTACGACCTTTATCATCGTATGGCATATCTTCTACTGGTACGATAGTCGAGATAACACCTTTGTTACCGTGACGACCCGCCATTTTATCACCTGGTTGGATACGACGTTTAACAGCTAGGTATACTTTAACAATCTTAAGTACGCCTGGTGCTAAGTCATCACCTTGGGTAATTTTACGACGTTTGTTTTCAAACTTTTTATCGTATTCAGCTTTTAGCTCATCATACTGGGCTGCTAGTTGCTCAAGTTCAGCTTGCTTATCTTCTTCAGCAAGACTTTGAGTTAGTAGCTTCTCAGCATTCAATGACGCTAATCTATCTTCATCTTGACCGGCTGCGATAAGTAACTTACGAGCACGATCTAACACGCCTGCTTCAAGAATACGGAATTCTTCGTTAAAGTCTTTTTTCGCGTCACGAAGTTGCATTTCTTCAACTTCTAGCGCGCGCTTGTCTTTTTCAACACCATCACGGGTGAAGACTTGCACGTCAATTACAGTACCTGTTACAGAGTTTGGTACACGTAATGAGCTGTCTTTAACGTCAGACGCTTTCTCACCAAAGATAGCTCGTAGTAGCTTCTCTTCAGGAGTTAATTGCGTTTCGCCTTTCGGAGTCACTTTACCTACTAGGATATCGCCGCCTTTAACTTCAGCACCGATATAAACAACACCTGATTCATCAAGCTTGCCTAGTGCAGATTCACCCACATTCGGGATATCTGCAGTGATCTCTTCAGGACCTAACTTAGTATCACGGGCAACACACTGTAGTTCTTGAATATGGATAGTCGTTAGACGATCTTCTTCAACTACGCGCTCTGATAGTAAGATTGAATCCTCGAAGTTATAACCGTTCCATGGCATGAATGCCACGCGCAAGTTTTGACCAAGGGCTAAGTCACCTAAGTCAGTCGAAGGACCATCTGCTAACACGTCACCACGAGTAACCGGTTCGCCAACCATACAAGTTGGTTTTTGGTTAATACATGTGTTTTGGTTAGAACGTGTGTATTTGGTTAAGTTGTAGATGTCGATGCCCGCTTCACCAGGGATGCGTTCTTCTTCATGTACATTAACAACGATGCGACTTGCGTCAGCATACATTACTTCACCACCACGTTTAGCAACAATCGTTACACCAGAATCTTTCGCTAGTGTTAACTCAATACCAGTACCTACTAACGGTTTGTCCGCTTTCAATGTTGGTACTGCTTGACGTTGCATGTTTGAACCCATCAATGCACGGTTAGCATCATCGTGTTCTAGGAACGGGATAAGTGCTGCCGCTACAGAGATCACCTGTTGTGGTGATACATCCATATATTGCTGGTCCATGCGACCCATAAAGGTAGATTCACCTTTGTGACGACATGGGATTAATTCATCAACAAACTCATTGGTTTCAGTTAAGTTTGAGTTCGCCTGTGCGATAACAAACTGACCTTCTTCAATGGCTGATAAGTAATCAACTTCATCAGTTACTACACCGTCTACCACTTTGCGGTAAGGTGTTTCTAAGAAACCATAGTCATTGGTACGTGCGTACGTAGACAATGAGTTAATTAGACCGATGTTTGGACCCTCAGGAGTCTCGATTGGACATACGCGACCATAGTGAGTTACGTGAACGTCACGTACTTCAAAGCCAGCGCGTTCACGTGTAAGACCGCCCGGCCCTAATGCAGAAATACGACGTTTGTGCGTCACTTCTGATAGCGGGTTATTTTGGTCCATAAACTGTGATAACTGAGACGAACCAAAGAACTCTTTAACTGCTGCCGAAATAGGCTTAGCGTTAATAAGATCTTGTGGCATGATCGCATCTAGGTCACCTAAGCTTAAACGCTCACGTACCGCACGCTCTACACGTACTAAACCTACACGGAACTGATTCTCAGCCATTTCGCCAACACTACGAATACGACGGTTGCCTAAGTGGTCGATATCATCAACATCGCCTTGACCGTTACGAATAGAAATTAATACTTTCATAACAGACACGATGTCTTCTTTGCTTAATGTGCCTGGGCCTGTGTCAGTGTCATAACCAACACGGCTATTGAACTTCATACGACCTACAGTAGATAAGTCATAACGTTCTTCAGAGAAGAACAAGTTCTCAAATAAGGCTTCAGCCGCGTCTTTCGTCGGTGGCTCGCCTGGGCGCATCATGCGATAAATTTCTACTAGTGCTTCTAAGCGGTTAGTGCTTGAATCAATACGTAACGTATCAGAAATATATGCACCGCTGTCCACTTCATTGATATATAGAGTATCAATTTTAGTGTGACCTGCTTTAACCAATTCAGCCATTAACTCTAAAGTTAATTCATCATTCGCGTTTGCAATCACTTCACCCGTTGACTCATCAACGTAGTTTCTAGCAATTACACGGCCAATGATATACTCATGGGGTACTTCTAAATGGCTAATGCCTTTTTTCTCAATGCTCTTGATATGACGCGCTGTTACACGACGGCCAGACTCAACGAACACTTCACCGTCTTCACTTTTTATATCAAAGGCAGCGGTTTCACCACGTAAACGTGATGGCACAAGTTCCATAAGAACTTTACCGTCAGTTACTTCAAACGCAGTGGTTTCGAAGAAGATGTTTAAGATCTCTTCTGTCGTGTACTCAAGTGCACGCAACATGATTGACGCCGGTAATTTACGACGACGGTCAATACGTACATATAAGTTATCTTTTGCATCAAACTCAAAATCTAACCATGAACCACGGTATGGGATAACACGTGCGTTATAAAGCACTTTACCTGATGAGTGAGTTTTACCGCGGTCGTTATCAAAGAATACACCAGGGCTACGGTGTAGCTGAGAAACGATAACACGCTCTGTACCATTGATTACAAAAGTACCGGTATCGGTCATGAGCGGAATTTCGCCCATGTAAACTTCTTGCTCTTTAATGTCTTTAACTGTGCCTGGCGCTTCTTTATCCATCACCACAAGGCGTAGTTTTACGCGAAGTGGAGCAGAATAAGTCACACCGCGAATTTGACATTCTTTTACATCGAAAACTGGCTCACCAATACGATAACTTACGTATTGAAGCTCAGAATTTCCCGAGTAGCTTTTGATTGGGAACACAGAACGGAAGGCAGCTTCCAAACCATGATCGCCATCAGCGTCCGGCACTAAGAATTTTTTAAACGATTCTAACTGCGTTGACAGTAAGAAAGGTATATCCAAAACTTGTGGACGTTTACCAAAATCCTTACGGATACGTTTCTTTTCAGAATAAGAGTAAGCCATGGGGTTCCTCAGCTTGCTGATCTTTGACCCGACCTGTTCTTGTAAGAACAGACTTAACTGGCATCTAAGCCAAGATTGTACAACATTTAATTGTTGTTCCAATTAACTCCCACTTTAACACTAGCAAACTATAAAGCGTTGAAAGTAAAGAGAAAATTAGATTTTATTTGAGCTATAGGAATACATCGCTCTATAGCGCAAAAAGGCCGGTGATTAAATAATCACCAGCCCTTGCCTGATTTCTCAGACAGCGAACTTAGCAAAAGCTAAATTACTTAACCTCAACTTCAGCACCAGCTTCAGTAAGGTCTTTAGCAAGAGCTTCAGCTTCTTCTTTAGATACACCTTCTTTAACAGGTGTAGGAGCAGCTTCAACAAGAGCTTTCGCTTCTTTAAGGCCTAGGCCAGTTGCGCTACGAACAGCTTTGATTGCCGCAACTTTATTAGCGCCAGCGCCAGTAAGGATTACGTCAAATTCTGTTTTCTCTTCAGCAGCTTCAGCAGCAGGACCTGCTACCATAGCAGCTGCAGCAGTTACGCCGAATTTTTCTTCCATTGCTTCAACAAGAGCAACAACGTCCATTACTGACATTTCAGCAATTGCGTCAAGGATTTGGTCTTTAGTTACAGACATTACAAATTTCCTAATAATTAACGGACTCTAGGTCCAAAAAAATTTTACACCGAAAGATTGATTAAACAGCTTAAAATTAAGCAGCTTGCTCTTCTTTCTGTACACGTACTGCTTCAATTGTTTTACACAATTTGCCAGCAGACGCTTCTTTCATAGCGCTCATTAAGCGTGCAACAGCTTCGTCGTATGTAGGTAATGTAGCAAGCATTGCTGCATCAACAACATTTCCTTCAAAAGCGGCCGTTTTAAGCTCAAATTTCTCGTTCTTCTTTGCAAAAGCAGAAAAGATACGCGCAGCAGCACCTGGGTGCTCTGATGAGAAAGCGATTAAGCTTGGACCAACAAATGAATCAGAAAGGCACTCAAACTGTGTTCCTTCAAGAGCACGTTTTGCTAAAGTGTTACGGACAACTTTCATCCAAACACCATTTGCACGAGCTTCTTTACGAAGGGCAGTGATTGCGCCAACTGTTACACCACGAGAATCTGCAACAACTGCAGATAGAGCACCATTGGCTGCTTCGTTGACTTCAGCAACAATTGCTTTTTTGCCTTGAAGATTTAAAGCCATGGGTGTTACTCCTGGTTTAATGGGTTACCGTACATCGGCTTCCCTGTTCTACTCTTCCCTACCAAACAAGATAGAGATGCTTTTTACGGCGAGAGCCAGAAGATTAGGAAAAATCTATCTGGGGATTCACACCGTCTACGTAGGTGAATATTAAGGCCGAAGCCACCTACGGTCTTGGACGGAAGCCCAATTTATCGTTTTGCCCGAAGGCGCACCGAAATTATGGACTTCAACCCGAATTCTTTACTTGTTGAGAAAACAAAATTTCTCAACAAAATGGCGCAAAATTATAGTATAAATTTCACGCCATGTAAACACTCAATTAAACAACAGTTGTTGTTAAAGTGCTTTGGTCAACAGAAACACCTGCGCCCATTGTTGTAGAGATGGTTACTTTCTTAACGTAAACACCTTTTGCTTGTGAAGGCTTAGCCTTCTTAAGCGCAACAATTAGCGACTCAAGGTTTTGTTGAAGTTGCTCAACTGTGAAATCAACCTTACCAATAGTAGTATGGATGATACCATTTTTGTCATTGCGGTAACGCACTTGACCAGCTTTAGCATTTTTAACTGCTTCTGCAACGTTAGGTGTTACAGTACCAGTTTTAGGGTTTGGCATTAGACCACGTGGGCCTAAGATTTGACCTAGTTGACCAACAACACGCATAGCGTCTGGTGATGCAACAACAACGTCAAAGTTCATCTCGCCTTTCTTAACTAGCTCAGCAAGATCTTCCATACCTACTAGTTCAGCACCAGCTTCTTTCGCAGCTTCTGCGTTAGCGCCTTGTGTGAACACTGCAACGCGAACGTCACGACCAGTACCGTTAGGTAGTACAGTTGCACCACGAACGTTTTGGTCAGATTTACGAGCATCGATACCAAGGTTAACAGCAACGTCAACACTTTCTACGAATTTAGCTGTCGCTAACTCTTTTAAAAGAGCAACTGCTTCGGTGATTTCGTAATCTTTAGTCGCTTCCACTTTTTCGCGGATAGTACGCATACGTTTAGTTAATTTAGCCATTATCTTAGTCCTCTACGTTCAAGCCCATCGCACGCGCAGAACCTGCGATAGTGCGAACCGCAGCTTCTAAATCAGAAGCTGTAAGGTCAGGTTTCTTTGTCTCAACGATTTCTTCAAGTTGAGCACGAGTTACTGTGCCTACTTTTTCAGTGTTAGGACGGCCTGAACCAGATTTGATACCTGCAGCTTTCTTAAGTAAGTAAGCAGCCGGTGGCGTTTTCATGTCGAACGTAAATGAACGGTCGCCGTAAACAGAGATCACTACAGGAACTGGAGCGCCTTTTTCGATAGATTCTGTACGTGCGTTGAACGCTTTACAGAATTCCATGATGTTTACACCGTGTTGACCTAGTGCTGGACCTACTGGAGGACTAGGGTTAGCCATACCAGCAGCAACTTGTAGCTTGATTAGAGCTTCAACTTTCTTAGCCATTATAAATACCTCATTAGGTGGGTCTTAGCCTTGTGCGCGCGAGGACGCGTACTCTAGCGGCTTCCCAGTTTAAAAATTGGTTTCTCACTTTTCTGTATACAAACCAAGAAATGCTTACTTTGAATACAAAAAGGCCGCTGATTATAAGTTAATCAGCGGCCTTTTTCAAGCTTTATACCAAACAATATATTTTTTGGTATAAATCAGTTAATTTGTTTATCTATCTTGCTCAACTTGACCAAATTCAAGTTCAACAGGAGTAGAACGACCAAAGATAAGTACCGATACTTTTACGCGGCTCTTTTCATAGTCAACAGCTTCAACCACACCACTGAAATCAGCAAATGGGCCGTCAACAACACGTACCACTTCACCTGGTTCAAATAACGTTGCAGGCTTAGGCGCTTCAGCGTTTTCTTGTAAGCGGTTAAGAATACGATCAGCTTCTTTAGCGCTAATTGGTGCTGGACGATCAGACGTACCACCGATGAAGCCCATAACACGCGCGGTGCTATTTACTAAGTGCCAGCTTTTATCGTTCATATCCATTTGGATAAGTACATAACCTGGGAAGAACTTGCGCTCAGATTTACGCTTTTGACCAGCGCGCATCTCAACCACTTCTTCAGTAGGTACTAATACTTCACCAAAGCTATCTTCCAAACCTTCGATCTTGATATGCTCAAGAATAGTTTGTGCAACACGCTTCTCATAACCTGAGAAAGCCTGTACTACGTACCAACGTAGTTTCTTTTCGTTGTTCTCATCCGACATGGGATCAGATCTCCAATCCAGTTAAAAAGCCTACTGCGCGGAATAAAATGCCATCTAATCCCCAAAGGATAAGTGCCATAATCGCAGTTGCAACCATTACAATAAATGTCGTATGGGTAGTTTCTTGGCGCGTAGGCCACACTACTTTACGTACTTCGATGCGTGCTTCTTTTGCAAAAGCAAGGAAGGTACGCCCTTTTTCAGTTTGTGATGCAATCCCCAAACCAGCGGCAACAGCAACAACAACACCAATAGCACGTAATAACACAGACTGATCTGCGTACATATAGTTACCAACTACTGCGCCTGCAAGTAGCGCAATTGCCACAAGCCACTTTACTGAATCCATCGCACTTGATGGAGTTTCTACATTCGTGCTCATAATATTATTACCTTAACTACAGACACAACAACCCTACACTATGGCAGGGTTAATCCATTAAAATCCAAACTTAAAAACAGACTTATTTAAACCGATTTTTAACCTCAGACTTTACCCACAAACAGGATAAAATGGCAGGGGCGGAGAGACTCGAACTCCCAACCATCGGTTTTGGAGACCGCTGTTCTACCAATTGGAACTACGCCCCTGCAAAGTGGATGCCTATTATACTTACGCAATTCATTAACACAAGTGTAAAAGATGCCCATAAGTCAAAATCTCATCACTAGATTGAAAAATCCATCTTAACATTGATTAAAAAGCAGTTTATGATTGTTTCAATTCAAGGGATATTACTACGCACGAGGAAGCACGTGCTAACAATAAAAACAACTATCTATCCGGCCATTATTGGTTTTTTATGGCTATTTCATAACAGCGCGCTGGCACTGTCTTTACATTTAGACTCCTTCTCTAATGAACAGGGGTTAACGCAAAACTCTGTCACTTGCAGCATAACTGATCGCCGTGGTTTTCATTGGTTCGCCACCCAAGGTGGGCTCAACCGTTTTGATGGTTATGAATTTAAACGCTTTAAGTCTCATCCAACCCAGCCAAGTCTATCGAGTAATTGGATCACCGACTGTGTTACCACTGACAATAATCTGCTGTGGTTTTCTACAGCTACACAAGGGCTAAACGCCCTAAATACAGAAACCGGTACATTCACTCATTTTAACCGTAACAGTCCATTAGCGATTAAAGATAACCGCATTTGGTCAATGCTTACTGATCAACACAATAATTTATGGTTAGGCCATGAAGATGGTAACTTAACTCGCCTAAATGTAGCCGAGCATGAAACTGCCTACTTTACCTACTCGCCAAACACCCAAGGTAGTATTATTTTTCAGGATATGGTGATTGATGCTAAGCAAAATTTATGGCTGGCCAGTAATGAAGGATTAATAAAATTTGATACAAAAACAGCTAAATTTAGCCACTTTTCAGCAAGTAAAAAGCAACTATGGCGCCTAAAACTCACGCCACAAGGGCAGCTACTGATTGCCAGTAAAACAGGGCTTAGTGTCTTTGATTTAGAAAGTGAACAGTTTAATGATATAAAACAACTAGATGGTATATGGATAAGCGATATTTTAATCGATAATAACGAGCATCTTTGGCTTAGCAGCTACGGCCAAGGCTTATATTATAATCCCAACTATCAAACAACTCTGACAAGCTTTAGCCAATTTAAACACCTTCCACAGCAACGTCATGGGCTTGTTAATGATTACTTACTGTCTTTGTATCAAGACCAGCAAGGTATTCTGTGGATAGGCACTGATGGTTATGGGTTACAACGCTACGATATGCGCCAAAATCAATTTAATCATCAACAACACAGCGATGACCCTAACAGTATTAGCCATGATTTTATCCGGGCCTTACTTAAAGATTCGCAAGGGCAATTATGGGTCGGTACCCGCAACGGGTTAAATAGACAAACAAAAGACGGCTTTGTGCGCTATCACGTCGATACCAGCAACCTTACCAACAACAATATATTCAGCCTTCATGAAGATAGCCAGCAGCGTATTTGGATTGGCACCTATGGTGGCGGTTTATTGCGTTATAACCGCGAAAGCGATGACTTTACATCATTCACAGTGCAAAGCCACCAGCTCAGCAGCAATAACATTTATGCGCTCACCAGCGATCGGAACGGCAACTTATGGTTGGGAAGCAACCAAGGTTTAAGTCTGTTTAACCCAGATAACTTGACCATTGAGCATTTTAAGCACTCGGAACAACACAATAGTATATCGAACAACACCGTATTTAGCCTCGTTTACGATAACGTTGCTAATGCAATTTGGGCTGGTACTCGAGTCGGCTTAAATAAACTCACCCTCAACAACAATGAATTTAGCCATTATCAAGCCGATCAAACAAACCCAAATAGCTTAAGTCATAACATGGTTACCGCCCTTCATCTGCAAGATGACAATACACTGTGGGTGGGTACTTTTGGAGGCTTAAATAAACTGAATAAAACAACGGCAGAGATAACCCGAATCACCGAGCATGATGGCCTGCTAAACGATAATATTTTTGCCATTAAACAGGATGCCAAAGGTTACCTGTGGTTGGCAAGCAACCAAGGTTTAACACGTTATCAGCCCAGCTCTGAAAATATGCAGCATTTTTTACCCCGTGATGGCGTGCAACATAATTCATTTATTCTCGGCGCGGCTTATCAAGCGCAGAACAGTGAACTATTTTTTGGCGGGATCAACGGCTTTAATCAATTTGATCCGCTTAAGCTACAGCTGGCAGCTACAACTCCAGAGCCTGTGTTAACCGAATTACTAATTAACAATCAAGCTATAGCCACTGCCCCATACACTAAGCACGAGACTCAAGCCGCGAAATTAATTAGCTATATACAAACACTCTCCTTTAACAAAGGTGTCGGCGTGATCGGCTTTAAGTTCTCAGCATTACATAGCCCGTCGGCACCTCAACAATATCAATATGCATACAAACTCGCTGGTTTTGATAAGCAATTTCTATATACCAACGCACAACAACGACAAATAAACTACCCGCAACTGCCCGCAGGCGACTATCAGCTGCAACTAAAAGTAAAAGATCAGTATGGCCAATGGAGCAATGCTAAAGCTATGCTCGATTTCACGGTGGTGCCGCCGTGGTGGCAAAGTCGCCTTGCCTATGCCGGTTATGTTCTTCTCACTGGGGTTATTATTTGGCTTATTGCGGCCTCGCTATACCGCGCTAAGCTGGCCGAACAAACAAGTAAACAAGCCCGTGAGCTGAATCGCTTAAAAAGTCAATTTTTAGATAATATTAGCCATGAATTAAAAACGCCTCTGAGTTTAATACTCGCGCCACTTGAAAGCTTGCAGCTAAACCATAAAGATCAAGCTAGCCAAAAACAATTATCGATGATCAAACGCAATAGCCTACGTTTGCTGACCTTAATAAATCAACTATTACAGCTAAGCCAACGCCCCAGCTGCGCTATACATTACGTTTCGCCCTATCCTTTAGCACCATTTATAAAGCAGCTGGTTGCTGACTTCACGGTGCTGTTTGAACAAAAAGGTATTCACGTAACAATGACAGATCTCAGCCAAGGCTCTTGCTGCATAGCCCTTGAGCCAGAACATGCAACGTCAATTATTACCAACTTAGTTAGTAATGCCCTCAAATATACCCACTCAGGCGGTCAAGTTGAGATTAGCTTATCAGTGCATAATAACATGGCTCATATCGCGATTGTTGACACCGGTATTGGCATCGAAAAACACCAACAAGGCATTATTTTTGAACGCTTTACGCGTGTTGCAGCACAAAATCAAAACGGCAGTGGAATTGGCCTTGCTTTAGTTAAACAATTGCTAGAGCAATACGGCGGGCAGATTTCACTAACAAGTGAAGTAGGTAAAGGCAGTTGTTTTACTGTATCTCTGCCTTTGACTGAAGCAGAGCATGGCGCAACTTCGCTAGCAGCATCAGTAAATGAAGCAACCCGCCCCAGCAATTCGCAAAAGCTACTGATTGTTGAAGATAACGACGAAATGCGCGAACTACTGCTGACTTTGTTTGCTACTGAGTACCACTGCTTAAGTGCTATTAACGGCGAACAAGGCTTAGCCATCTGCCAAACAGAAATGCCAGATCTAGTGATCAGCGATGTGATGATGCCTTGCATGGACGGTTATCAATTACTTAATGCGCTACGCACAAATAACATTACCAGCCATATACCGGTGTTATTATTGTCAGCAAAAGCCGATACACAAAGCAGACTAAAAGGCCTTGATTTACTAGCAGATGATTTTTTAAGTAAACCATTTGAGCCGCAATTACTGCTCAGTAGAGTACAAGGGTTACTGAGTATTCGTGCAGTCCTTAATCGGCACTTAGCAAAGCAGCTTGCGGCTCATGCTCCGCCGCTGGTACTCGATCCGCAACTTACACAAAGTAAAGATTACCAATTTACCGAGCGCCTGAAAAACATCATCCGTGATAACTATCACAACGAAGCGTTTAGTATTGAAGAATTCGCTGCAGGATTATATTTAAGCACACGTGCCTTACAACTGAAAATGAAAGCACTCTACAATTTAACTCCCAGTGATTATATTCGTAATACTCGTTTAGAGTATGCTGAAAAGTTACTTAGCGACAGCGACCTGAGCATAGGTTTAATTGCTGAAAAAGTCGGCTTTAGCTCACAAAGTTACTTTGCTCGCTGCTTTAAGGCAAAGCATAACGTTTCGCCCAAGCAGTTTAGGGAAAATACCAACCTGAATGCAAAAACTTCGTCTGTGTGACCAAAGTGTTCGCCTCAGTACTACTTTTAACCTTATGATTTCTTTAAATTGACTTTAAAACAATTTGTAGAATAAAAACCTTCACTGTTTCTATTTGGCACATTAATTAAGGAAAATCATATGCTCACAACAACTAAAAAAGTACTGTTGGCAACCCTCGTTGCTAGCAGTCTTAGCGCTTGCCAAAGTACTTCAACCAAGGTCACTTCAAACCAAGATTCACCAAACATTAATGAAGTCGCCCAACAACAATATAATGGTCCAAAAGCGCGTATTGCCGTGGCACGCTTTACCGATAAATCGAATGACTCTCATTGGTGGCGAAAAGAAATAGGTGAAGGCATGGCCGACCAACTCACCACAGCTTTGGTAGGCACCAATCGCTTTATCGTACTTGAACGCCAAGCGTTAGATGCAGTGTTATCTGAGCAAGATCTAGCGGCTTCAGGTCGTGTTAGCGCAGCATCAGGGGCAGCTTACGGTGAAATTGAAGGAGCCGAAATAGTTGTGGTAGCAGCAGTAACTGAATTTGATGACGACAGCTCAGGTGCCAGTGTTGGTACTGGCGGTTTTATAGGTGATGTGTTTAGCTCAGTATCGGCAGGTTTTTCAGGCTCGCATATGGCGATTGATTTACGCCTTATCGATACTCGCACCTCACGTATTTTAGCAGCCACCAGCGTCGAAGGAGGCAGCAAAGATTTTGATTTTACCAGTGCGGCAACTAATTTTGGTGGTGCTTTAGTCGGTGGTAATTTAAGTGGCTGGTCAAACACCCCTAAAGAAAAAGCGCTCCGCGAAGTGATAATCAAAGCTGTAGAGTTTTTACAAACTAAAGTCCCTGCCACTTACTATCGCTATAACAGTAATAATACCCTAGCACCTGGATACACAGCACCACCACCGCTTACGACCACGGCTGCCAAGTCAAAAGCCGTTGCTCCAGTAGCAAAAGTCGATGTTCCTACACATAGAATGCCGCATTATGAAAAGATGGATTTAGCCATGTCTCGCATGAATCTAGTCTGTTTAGGTTATTTAAAAAACCAACCCGATTATGAAGAATTTGAAACTGAAGATGTTAAGTACGATCGTCAAACAGTTATCGCACTGCGCGAATACCAACAAGAGAAACAATTAAAAGTGTCGGGACTTGCAGACGAAGCAACCAAAAAGTCACTCGATGAAAGTCAATGTATTGCTAAAACCAATAAGTCAGGGCTTGAGAGCTTAGGTAGTATGTTTAAAATTAACTAACCAAAGATCAAGTTATTTAGCAGCCAGTTTATTCTTGGCTGCTATACCATCTAAATACTTAGAACAGCTGTAACAGCTCGCCCTGATAAAAATCACAAAGCAACCAAATTTGTTGAAAAGGATGGGTAAGCGGTATCGTTATATTCTGTAACTCAGCGTCAAAATCCGCTTTATGCCAAATGGTGCTGGCGTTACGAATAAGCAGCCATGTTTGCTCTGATTGATAGTGCTTTTTTCCTTTTTGTTCTAATAACCGCTGCAGTGCACAGTGCAGCCGCTGCTCACTTGGTTGCATTGCCATATCAGCAAGATCTCGTTGCATGCTTATAGATAAAGGCCTGCCGAGTACTACCATGGCTTCGGTTTCGCTGGCATATAAATGTGCTATTTCAATATCAAGCTTCTGTTCATTACGATAGCAACTGATATCTGGTTTACTCGGCTGATTATGCCAAATATGGCGCATTGGAATACCAAAGCGATGTTCATAGCAACGCAAGAACAACTTACCTGCATCATGCTCAAGTTGTAATTTTTCTTGCTCACTATGACGCGTCATTAAGTACCGCATATACATCAGCTAACAGGCTTGATGCACCAAATCTAAATGTTGACGGATTCAAATAACTTTCTCCCATAATATCAGTCGCTAGCTGTAAGTAATTACTTGCATCCATAACCGTTTTCACGCCACCTGCAGCTTTAAAACCGACTACACGCGGCGACTTTTTAATCGTACTTAACATCACTTCGGTTGCTTCAAGAGTGGCATTTGTAGCTACTTTGCCGGTGCTGGTTTTAACAAAGTCAGCACCACCGGCAATTGCTATTTCTGTCGCCAGTGTTATCAACTGCGCTGTTTTTAGTGCGCCGGATTCTATAATTACTTTTAATTGTACGTGTTCAGGACAACACTCTTTACTGGCACGCACATATTCTAGCGCTGTGGCTTCGTCCCCCGCGATTAAGGCCTGATACGGTAACACCAAATCAATTTCATCTGCGCCACGCTCTATTGCGATTAATGTTTCATTAATTACTTCACTTAGCTCACTGTTGCCTGAGGGAAAGTTAGTTACTGTGGCGACTTTTACATAACTAAGCTCGCGCTCAGCTAAAGCAAGCTTGGCGTCATCAACAAACTCACTATAAACACACACTGCAGCCGGAATACCTAGGTTGGGCTTAATACTAGCCACCAAGGCCTGTATTGTTGCCGCGCTATCATTACTATTTAAACTGGTTAAATCCATTAATTGCACGGCCAATGCCGCATCAGTTAGTTGCGTTGTCATAAATCCACCAAGTAAGTTCATGTATTAGCAATAGTACCAAATTTAACTATTCTCGCTATAGCTAATAACCAAACACTCTAAGCTCGATATATAGTCATTATAGTACTTGTAACTCGGCGCAATCCCCTGTTAACTAAGGCTTAAGCCAAATCGGATAACCCTATATAACTTTTAGTTATATTAACTGGGTTTTAATTATTTTTTACTTAGCTTACGCCACTATATTCTGAGTTTCTGAAAAGCATCTTTGCTGTAATTTTTTCCAAGGGTCTACACATGCAATATTTACCTATCTTTACCAAGCTCGACAATAAACCTGTATTGGTTGTTGGCGGTGGAGAGGTTGCGTTACGTAAGTGCCGTGCATTTTTGAAAGCTCGCGCTGATGTCACTTTAGTAGCACCTTGGTTTTGTGATGAATTAAAAGAGCATGCACAAAATAATGATATCACTCTAATTGACGCTTTTTTTGATGAATCACATCTTGATGGCAAAATGCTGGTCATTGCCGCAACCGACAATGATGACGTAAATAACAGCGTATTTGAACTCGCAAATGCACGAAATGTATTCGTTAACGTGGTGGATGACCAACCTAAATGCACCTTTATTTTTCCTTCAATTGTTGATCGTGACCCGATCACTATTGCAATTTCAAGTGCTGGCACAGCGCCGGTATTAGCACGGCGCTTACGCGAGAAGTTAGAAACGCTTATTCCACAACACATCGGCCCGCTTGCAAGTTTAGTTGGCAGCTTTCGCGACAAAGTAAAACAGCGCTTCACGAGTTTTGCTGATCGTCGCCAATTTTGGGAAGGCGTATTTGATTCATCTGTCGTCAGCAAAGTACAAACAGGTGATACAGCTGCCGCAAGCGTACAGCTTGAACAATTACTCGATAGCAAACTGGATCCTGAAGGTGAAGTATACGTAATTGGCGCAGGTCCAGGAGATCCTGAGCTATTAACACTGAAAGCACTGCAACTAATGCAACAAGCTGATGTGGTGGTGTATGACTTTCTAGTCTCTGACGAAATTATGGAGCTAGTACGCCGCGATGCTGATTTAATTTGTGTGGGTAAACGCTTAGGCGATCACAGTGTCGTGCAAGAAGATACTAACCAAATGCTAGTTGACCTTGCCAAGCAAGGTAAAAAAGTGTGCCGCATTAAAGGTGGCGACCCGTTTATTTATGGCCGTGGTGGTGAAGAAGTTCAAGTACTGGCAGCTAATAACGTAAATTACCAAATCGTCCCTGGCATAACTGCTGCCGCAGGTTGTAGCGCTTATGCGGGTATTCCGCTAACGCACCGTGACCATGCACAAGCCATACAGTTTGTAACTGGTCACTGTAAAAAAGACGGTCAAGAACTAGATTGGCAATCACTGGCAAAACCAAACCAAACTCTGGCTATTTATATGGGTGTAATTAAGTCTCCCCATATTCAAGCACAATTATTAAAACATGGTCGCGGTGCAGATACACCCGTGGCAATTATTGAAAACGGTACTCGCAAAAATCAACGCGTTGTAACCGGTAAATTAGGTGAGCTGGCCGATTTAATCGAGCGTCACAGCATTATTTCACCGGCATTATTAATTATTGGTGAAGTTGCTTCATTACATGAAGAACTTCATTGGTTTGGCACAAAAGCCCAAACTAGTAGCTTTGCACAACCGCTTACAGACGTGGCATAGCTTTAAACTATTTAGATTTTAACTTTTAATCATTTTAGTAGGACGACTAACAATGGCTTTAACTCACCTTCAGCAATTAGAAGCTGAAAGTATCAAAATCATGCGCGAAGTTGCTGCTGAGTTTGAGAACCCAGTTATGCTTTACTCAATCGGTAAAGATTCATCGGTACTTTTACATTTAGCGCGTAAAGCGTTTTACCCAGGTAAAATTCCGTTTCCACTGCTTCACGTTGATACCAACTGGAAGTTTAAAGAAATGATCGAATTTCGTGATCGCTTAGCAAAAGAGTACGGTTTTGACTTACTCGTCCACAAAAATCCTGAAGGCTTAGCGATTGATATCAGCCCATTTACTCATGGCTCTGGTAAGCATACCGATATCATGAAAACCCAAGGCTTAAAACAGGCGCTTGATAAATATGGCTTTGATGCCGCGTTTGGTGGTGCACGCCGCGACGAAGAAAAATCTCGCGCTAAAGAGCGTGTTTATTCATTCCGTGATAAACACCACAGATGGGATCCAAAAAACCAACGTCCAGAGCTTTGGAATACCTATAACAGTCAAGTTAACCCTGGCGAAAGCATCCGTGTATTCCCACTTTCTAACTGGACTGAACTTGATATTTGGCAATATATCTATCAAGAAAACATCGATATGGTTCCGCTTTACTTAGCCAAAGAGCGCCCTGTTGTAGAGCGTGATGGTACTTTGATCATGGTTGATGATGAGCGTATGCCGCTTAAAGAAGGCGAAGTACCCATGATGAAATCTGTTCGTTTTCGTACTTTAGGTTGTTACCCACTTACCGGTGCAGTGGAATCAACAGCCAGTACACTGACTGAGATTATCGAAGAAATGCTGCTATCTACGTCATCTGAACGTGAAGGTCGCGTGATTGACCACGATTCAGCAGGTTCAATGGAGAAGAAAAAACGTGAGGGCTATTTCTAATGTCTATTAATACTAGCGATACAATTAACGAAGTAAAAGCAATTGGCATCGACGCCTATCTTGCTCGCCAACAAGACAAAAGCCTATTGCGTATGCTGACCTGTGGTAGTGTGGATGACGGTAAATCAACCCTAATTGGCCGCCTACTGCACGACAGCCACCAAATTTATGAAGATCAGTTAGCAGCACTGCATAAAGATAACGAAAAAGTCGGTAATGCCGGTGAAGAGCTCGATTTAGCACTACTGGTTGACGGCTTACAAGCTGAGCGTGAGCAAGGCATAACTATTGATGTAGCGTACCGTTATTTTTCAACGGCTAAACGTAAATTCATTATTGCTGATACTCCAGGGCATGAGCAATACACCCGCAACATGGTAACCGGTGCATCAACCAGTGATGTAGCGATTATTCTTGTTGATGCGCGCTACGGTGTGCAAGTACAAACTAAGCGTCACAGCTTTATCTGTGATTCATTGGGTATTAAACAGTTTGTTGTTGCCGTGAATAAAATGGATATTGTTGATTTTGACGAAACCGTTTATGAGCGCATTAAAGCCGATTATTTAAAATTTGCCGAGCAACTTAACGTATCTAACATCAAGTTTGTGCCTATGTCGGCGCTTAAAGGCGATAACGTAGTAACACGCTCAGAGCACACACCATATTACACAGACAAACCACTGCTTGAGTTATTAGAAGACTCACCAGCAGCTGAAACAGACACTGGCTTTGAAGCGCGTTTCCCTGTGCAGTATGTAGTACGCCCTAACCTAAACTTCCGTGGTTTCCAAGGTACTTTGACCTCAGGAAAATTACGCGTTGGTGATGCTATTAAAGTATTGCCATCAGGTAAAACCTCAAGCATTAAAGAGATTGTCACCTTTGACGGCAACTTAGACACAGCCGAAGCTGGCCAAGCAATTACTTTAACGCTTAACACTGAAATTGATATTAGCCGAGGGGACGTGATCGTTCCTGCTGATTCAACAGCGACTGTTACTAACCAAGTACAAGCAAAGCTGGTGTGGATGCACGAAGCGCCGCTGGTACTGGGTAAAAGCTATAACTTTAAGCTAGGCAGTAAAAATACTTCGGCTATCGTGAAAAAGATTGATCACACCATTGATGTGAACACCCTTGAACACGGCAGCGCAGACAGCCTGCAGTTAAACGAAATCGCGATTGTTACCCTCGAATTGACCGAAACCATTTTGGCCGATGCTTATCACAACAATCACGAAACCGGTGCGTTTATTTTAATCGATCGTTTATCTAACTTAACTGTTGCGGCGGGTATGATTGAAAACGTGCTTGCTAAGCAACAACAAACGGGTAACTTTAGTGAGTTTGAAGTTGAATTTAATGCGTTAGTACGCAAGCACTTTCCACATTGGCAAGCGCTTGATATATCAAAGCTTAAATAACCAACTTTGCCTGTTAAGGACATATAAAGCATGTATCAACAGCTAGTATTAACAGGCATTATGCTAACTTTAGTCGGGTGCCTGTTTGGCACGCGGCTAAAGCCAGCATGGCTTTTTGTTGGCGCCATTGGCACCGCATATCTGGGCGGGTTAATCGACCTTGAAGATATGCTGATCAACTACGCCAATCCATCACTGATCACCTTAGTGTTATTGGTACTGGTTTCGATTGCGGTTGAAAAAACCACACTCGTACAAAAGCTTGCCCAGTCATTATCAAAAGGAAGTTTAACCAACTCAGTCACTAAGCTAGGACTTTCTACAGCGTTTTTATCCTCATTTACCAATAATACAGCGGTTGTCGCATCGCTCATTACTGCCATAAAAGACAATCCAAACCATTCACCTTCAAAGCTACTATTACCGCTGTCGTATACTGCTATTTTAGGTGGCACAATTACCTTAATTGGTACTTCAACAAATTTAATCGTCAATGGTTTTGCCGTTGATGCAGGCATGGCACCGCTAGGCTTTTTCGACTTTACCATAGTCGGGTTAGGCGCATTAAGTGTGGGCCTGATCACTATTTTAGTGATGCTAAAATATTTGCCAGACAACGGCAAAAACGATCAAGAAGTGGTGCCTTTTTATCTCGAAGGTAAAATAGAAGAAGGCTCAAAACTAATTGGTAAAAGTGTAGAAGAAAATGGCCTGCGCGAACTTAAAGACTTATTCCTAGCGGAAATTATTCGCGGCGATAAACGCATTTGTGCAGTAACCCCACAACAAGTGATTAAAGCGGGCGATGTATTGCTGTTTGTCGGTGACATCAAATCAGTGCCACTGCTAACACGCTTTGACGGGCTAAAAATAGTTCACGATAAACATCAAAAAGATGTTGAGCACCTCGTTGAAGTTGTTGTCAGCCAATCATCTAAATTTATAGGAAAAACAGTTAAAGAAGCGCGTTTTCGTGAACAGTTTCATGCCGCTGTTATCGCTATTCGTCGCGGCCATGACCGCTTGCAAGGTGGCCTTGGTAAAGTGCAGCTGCAAGCGGGAGACTCACTGATCCTCGCCCCAGGTAAAGACTTTTATAGTCTGCCTAATTTAAAACGCGAATTTGTGTATATTTCCGGGCTTGATTTACAAACTCACTTAGCGCCCAAGCAATCTAACTTAGTATTAGCGAGCTTTGCAACGGTACTTGGGCTGAGTATTATTGGCTATGTACCACTGGTAAAAGGCTTATTAGTATTGCTGATTGGCTTAATGCTCACGGGAACGATAAAGCTGAGCGAAGTAAAACGCCGCTTTCCTATTGAGTTACTCGCTGTAGTTGGCAGCGCCATTGGCCTTGCAAAACTGATGATAGGCACCGGCCTAGCTGGACAAATATCTGCAGCATTGTTTTATGTACTCGGTGATTTTGGCCCCTATGGTGCGTTTATCGCGATTTTTGTAATGACAGTAATGTTCACCGAACTTATCACCAATAACGCCGCAGCGGCACTATCATTCCCTGTCGCTTATGCATTAGCAATGGGCTTTAATGTTGACCCGCTGCCGTTTATTATGGCGGTCGCCTTTGGTGCATCTGCAAGCTTTATATCACCATTTGGTTATCAAACTAACCTGATGGTTTATAGCGCCGGCAATTATCGTTTAAAAGACTATGTATTAATGGGCTTACCACTTTCTATTATTTATTCAATAACGGTATTAACCCTGATCCCGCTGGTATTTCCATTTTAAGCCAGCGCTTACTCATAAGAGAGTTTTATAATGGATGAGAACATTGTTTGGCATAACTATGCCATTACTAAAGCACAACGTAGCGAACACAAAAGCCATAAACCGGCTATTTTATGGTTCACTGGTTTTTCCGGCTCAGGTAAAAGCACCGTAGCAAACGCCCTTGAAAGCGCACTCAATCAACAAGGTATTCACACCTACCTGCTTGATGGCGACAATGTACGCCACGGCTTGTGTAAAGATTTAGGCTTTAGCGACGAAGACCGTATCGAAAATATTCGCCGCGTTGGTGAAACCGCTAAACTAATGGTCGATGCTGGATTATTGGTACTCACCGCATTTATTTCCCCATTTCGCGCGGAACGCGATATGGTAAGAAACTTAGTCGATGACGGTGAATTTATCGAAGTGTTTTTAGACACACCTCTGGACGTATGCGAGAGCCGCGATCCAAAAGGCTTATACAAAAAAGCCCGCGCAGGTGAAATAAAACACTTCACAGGTATTGATTCAGACTACCAAATACCCCATTCACCGGAAATAATCTTAGATACCAGTAAAAACACCCTAGACCAATCGGTGCAAGAGCTGATAGCGTATCTAAAACAACAGCAAATTATTAAAGGTTAAGTCATGAACCAAACGGAACTGCTCGAAGAAATACTGATCCTTGCCCGCCAAGCTGGCAGCGCTATTATGGGGATTTATGAAAAGGATTTTAACGTTGAGTACAAAGCTGATGAAAGCCCTGTAACCGACGCCGATCTTGCAGCTCACAAAGTGATTGCCAATGGCCTAGCCCACTTAACCCCAGAGATCCCAGTATTAAGTGAAGAAAGTGCCGATATCAGCTGGGATATCCGCCAAACGTGGACCCGCTATTGGCTGGTTGACCCAATCGACGGCACTAAAGAATTTATTAAAAAGAACGGTGAGTTTACCGTTAACATCGCCTTGATTGAAAACGGCAAGCCTATCTTAGCGGTAGTAGATGCGCCTGCGCTAGGCGTATCTTATCTGGCAGCAGAGGCAATCGGCGCATTTAAAGACCGCGGTGATGAGCGCATCGAGCTTAAAGTCACCACCAAAGCAAACAAAGGCCTTATTCGCGTAGTCGGCAGCCGCTCGCATCCATCACCGGATTTAGCCGAGTTTGTAAAACGCTTTGATGAGGTGGAAATGGTCTCAAAAGGCAGTTCACTAAAACTGTGCTTAGTCGCCGAAGGCAGCGCCGATATTTACCCACGCCTAGGCCCAACCTGTGAATGGGACACCGGCGCAGGCCACGCTATAGCCGAAATCGCCGGCGCAAAAGTCACTAAACTCGACGGCAGCCCGCTTGTTTACAACACAAAAGATGAGTATTTGAATCCGTACTTTATGGTGAGTGTGATAGAAGAAGAAACCAAGCTATAAGCCGTAAGTTTTAAGTGGTAAGTTTAAGGCCGACTCTTCACTCGTAGGAGTTGGCTTCAGCCACGAAAAATCCTGCTCTGCATTCTATTTGAAAAAACAATTTCACCACAGAGAACACCGAGTCGCTAGGCTACACAGAGGGCTTTAGCCATAAGCTTTAAGCGGTAAGTTTAAGACCGACTCTTCACTCGTAGGAGTTGGCTTTAGCCACGAAAAATCCTGCTCTGCATTCTATTTGAAAAATAAATTTCACCACAGAGAACACAGAGGCGCTTCGCGCTACACAGAGGGCTTTAGCGATAAGTTTAAGCCCGACTCTTCACTCGTAGGAGTTGGCTTCAGCCACGAAAAATCCTGCTCTGCATTCTATTTGAAAAAACAATTTCACCACAGAGAACACCGAGTCGCTTCGCTACACGGAGGTTGAGTTATAAGCTTTAACTCGTAGGAGTTGGCTTCAGCCACGAAAAATCTGCTCTGTATTCTATCTTAAAAATAAATTTCACCACAGAGAACACCGAGGCGCTAGGCTACACAAAGAAGTGAAAGGCATTAGGTTAAAGACTGAGACTAGCTCCACCTGAAATCTAACCCCTCAATACAACTTACTAGACATAAAGTCGCGCCTACGCATATTAAAACACTGATGCCAACCCGTAGGCTAGAGTTTACCTCGCGCAATTTTATGCTCACGAGCGCACAGAGGCGCTTCGCTACACACAAAAGTGAAATGCAAGAGATTAAAGGCTGGAGACTAGCTCTACCTGAAATCTGACACCTATAATCTGATCCCTAATACAGCTTGCGCGGCATCAATACCTAAAAGCAAAAAACCGCTCAATGAGCGGTTTTTTAAACGTAAAATTAGAATCATACCTATGGCATAGCGTCTAAATCTGCGCCTTCTTTTTCGATAACTTCTGGTATTAAGTCTTCTTTACTTACGCCCATCGCAAGCGCAACGGCACTAGCAACATAAATCGAAGAGTAAGTACCAATAAACACACCAAATAACAGCGCTGTAGCAAAACCATGAATAGTTTGACCACCCCAAGCAAACAAGGCGATTAATACTAAAATAGTGGTAATTGAAGTTACTAGAGTACGGTTAAGTGTTTGCGTTAATGAAATATCAATTATCTCAACAGTATCGTCGATACGCACTTTGCGGAAGTTCTCACGAATACGGTCAGATACAACGATAGTATCATTAAGAGAGTAACCTATTACCGCCAGTATTGCCGCCAATATGGTTAAGTCGAACTCTAACCCTAATACTGAAAACAAACCTAAAGTAATGATTACATCGTGTAAAAGTGCCGACACCGCGCCTACCGCAAAACGCCACTCAAAGCGAAATGCCACATAGATCAAGATACAAATAAGCGCAGTTAACATGGCAAGGCCACCCTGCTCTTTTAAGTCTTCACCTACACTTGGGCCAACAAACTCAATTCGACGCATTACTACGCTATCATCGGCTTTTTTAAGTGCATCAATTACTTGGTTACCAATTACTTCGGCTTTAACATCATCACCGCGTGGTGCTAAGCGAACCAAAATCTCTTGGCTTGAACCAAATAATTGTACTGATGCATCTGCAAAACCATTTTCAGCTAACACTGAACGTACTTTCTTTAAGTCTGCTGGTTGTGCAAAACCGACTTCTACCGCTGTACCGCCCGTAAAATCTAAGCCAAAGTTTAAACCTTTAACGAAGAACGATGCGAACGATGCCAAAATAAGTAGCGTTGAGATGCTCATAGCAACTTTGCGCAGCGACATAAACCCTAAAGTTCTGCCGCCTAATTTTAAAATTTGCATATCTGCTCCTTAAATTGACAGCTTATCAATGCGCTTACCACCAATACATAAGTTGATTACCGCACGGGTACCAACAATGGCTGTAAACATTGAGGTGATAATACCTATCGCAAGTGTCACTGCGAAACCAGCAATTGGGCCTGTACCCACTGCGAACAAGATAATCGCAGCAATTAAGGTGGTAATATTGGCATCAAAAATTGTACTAAAAGCACTATCATAACCATGATGAACAGCCTGTTGCGGACTACGTCCATCGGCCAGCTCTTCGCGAATACGCTCAAATATTAGTACGTTGGCATCAACTGCCATACCTACCGTTAGTACGATACCAGCAATACCTGGCAGTGTTAGTGCAGCGCCTGGGATCAACGACATAACACCCACAATCAATACTAAGTTAGCTGCTAAGGCAATATTAGCGACTAAGCCAAAACCTTTGTAATAAACTAACATAAAGATCAGTACAAACAGGAAGCCTAAAGCAACCGCCGTCATACCTGCTTCGATATTTTCTTGACCTAAGCTTGGCCCTACCGTGCGCTCTTCAACAATTTGAATTGGCGCAACAAGTGCTCCAGCACGTAGTAATAAACTTAAGTTATGTGCTTCTGCAGGGTTATCAATGCCGGTGATGCGGAACGAACGATCAAGACGCGCTTGTATAGTTGCAACGTTGATCACTTCTTCCACCTTAATTGGTGGTAGCGCTTTACCGTTTTCGTCTGTTTTACCAGAGGGCTTATACTCTATAAATACTGTCGCCATACGCTTGCCAATAGCACGCTTAGTGAAAGCATTCATTTTCGCGCCGCCTTTGCTATCAAGGCTAATACTTACTTGCGGACGTTGGTATTCATCGGCACCCGATTGCGCACCAGTAATGTGACTACCTTCGAGAATAATACGTTTTTTAAGTACCACTGGGTAGCCGTCACGGCTCATGATCATTTCAGTACCAGGCGGAATACGCCCTTGCGCTGCTGCCGTTGGATCGGCATTTTCGTCTACTTCACGAAACTCAAGGGTTGCTGTAGCACCCAAAATCTCTTTCGCACGCGCAGTATCTTGCACACCTGGTAGCTGCACAATAATACGCTCTGCACCTTGACGTTGTACGTTAGGCTCAGCAACACCGATTTGGTTAATACGGTTACGGATAATGGTTTCGTTTTGCTTGATAGCATAGTCACGAATTTCTTTGAGCTTTTGCTCGCTGATGGTGGCATAAAACGCGTTATCGTTAGAGCTATCATCAATGTAGTTATGTAATGGGTAGCGTGACTGTAAAAAACGCTCTGCCGCATCTTTATCTTCTGCGCTGCGCATTTCCACACGAATACGTTCAGTACCGGCTACACGACGTACCGTGCGATAGCGTAGTTTTTCTTCACGTAAATCACTTTTATAGTCTTGATCCATTTGTTCCAGCGCGTTATCAACCGCTGTCACCATGTCAATTTCCATCGTAAAGTGAACACCGCCACTTAAATCCAAGCCCAATTTCATTGGATTGCCGCCAAGGGCTTTTAACCAATGAGGTTGCGCCGGGGCCATGTTAATGGCTGAGATGTAATCGTCGCTCAATGAATCACGCAATAAATCTTGCGCTTTAAGCTGCTCTTCAACATTTTTAAAGCGGATCAACACTTGACCGTTTTCGAACTTAACTGATTTTACGGTAACATTGTGCTCTTTGAGGGTCGCATTTACTTTGTCTACTACAGCTAGATCTGCATCAGTTCCTTTAGTACCTGAAATTTGTATGGCCGGATCACGACCATACAAATTAGGAGAGGCATATAAAAGACCTACCGCAATCACAGCTAGAACAAGTAAATACTTCCATAATGGAAACTTGTTTAACACGTGGGCGTCCTTATTATTATTATAGCGACTTCATTGTGCCTTTAGGCAATACTGCTGACACTGCTGATTTTTGTACAGTTACTTCAGCTTGATCGTTAAGTGAAATAACGATGAAATCTTTATCTTCAGAGATTTTAGCGATTTTACCCACTAAACCACCTTGAGTAAGAACTTCGTCGCCTTTTGCCATCGCATTCATCAGCGCTTTATGCTCTTTTACACGCTTAGCTTGTGGACGGTAAATCAAGAAGTAAAATACTAAGCCAAAGATAGCTAGCATGATCAACATCTCATAACCACCACCGGCTGGCGCTGCACCTGCCGCACTTGCGTGGGCGTTTGAAATAAATAAACTCATAACACTTCCTCTTTAATTTTTAAATTTAATTTGTGGTATCTGCAAGCTCTGGCACTTCTTGGCCGCGGCGTGCATAAAAATCATTTACGAATTCATCTAACTTACCGTCACCGATCGCATTACGTAAACCTTCCATAACGCGCTGATAGTAACGTAAGTTATGAATTGTGTTTAGTCGTGCACCTAAAATTTCGTTACATTTATCAAGATGATGTAGGTACGCGCGCGAGTAATTCTTACAAGTATGGCAATCACACTCAGGATCAAGTGGGCCGGTATCTGTTTTGTGCACAGCATTACGAATTTTCACAATGCCACCGGTTATAAATAAATGACCATTACGCGCATTACGAGTTGGCATTACACAGTCAAACATATCGATACCGCGACGAACGGCTTCAACTAAGTCTTCAGGTTTACCTACACCCATAAGGTAACGGGGTTTGTTCTCTGGCATTTTATAAGCACAGTGATCAAGAATGTTAATCATCTCATTTTTTGGCTCACCGACCGATAAACCACCGAGTGCGTAGCCATCAAAACCAATTTCTTCAAGACCTTGTTGTGACTGAGCACGCAACTCCGGATACATACCACCTTGGATAATACCAAATAAAGCTGATGGATTGTCACCGTGACCTTCTTTTGAACGCTTAGCCCAACGAAGTGATAACTCCATTGAATCTTTAGCTTCTTTTTCGGTGGCAGGATAAGGCGTACATTCGTCAAAAATCATTACGATGTCTGAACCTAAATCACGCTGCACTTGCATGGCTTTTTCTGGTGAAAGCATAATTTTTTCACCGTTAACAGGCGAGCTAAACAATACACCTTCTTCGGTAATTTTACGCATTGCGCCTAAGCTAAACACTTGAAAACCGCCTGAGTCGGTTAAAATCGGTTTATCCCAATTCATAAAACCATGTAATCCACCATGCTGCTTGATGATTTCAGTACCAGGGCGAAGCATTAAATGGAAGGTGTTACCTAGGCAAATATGCGCACCAGTGTCTTTGACTTCATCTGGGGTCATACCTTTGACAGTACCGTAAGTACCTACTGGCATAAATGCTGGCGTTTCGACTACGCCTCTATCAAAAATCAAGCGGCCGCGGCGGGCTTTACCGTCTGTACGGTCTAATTCAAACTTCATATCATCCTCAAATGTCAGAAAAACAGTCCAACAAGCTATAATTTAACCGCTCGATTCTACCCTTTTTGTAAAACCATTACTATTAATTGGGCCCAAAGCTGAAATTAAAAGTGCAAAAATCAAAACTAAAAAGCCCAACGCAAGGCTGGGCTTTAAGTGCTTTTATAGAAAAAACTATTTACGGGTTAAAAACATCGCATCGCCGTAGCTAAAAAAGCGGTATTTTTGTGCAATTGCAGTTTGGTATGCACTCATAATATTATCTTGCCCAGCAAATGCACTAACCAACATGATCAATGTCGATTCTGACAAGTGAAAATTAGTGACCATGGCATCAACTACGTTAAATTGATAACCTGGGTAAATAAAAATATCGGTGTCACCAAAGTAACTGGCTAATTGGCCGCCATGTATCTTAGCTGCTGATTCCAATGAACGTACCGAAGTTGTGCCTACCGCAATCACTCTGCCGCCGTTAGCTTTGGTTGCAGCGACTGCTGCAACAACATCATCAGGCACTTCAATGTATTCGGAGTGCATTATATGATCATCAACCGAGTCTACGCGTACCGGCTGAAATGTGCCCGCGCCAACATGCAGAGTAACAAATGCCATGTTTACGCCCTTAGCTTTTATTGCTGCCATGAGCGTATCGTCAAAATGTAGGCCAGCAGTTGGCGCTGCAACCGCGCCAGGTTTTTCACCGTAAACTGTTTGATAGCGTTTGCGGTCTTCGTCAGTATCTGGACGGTCAATATAAGGTGGCAGTGGCATATGGCCAATATCGTTTAAAATTTCCAGTACATTTTGACTATCGCTAAACTCTAGTTCAAACAATTCGCCATGACGACCCACCATAGTCGCCTGCGCTTTACCTTCGAGAATAAGTTCTGTACCTGGTTTTGGTGATTTACTGGCGCGTACATGAGCCAGCACGCGGTGCTCATCAAGCACTCGCTCTACTAAGACTTCAACTTTGCCACCTGACGCTTTTTGGCCATACATACGAGCAGGGATCACTTTGGTATTGTTAAATACCAACAAGTCATTTTCATTTACTAAATCAATAATATCGCTAAATATTTTATGTTCTACAGCGCCACTTGGGCCATCTAAGGTTAATAAGCGACTGCTGGTTCGATCCTGTTTAGGAAAACGAGCAATTAATTCATCAGGTAAGTCAAAGCTAAAATCAGCCACGCGCATAGGATATATCCAGATCAAAAAAGTCGCGCCAAGTTTAACTGCATCGCGCTATTAGCTCAACCAACGGCTTTAATTAAAATACAATGGAATGTTCTCTTGTGGTTCGAGACAAATGGCATTATTCTACTCAACTTAATTAGATCTAGGTTTATAAGAGGTGTGACATAAATGGCTAAGCAGCTAACTTTGCTGATCTTAAACGCCAGTGTCGCTGAGCGTCAGGCTGTTAAGTCAACCTTAAATCGGCTCAATGTATTTACTTTCCTTGAAGTAGCCGATAGCCAGCAAGCCCTCGAAATTCTTAAATCTCAAGCGGTCGATGTCATTATTACCGGTCTTAATGTTGGTAAAATAGATGGTTGGCGATTTTCTCGGATGATCCGTTCAGGGTTATTAAAAACCCCAAAAAATACACCAATTGTACTAACTCCGCCTATCTATTGTGAGCGAATAGCCGAAACGACAGCACGCAGTTATGGCATAGATGCAGTATTGCCATTTGAACGCCAAGATATGCTGCCACAGGTACTGGCAAATGTGTTATCAACGCATTTAGAAAAAAGTAGTCGTTTAGACTTGTTGCTGCTCGAAACCGACAGTGACAAAGCAGCTGAAATAGCGCAACAATTACAGCTAAACTTTGCCTGCACCCATGTTTCTAGTAATAAACAAGCATTATCAATCTATTTGCAGCAAAAGTTTGCCATTGTGTTACTTGATGCAACCGCAGCACACGCAGGAGCTGCCAGTCAATTAGTTGAAGAGATTTTACAACACAACCCAAAACAAGCCATTGTAACCATTATAGACACGAAAGATGCCGATCATGCTGAACAACTATTGCTTTCAGGGGTTACTGATTTTATTCGTGCACCGTATGAACAAACCTTGTTAAGTAAAGTATGCGACCATGCTGCGCGCCGTGAAGATTTTATGGTCAGTTATGCAGAGTTTGCACAAAAAGTAGAACAACTAAGTCAAAGTCAAAGCCGCTATAAGGAGCTATTTTCAGCCCATCAGCGGATACTATTACATCTTAATACTGTGGTGCTTGAATTTGATGAACAAGGCCGCATTCGTTTTATCAACCCTGCGTGGGAAGCACTCAGTGGGTTTGGCATAAAACAAACCTTGAGCAAAGCACTCTCTGACTTTTGTATCAATGATTGCAAAGATAAACTACTGCAAACAATTAGCAGTATTTTGCATGGCGGTGCCTTGCAACAGCAGGTTGAAGTGCAAATTATTCATAAAGATGGTCAAGCTATTTGGGTTGAGTGCCGCTTACAACTAATCAAAAACAGCAGTAATGCTGCCACGATCACCGCCACAATAGATAATATTCATGAGCGCAAACAAGCTGAATTACAGCTGCGCCATTTAGCGCTACATGACACCTTAACCGGCTTACATAACCGCTATTATTTTGATCAACAACTCAATCGAATTTGCCAGCCGCAACGCACTAATGGCGACATAGAACACGCTTTAATTTATATTGACCTCGATCATTTTAAAATAATTAATGACAGTAAAGGCCATCAACAAGGCGATATAGTTCTTAAAGAAGTTGCGCAACTATTTAACGCCAATATCAATGATGAACACTTAGTGTGTCGCATTGGTGGTGATGAATTTGCGGTGATCTTAAATAATATGAATCTGCTTGATGCACACTTGATAGCTGAAAGTATTTGCATGGCTATTGAGGGTCATCAGTTTAAATCTGAAGAACAAGTTTATTCAATTAGCTGCTCAATTGGCTTAACGCAAATAACAGCAGCGAACCATGATCCGAGTGAATGCTTAAAACAAGCTGATATTGCCTTGTACGTTGCTAAAAGCTTAGGCCGTAATTTGGTTCATTGTTACTCTAAAGAAGATGCCAGCCATAACACCTTGCAAGCTGGATTAGAGTGGGGACACAGCATTCGCCAAGCATTGCAACAAAACCAAATTGAATTACATTACCAGCCTATTTGGGACTTTAAACATGGTGGTGTCGCTTATTTTGAAGCACTGTTACGCTTAAAACTCGACGGTGAACTGGTTTATCCAAACCAATTTATTCCGTCACTTGAATTATTGAACGACACTTACTTAATGGATCAATGTGTGATCAGCAATGCAATTTCTGCCATTGCCGCTAACCCTGAGCTAAATCAAGTTGCAATAAACCTATCTGCGCAATCGTTTTTAGATGAACGCCTATTACCGCATATCGAATCGACCCTTGAAAAGTGCGATATCAGCCCTACCCGGGTTATTTTTGAGATCACCGAGTCCGCCAGTATCAATAATTTAACTGCCACTCGTGCGATGATCGAAAAGCTCAATCGCTTGGGCTGTCATTTCTCAATTGATGACTTTGGCACTGGCTTTAGCACCTTTAATTATCTTAAGCAACTGCCAGCTCAACACGTAAAAATAGACGGTTCGTTTGTTCGCGATATGCTTAATGATCCAATCGACTTGGCGTTAGTTAAAGCAATAAACGATATTAGTCGCTCGCTCAATAAGCGTTCAGTTGCTGAATATGTTGAAAATGAAGAGATCTTTTTAGCACTAAAAGAAATAGGTGTTGATTATGGCCAAGGCTACTTTATTTCACGCCCGGTGCCCGTAGAAAAAATCAAACATCAGTTACAAAAAATTTATCAAAACAAAACTTTTTACGAACAACCACCTAGCTAAAATAGCGAACTTTTCATACAAATCTACGCATTTTTTTACTTCCATCTTGTGATAACTCATCTATACTTTGCTCATCGGGCGATAAATGTCTTGTGATTATGATGATAATCGAAATTTCACATGACATCGTTAAATCATAGCAACATGCCACTCACAAACTAACATGTTGTTATTAGTATCATTGTCAATTTATGGAGTGAATTATGATGCAATTAATAGTGTTACTATTAGCGGTAAACTTAGGGATAACTTACCAATGCTATCGATATGCCAGTATCAAAGGTTACCCGGTTGTAACTTTTACCTGCTTAGGTTTGATCCCCTACTTTAACTTAGTGGTGTGGGTTTATTTGTTATTTTTACCAGATATTACGCCATTCAATAAACAGTTTGAATATGAAGGGCATAACGAAAAGCAGCCTTTGTAACACGGCTGCTTGTTGGTCAGGGATAAGTTATTAATTGAGCTCAGTTAATATCAGCTCGGCTAATTAAAATTGGTAGCTAATAGCTTTTTTAGTCAGTTCGCTGGCTTTGATATCGCCGGCGACACACTTTTTAATATCTGATTTATTAAATACTTTTATTAAACTCGTATTTTTATCGCCGAGCCCTTTAAGAACAAAACTCACATGCTCGTCGTTTGGCAAACTACGTAAACCACTACCGTAATCACATAACGTAAGACTGATACTTGTGCTTACTTGCTCCAATAACTGTTGTTGCTCTGCGGCTTGTTGTTGCTCACGCTCTGCATGCTTTGCATTGATATTTTGGCGTAGCTGTTGCTGCTGTTTAGTGAGTGTAGTTTGTTGTTTTTCCAGCTTCGCGATATCTTTTTCTAACGCTTTTTTGCGTTGTTCAAGCTGTTTCTCTTCGGCGCTATTATCATGGCGGCTGGCAAACTCTAAATCGCGCTTTTCACGCTCTAAATCCCGCAACTTTCGGCCCACATCACGCTCTTGCTCTGCAATTTCGCGCACTTGTTCTGCGCCTTCACGCATTAGTTCCATCGCTTGTTGATAAGCTTCTCGTGATGATTCAACAACATCTTCGGTAATAAACTCTACTTGATCACTGATAATTTCAATATCCATATTAGCAAAATCAATTTCAGGCAGCGGTGGTAACGGCGCATTAGGTGCGTTACTAAAAATAGTCTGCCAGCGGCTAGAGCCTCTTACGTCCAGCTCAAATACCACTCCCTGCTTAACAAAATAGTTGGCTTGAATCGCACGGATCCTTTTATTGGTATCTTGCTTTAACGCGCTGCTTAAAATGTTTTCCATTATTGCTACTTCACGCTGTATTGATGCCAACTCCGCAGGGTCTTGCGCAGATACATTAGCACTTAAGCACCCTAGTATGGCCATTATGGCGCTGCTGATAAGTTTTTTATTCATGCTCTATACTCCTAATTTTTCGCAATCGCGGCTGTTGGCTGCTCTTGTACTTGTTCGGCTAAATCATTTAATTGCATCCGTAGATACGCTTGATCTTGAGCTCGCTGGGTTTTGATGTAAGTGATTAAACTGGCAATATCTTCTTGGCGTTCAACTCGTCCTGTTGCAATGGCCTCTTTTGCTAATTGATACATCTGCTGTTGTTGCAATTGATTTTGCGCAGTAATAATTCTTTGCATTTGGTCAATTTGCTTTTGTTGAGACTGCAATAAATGTGTTTGTTTCGTTACTTGTGCAAGTAACCCCTGCGCATCTGATTGCGGTATAACTAAAAAGATTAACGAACAAACCAATACTGATGCTGCAACAGCCCACGCTCCAGCGACGCTAAACACACGCACAGCAGAGAACTGCGATATTGTTGATTGGCGATCCCAGATTGGTACAGGTACAGCCTTATAGTCACGGCTATGTTGTTGCCATACTTGCGCTTGGCTCATCAACGCTGCATATTCGGGATCATTTTCGAGCTGCTGCAATTGTTTATCGCTCAAAACTTTACCATCTAACCATTGCTCAAAAAGCGACTCTAAACTAGCCATCTACGGCCTCCAAATGAACTTTTAATTTTCCTAATGCACTGTATAACCGCGACTTAGCAGTATTAGTTGAAATATCTAATTGCTCAGCAATCTCTTCAAAGGTGCAATGCTGGAAAAATTTCAACTCCACCACTAAACGCTGCTCCCACGGTAACTTATTCAACATACTTTTTAATTGCTGATGCTGGGCCTGTGCTACACGATTGCCTTCTAATTCACTGTGTTCACAGGCCTGTTCTGGCACATCATCTAAGCTCTGATAATGCTTGCGACGGCGGTAGTATTCAACGCTACGCCGATGCACAATTTGAAATACCCAAGTATTAAAACTCGACTCACCACGAAAGTTCGGCAGACTTTTATACACCGAAATAAACACCTCTTGCATTAAGTCCATGGCATCATCTGGGTTACTTAGCATCCGCAAACAATAGTTATAAACTTGGCTTTCATGCTGCTTAACCAGCTTAAGCCAGGCGCTCTTATTTCCTTGTTGTGCTTTGGCGATTAATGTTTCTATTGATTGAAAAAACACGATTCTCGATGCTTAGTTATTTTACTTATGAGGTTAGTCGATAGAGTGAAGCAGATAGTTTGGAAAAGATAAAAATAAATGAAAATAAATAAAAAAGCTCACCTAAATGAGCTATTCCTGTGTCGTTATACCAATCGTGTTAAGTTACTGACCATTTATAGCGACAGATAAATGGAGTGATAACAAGGCATAAATTTTGACATATAGTTGTTCTACATGAAAAATTTATAACGCAGTTAGCGCTTTATTTAGCTCGCTAGAATGGTTAAATATTTAAGTCGATTGGCATTAAGCGACATTGCTGCTTTAAAAAGCTTTCTAGCATTTGGCTAAATAAACGAAAATCTCGAATACGACCAGTTGTTTTGCGCCATAAAATGCCAATATCGCGGTATGCGTCACTTTGTGAGGGAGTGGCAAGCATGTTTTTGTTCGCTAAAATACCCGCGTTAATCGCCATTTGCGGTAAAAAAGTCACACCGAACTGGTGCTCAACCATGCTAAGTAAGGTGTGTAAGCTCGCCGCTTCAAACGGATTGATACAGCTTGAACGATTTAAATGACAAGCACTTAATGCGTGCCCTGTCATACAATGCTCTCGCTCTAATAAGAACACGCTGGCTTCCGGTAACAAGTTAAAATCTTCTATATTCTTAGCAGGTAAATAGTCTTTATGATGTACTAAGCAAAAGTGATCTTGCGCGAGTACTTGAGTATGAAATTTATCAGTATCGTAAGGTAGTGCCAATAGCGCCATATCGATATGGCCATGCTCGAGTTTATCTAACAAGCTATCACTGGTGTCTTCAACCAGTACCAACTCTAAATCAGCAAACTGTTGCTGACAAAGGTGATATAGAGGTGCCGCAATAAAACTAGCAATCGTTGGAATAACTCCGAGGGTGAGCGTACCGCTTAGCGGTGTTAAATGGCTTTTAGTCAGCTCTCTAACACTTAGCGTATCGTCAATAATTTTGCGTGCCCGCTCTACCACTTCTTCGCCGATGGCTGTGAACATCAAACTACGATTTTCACGCTCTATGAGTTGGCAACCGAGTGTTTCTTCAAGGGTTTGAATTGCACTGCTGAGTGTTGATTGACCAATAAAACACGCACTTGCGGCGCGGCCAAAATGTTGATGCTGATGAACTGCCAATAAATACTGCAGCTGTTTAATACTTGGTAAGTTCGTCATACTTTTTGTACCCACAAATAAAAAGACCCCAACACCAAGGGCGTTGAGATCTTTTCAAGCTAAAAGTCTGTAATACTTAAAGACTGCTGGATTTAAACTCCAAAGGCAGTTCTCAGTATGTAGAAAATAACAATAGCAAGGGCAGCGCCAACTGGCAATGTAATTACCCAAGAAACTACAATGTTTCTGATCACACCCATATTAAGTGCAGCAATTCCACGTGCCATACCTACCCCTAATACCGCGCCAACTAAGGTTTGTGTAGTAGAAATTGGTAAGCCTGTTCCCGATGCAATTACAACTGTAGAAGCAGCAGCTAATTCAGCAGCAAAACCACGACTTGGTGTTAAATGCGTAATGCCTTCACCAATCGTTTTAATTACTTTTTTGCCTAAAATTGCAAGGCCTGCAACAATACCGAAACCACCTAGTGGTAAAATCCACCATGCGATTGTCGCTTGCTTAGCTATCTCACCATTATTTTCAACAATGTTTACAACTGCAGCCAACGGACCAATCGCGTTAGCCACGTCATTAGAACCATGAGCAAATGCCATACAACATGCGGTTAATACCATTAAGATAGCAAATACTTTCTCAACGTTATTAAATTGCATTTTCTTATCGGCTTTTGGATCAATCTTTAACCGAGAAATAACGATTTTACCAATAATACCAACAATAACAGCAATACCGATTGCTAATGCATAACCTTCAACAGCACCTAAATTAATACCAATGTGCTTTAAACCTTTCTTGATGGTTACTAAAGACATGATAAAACCGGCTAAACCCATGTAAATAGGCACATAGCGTTTGGCATTATTAAGTGGCGCATCGGTGTCAAAAATTAACTTTTGCGCACTCATAAATATTAAGTAGGCAATAAACCCTGAAATCGCCGGGGTAACAATCCAACTCCCCACAATACCTGCAACTTTGTCCCATTGAATCGCTTCGCTGCCAACTGCAACTAAGGCAAATCCGATGATAGCGCCAATAATTGAATGCGTGGTTGATACCGGCCAACCTAAGAATGAAGCTATTAGCAACCAACTACCCGCTGCAAATAATGCCGAGATCATCCCTAATACCATAAGTTCTGGCAGGTCTAAAAACGGCGTAGAATCGATAATGCCTTTACGAATTGTCGATGTTACTTCGCCGCCAGCTAAGTAGGCGCCTGCAAATTCAAAAATCATCGCTATAAAAATAGCTTGTTTAATAGTTAATGCTTTTGAACCTACCGATGTGCCCATCGCATTAGCAACGTCATTCGCGCCAATACCATAAGCCATAAAAAAACCGACTGCTGCGGCAATTAAAATTAATACCGTGCCATAAGATGCAATGATATCCATTGTGTAACCCTAATCTTTCGTTATTGAACTGAGTGTAAATTACCGAGCTAACATCAGCTCAAGACGCGAACCAACGCGTTCTGCGATATCCGCAAGCTCGCCGACCCATTCGATGATTTTATATAAAAACATTACATCTACAGGATTGAGTTCATCTTCGACGTCGCGTAATTGGCGACGTATTATGATTTGCATATCATCCGTGTCTTGTTCAATTGCATCCAATTCAACGAGCATTTTTTCTACTAAGGTCACTTCACGACCTTTAAAACCAGTTTCTAGTAACTCATCTAACTCATTGATTGCGTTTGATGCTTGTTTAGTTGCATCAACACAGCGAGTTACATAGGCTAAAAAGTTAACTTGAATTTCTTTTGGAATGGTCATCTCACGACCAATTACACGACCAGCAATGTCTTTTGCTTTATTAGCAATTTTATCTTGCTGGGTGACGAGTTCGAGCAAATCTGTACGCTCTACCGGCATAAATAAACCGCGCGGTAATTGTAAACGTATATTTCTTTTCATGTCGTCGGCTTCACGTTCTAAAGTACGAATGTTCAAGCGAATCTCTTCTGCTTGTTGCCACTCTTCTTTAAATACATGATTGAAAAAAGGGATCAAAGCTTTACTTGCTTGATGTACCTTCTTGATGTGATCTTCCATTGGCTTTATAGGAGATTTTGCGAATACCCCTAAAAATGCGTTTGTAGGCATAACTGACCCTTAAATCAAATTAGTATGCTTTGCGGCGTGAATTTTACAGCATTCACCGCGATTGTGAATGCTTTTATTACATCACAGCTGCCGCTACAGCATTATAATTATAATGAAAACATGAAAAGCGACCATTGGCCGCTTTAATAAAACAAGACGGTATCAAAAAATCTATAACGATTTTTCTATATCCTCTTGAGATGTATGACGAATATCTTTGCCATTAACAAAGTAAATAATATATTCAGAGATGTTTTGACAACGGTCGCCAATACGTTCCAATGAACGTACCGACCAAACTAAATCCATAATTTTTGGAATTGAACGTGGATCTTCCATCATATAGGTCATAATTTGACGAGTAATTGCTTCATACTCACGGTCAACCTTGGCATCTTCTTTGTGTACTTCAAATGCTTTTTGTACATCCATACGTGCAAAAGCATCGAGTACATCATGCAGCATTTTTGAAACTTGGCGACCCATATTTTCGATGTTAACTAATAAATCTTGCTGATCTTTAGTAAATGAATCTAGCGCAACTTTAGCAATACGCTCAGCCTCATCGCCAATACGCTCTAAATCGGCAATGGTTTTAGCAATCGCGACCACTAAGCGTAAATCACTTGCAGCTGGCTGACGACGAGCAATGATACGGGTACATTCCTCATCAATATTTACTTCCATGGCGTTTACTTTATAGTCGTTTTCACGCACTTTACGCGCTAACTCAGCATCGCCATTACTTACCGCATCAAGCGCGCTATTAAGTTGCTGCTCAACTAAGCCACCCATGCTTAATACATGGTTACGAACGTTTTCTAGCTCTTGGTTAAAGCGGCCAGAAATATGCTTATTAATATTGTGTTCCATTGTTTACCTTCTTATCAAAATCGCTAACGTAACCCAAAAACAGTTTGACTCAGCCTAGCCGTAACGACCGGTGATATAATCTTCCGTTTTCTTTTTCGTTGGGGTAGTAAATAACGTATTGGTATCTGAGTACTCTATTAATTCACCCATGTACATAAAGGCCGTTTGATCAGAAACCCGCGCTGCTTGTTGCATGTTGTGGGTTACGATAACAACGGTAAACTTATTTTTTAAATCGTTGATAAGCTCTTCAATTACCAGTGTTGAAATAGGATCCAATGCTGATGTTGGCTCATCGAGTAATAATACTTCAGGCTCAATGGCGATAGAGCGTGCAATCACTAAACGTTGCTGCTGACCACCTGACAAACCAAATGCGCTATCGTGAAGCCGATCTTTTACTTCATCCCACAGTGCCGCGCCTCGCAGTGACTGTTCAACCACCTCGTCTAATTTACGTTTTTCTTTGATACCTTGTAAGCGTAGGCCATAAACCACATTTTCGTAGATTGATTTAGGAAACGGGTTCGGACGCTGAAATACCATACCAACATTGCGACGCAGCGCTGCAACATCTACCTTTTTGTCATAGATGTTTTGTCCGTGTAGTAAAATTTCACCTTCAATACGGCAAATATCAACCAGATCATTCATACGGTTAATACAGCGCAATAACGTAGATTTACCACACCCTGATGGTCCGATAAATGCGGTTACTTGGCCTTTTGGAATATTCATATTCACTGAGCTAAGCGCTTGTTTTTCACCATAGTAAAGATCTAAGTTTTTGATCTCGAGTGCCGTTTGCTCGGTACTTAAATTGTCTAAGTCCAATTTCAAACTCGTGCTTGATTGGTTTACTTGTGGAGCGACTGTAATCATGTTTGTTACCTATAGAATCTTTACTAATTATTGATCAAGCGATCTAAATTTTTCACGTAAATGGTTACGTATGCCTATCGCGGTGATATTCAGTGTAATAATTACTGATACCAATAAGAATGCGGTGGCATACACTAGCGGACGCGCCGCTTCAACATTTGGGCTTTGGAAGCCAACATCGTATATATGAAAACCTAAATGCATGAACTTTCGATCTAGATGAAAATACGGGAAGTTACCATCGAGCGGTAATGTCGGTGCCATTTTCACCACACCCACTAGCATCAATGGTGCAACTTCGCCGGCAGCACGCGCTACCGCTAATATTAAACCGGTCATAATCGCAGGACTGGCCATTGGCACGATAATACGCCATAACGTTTCAGCTTGCGTTGCGCCCAGTGCTAAAGAGCCATGACGAACCGTACTTGGGATACGTGATAAGCCTTCTTCGGTTGATACAATCACCACAGGCAGCGTTAAAATAGCAAGCGTTAAAGCAGACCAAAGTACCCCTGGAGTACCAAATACTGGACTAGGTGCGGCTTCTGGATAAAACAATTGATCCAAACTGCCACCTAATACATAAACAAAGAATCCTAAGCCGAATACACCGTAAACAATTGAAGGAACACCAGCCAAGTTAATGACCGCGATACGGATCATCTTGGTAACCGCATTTTTAGCCGCATATTCATGTAAGTATATAGCTGCTACAACCCCAAACGGCGTTACGATTACAGCCATCAACATTACCATAAAAACAGTACCAAAGATTGCCGGGAATACACCACCTTCGGTATTAGCTTCACGCGGATCATCTGAAACAAATTTACCTAGTTGAACAAAATAGTGACCTAGCTTTGCAACAAAGCTCATGTCATTAGGAAACCAAAAATCCAAAACCTGATATAAAGGCAAAGTAACAATTTCACCGCGCATATCTTTTACGGTTACCTGATCACGCTTAGCTTGTTTGCGCAGTGCAAATAATTGCTTTTCAAGTACGCCATACTCGGCTCTTAGATCAGCACGCTGTTGCGCAAGCTCAGCCACTCGTTCATCGGTCAATGCATCATCAAGTAAATACGATTTCTCTTGTAAACGTAAACGCTCTAATTGATAGTTAATATGACCAATGTCACCGTTTTGCAAATCAAGAGCTTGCTCATTAAGCTCAACGGCACGTTCAACTAATTCTTCTAATACTTCAGTTTTATTATCGGTAATCACTTGGCCGTCTTTTATTACCTGTTCAACGTAACCATAAAAGTTACCGTTTTTACTGCGCTCAAATACAGCTAGGGTCGCAGGCATGGTATTTGATTTTATGTCGGTTTCTAACACCCAACGAAAATCTAAATCAACGTATTCACGGTTACCGGTTTTAATTAAATAACGCTCTAGTTGCTCTTTGTCATAACCAGATAAATCAACACCGGTTGCCTCAAGACGAGACTTAGGCACCATTTCACGGTCGTATATTTCACCAATTACGGTTTGCTGCGCAACCGAGCCTTGTAGCTCTAATTGCACTACTTGTGATGGCCAGAAAAAGCTTAACCCTTTCCAAGCAATCATTGCTAATAACCCTAAGACAGAAATCAAACTGATACTTACTGCACCACCTGTCATCCATATCCAAGGAGAACCTGACTTAAACCACTGCTTTAACATGTCGTGTCTCCCACTTACATCGAGCTGTATTTATCACGCAACTGCTGACGCACAAACTCAGCAATTGTGTTGAAAATAAAGGTGAATATGAACAATACAAAAGCGGCTAAGAATAAGATCCGATAGTGTGAACTTCCCACTTCCGATTCTGGCATTTCTACTGCAATATTCGCGGCCAAAGTACGCATACCTTGGAAAATACTCCAATCCATTATTGGCGTATTACCCGTTGCCATTAGTACAATCATCGTTTCACCTACTGCGCGGCCTAAGCCCATCATGACCGCAGAGAAAATACCAGGGCTGGCGGTTAATAACACCACACTAACCAAGGTTTGCCATTGTGTTGCGCCTAGCGCCAATGAACCGTTTGATAAATGCTTAGGCACACTAAATACAGCATCTTCTGCGATAGAGAAAATAGTCGGAATAACCGCAAAACCCATCGCAATACCGACTACCAGTGAATTACGTTGATCGAAAGTCAGACCCAATTCGTTAGTCAAATACTGGCGAACATTACCGTCAAACATCCACAACTCAACCACCCCGCTCATCGCAAAGGCTAACCAACCAATCAGTAACAATACTGGTATTAGTAAGATTGAGTGAGCCCCTTCAGGAACACGGTGACGAAAGCTTTCTGGTAATTTAGTCCACGCAAATGCGGTCGCTAAAATCCCCAGCGGCAGCATAAATAACAGACCAACAATCGCAGGTAAATGCTCTTCTATCAACGGCGCAAGCCATAAGCCTGCTAAAAAACCTAAAATTACGGTTGGTAATGCTTCCATTATTTCAACCGTTGGTTTGACTACTTTACGCAATGGACCTGACATAAAATAAGCGGTATAAATTGCTGCCGAGAGCGCAATCGGCACTGCGAATAGCATCGCATATAAAGCAGCTTTTATAGTACCAAATGAAATTGGCACTAAAGAAAACTTAGCTTCAAAGTCATCACCGGCAGACGTTGATTGCCAAATATAACCCGGCTCTGGATAACCCTCATACCACACTTCTTGCCACAAGGCTGACCAAGTCACCTCAGGGTGTTCATTGTGAATTTCAACCACGGTTAATTTGTCATCAGCTAGAATAAGTGCCGCATTTGAGCGTGGTGCAATAGCAAAGTTTTCAATCGGACCTTCACTGATTTTACCTTGCCATAGTTTTGCTTCACTGGTGGTGTAATACACGCCTAACTCACCATTAGAACTGGTGGTAAAGAACGTACGGCGATAAAACTCAGTGAATATATCTAGCTTAGGCTGCTTTGAGGTTTCAAACGCGCGTATTTTTTGATATTCACGGCCATCGTCAGTATTAATTTCAAACCACTGCGAAACTTCACCATTGTCATTCGCTAGCATCAGCGAGTTAGCTCCGGCTAATAATTGCGCCGAAACCAAGTTGGCATTTTCTTCATTCGCTGCAAGCATTTGGATCAGCTCAACCTCGCTTGGATTGCGAGTATCGTAAACATAAATTTGATTTGCTGAGCGAACAAAAGTACGGGTGGTATCTGGCGACATTAGGAGTTGGTCTACGCGCCCTTCGACATCAAGTTCAGTGCGTTCTACAACCCATTCAACTTCACCGCTGAACATGTTTTCTTCAGCAACAAAGCTGCTAAAAATCACACGTTTGTCAGCCGTTTGTGCCACAACAGCGGTTTTATCTTCATAATGACTAAATGCAAATTGTTTAATGGCAGCACCATTGTCGTCAACCTGCAATGTTTTTTCACCAAGTGGATAACCCAAACGTGGGGTTAATTTACGTTCGTTATTAGGAAAGGTAACTAAGAATTTAGGTGACACTATCATCACCGAACCATTTTCTAGTCCGTATGCGTAATGCCCTTGAAATGGCGCGCTGGTTGCAAAACTACTCACTTCGCTGTCAAGTGGCACAACTAAGCTAGCAAGCTTTTTACCAAAGCCCTTTTTCTCAACACTGTAATAATCAACCTTACCTGATTTGCTCAGTAAAAAAGCAATTTCTGTTTGCTCTTCAACACCTAAGCCAACAATTTGTTCAGCATCGCTAAGCGCAAAACTATCGCGCGTTTCTACCTTCGCTGATTCAAAAATAGGTTGCACAACATACAATAAATAGAAGAATATCAATAGCAAAGCTATTAATACCATAATACCGCCAGCGGTAATGCTAAATTTGGCAAACCGATCTTTAAATAGACGGCTTCTATCCGTATTAAAAGACGGTTTATTCGGATTGGAAGTCATCAAAACACCTATAAATCTTAACGTTGGATAGATTATATTTCACCAAGATGACAGTATTGTTACAAACGTCATAATTGCTAAGACTTTGTTGTGGTATTCATCATAAAAAAACAAACAATGTTTATATTCAATAACTTGAAAAACTTTCAACTTAGTGCTTTATTATTGATAAACAAAAGTTTAGATAATTCAGACTGTAAACTCACACTATTTTACTGTTTTTAAATTGAACTATTGGCAAAAAAATTGGACAAATTTGGGGACTGAGTCAATACTCAATCCGGTTCTTTTTAATATAACAATAATTTCATGCCTGGGCATTTATTATTTAATTACGGCACTCTTTAGGAATTATCTATATGAAGCAATTGGTTATAACTATTTTGGGACAAGATCGTCCAGGACTTGTAGAAGACATCTCATCTGCAATTTTAAATCATAATGGTAACTGGTTAACCAGTAACTTAAGCCATTTAGCCGGTCACTTTGCTGGCATCATTGAAGTAGCTGTGCCAGCAGAGCATCTGCAAGAATTACAAGACGCATTGCATGGCTTACCACAATTAGAAGTACGGATTGAAACAGGCGCGCATGAACTACCAGACACACCTGCTGAACAGCTTAATTTTGTGATAACTGGTAATGACCGACCAGGTATTATTCAAGAACTTGCAGGAGTATTGCGTCACAAAGGGGCTAATATCACTCACTTAAACTCTAAGCAGCAAAGCGCACCAAACTGGGGACTACCAATTTTCAGCGCCGTAGCAACTGTTGCCTTGCCTTCAGGCATGAATAAAGACGAAGTTGTTGCTGCACTCGAAGCAATTACATCCGACTTAATTGTTGATATTGAAGACGCTTAAGCCACAGCTAAAATTCATCTCTTATAGCTAGATAAACATGTCATAAAAGTGACATGTTTGTCATTTTTATGTCATCTAATTACTTTATATTTTGTTCAGTTGCTATCCAAGGAATAGAATATGAACGCCTGCGCTGATGCGTCTCAAACGATTAATTATTTTGCCCCAGAGTTAAGTTGGCTGTCTTTTAACGATCGCGTTTTACAAGAAGCTAAAGATAAAAATAACCCAATTATTGAACGTATTCGTTTTTTGGGGATCTTCTCAAACAATTTAGATGAATTTTTCAGAGTCCGTGTTGCCGATGTAAAACGACGTATTCTATTAAATAAACTACCAGATACTAATTTTGATGAAGATGAGATTTTACTGACCCAAATTCAGCAAAAGGTTTTGCAGCTTGGTAAAAAATTTAACGTTATTCATCAGCAAATTCTCGATGATTTAAATACCCACAACATTCATGTTGACCGTCCCGAGCAGCTTAGTGAATTTCATATTAACTGGCTAAAAATATTTTTTCATGACAATGTATTACAGCATATATCGCCTATAATGCTAGATGAAAATAAAGACTTCTCAGATCATATTAACGATACAATGACGTACTTGTTTGTCGAAATGTTTAACGACAAAAGTCATTATGCGATGTTAGAAGTCCCTACTGATCGCGTACCACGCTTTGTAATTTTACCACCCGAAAAAACCCGTCGTCATAAAACTATTGTGATGTTAGATGACATTATTTTGTTTTTTTTAAGTGACGTATTTAGCAGTTTTTTTAGTTTTACTGAGATCCAAGGCTACGCAATCAAGCTGACCCGTGATGCAGAATACAACCTAGATGACGAACTAGAAGAAGGTATTTTAGATAAGATGTCTAAGGGCCTAAAACAGCGTATTTATGCCGAGCCGGTGCGCTTAGTATACGACCAAGCGATGCCCGAGCCAATGCTCAAAGTAATGAAAAAACGCTTAGGTGTTACTCATCACGATGCGTTGATCCCCGGTGGTCGCTATCGTAACTTTAGAGACTTTATTGGTTTTCCCAATGTTGGTCGGCAATATTTAGAAAACAAATCATTACCGGCTTTGCAAAGCACAGCATTTAATAATCATGCCAGTGTGTTTGCTGCAATTAGTCAGCAAGATATTCTACTTTATTATCCATATCATACATTTAATCATCTACTGGAATATGTTCGCCAAGCAGCATTTGACCCTCGAGTAACACAAATTAAAGTAAACATTTATCGTGTTGCGAGTAAATCTCGATTAATTTCATCACTGATCAACGCGGCAAAAAATGGCAAAAAAGTCACCGTTATGGTGGAGCTAAAAGCACGCTTTGATGAACAAAATAATATTGAGTGGGCAAAAGTACTCAGTGGCGCAGGTATTAAAGTTATTTTTGGTATACCAGCTCTTAAAGTACACAGTAAGTTATGTATTATTCATCGCCGTGAAAAAGGTCAAATAGTAAAGTACGCGCACATTGGCACTGGTAATTTTCACGAAAAAACCGCCAAAATTTATACAGACTTTAGTTTATTTACTAAACATCAAGGTATTTGTGACGAAAGTGATAGCGTATTTAAGTTTATTGAAAGCAGTTATAAACCGTTTATGTTCGAACATTTGATGATTTCGCCAGTGAACGCTCGACAGCTGTTGCTTGGTTTAATTCACCAAGAAATAACCCATGTTGAAAATGGCCACGCTGGTAAAATAACATTAAAAATAAATAACTTAGTAGATAAAGAACTGGTTGATTGCTTGTACTTGGCCGCTCGTAGCGGTGTTAAAATTCGCATTATTGTCCGTGGTATGTGTTCCTTAATGCCAGGACTCAATAATTTTAGCGACAACATTCGGGTAATTAGTATCGTCGATCGCTTTTTAGAGCACCCACGAGTTATGATCTTTGGTAATAATGGGGATGAAAAAGTCTATATTTCATCTGCAGATTGGATGACACGTAATCTTGATCATCGAGTTGAAGTTGGCGTGCCTATTTATGATGAAAAACTAAAACAACTCATTGTTGACGTACTTGAACTGCAATTTAAAGATCGTACCAAAGCGAGAATCATTGATAGCGAACAGAAAAATCATTATGTTAGACGCGGTAATCGTAAAAAAATACGTTCGCAAATAGCTATTTATGATCACTTAAAAAAATGGGAAGGCAATTACAATAATGAATGATTATCCCTCAATAGCTGCGGTTGACTTAGGGTCAAACAGCTTTCATTTAGTGGTCGCAAGAGAAGTGGATGGCTCTTTGCAAATTCTCCGCAAAGAAAAGCAACGCGTTTACTTAGCCGATGGCTTAGATGAAAAAAACCAATTAAGTCAAATGGCTATCGATAGAGCATTAACGATATTAAAGCAGTTTGCTACTACGCTACAAGACTTCCCTGCGAGTAATGTAAAAATTGCTGCAACTTATACATTACGACGAGCTAAAAATATTAATTCATTTTTAACTCAGGCAAATAGAGTTTTTCCTTATCATATTGATGTGATCTCAGGTCAAGAAGAAGCGCGCTTAATCTATCAAGGTGTTGCTCATTATGTTCATCACGATGAAAACCGTTTAGTTATTGATATTGGCGGCGGTAGTACCGAGCTAATTATTGGCAAGCATTTTAAACATAAGCTGCTCTCTAGCCGTTATATGGGCTGCGTAAGCTATACCAAGCAATTTTTTGCCGATGGTATTATTAATGATAAACGCTTTAGCAAAGCACAAATAAAAGCAGAGCAAGAACTTGAGGTTATTTTTGCCAATTACGTCAGCGCAGGCTGGCAATCGGTAGTGGGGACGTCAGGCACCATCAAATCAATATTAGCCATGATCAACGCTAATGACCCTGAACAAAAAAATATCACACAGGAGCGATTGCTCGAACTTAAAACTCAGTTCATAGCCGCTAAAACTATCGATAACTTACTTATTGAAGGTTTAAGCCCTGAGCGTCAAGTAAGTATTTGCGGTGGCTTAGCTATTTTACTCGCGATTTTTCAGCTGTTTAATATTACCGAAATGGATTACAGCGACTTTTCACTACGTGAAGGTTTACTGCATGAAATGCAGCAAAAGTTAGCGCTTAAAGATATACGCACCAATACCATAGCTAATTTAAGCGAAAGAAACACAATAGATAAAGTACATGCACAACGTGTTGCAAATACTGCCGATTGGTTATTCCTACAAGTACAAAAAGAATGGCAGCTCGACTCATTAGATAATCATCAATTATTAGTGTGGGCAGCGCAATTACACGAAGTTGGTTTAGGTATTAACTCATCAGGCTTACACAAACATAGTTCTTATGTTGTTGAAAATAGTCAACTGCCAGGATTTACTCAACAACAGCAAACATTATTAAGCTGTATGATACGGTTTTACCGTAAAAAAATTCGTTTAGAAGAATTTCCAACTTTACTCTCGGTGCCCCACTTTCAAATATTACAATTAATTGTATTACTCAGACTAGCTATATTATTAAATCAAAAACGCCTTAACGATCAACATCAAGAGTTAGCAGTATCAGTAAAAGGCAATAGTATGCTATTGCAGTTCCCAGCGGATTGGCTCAATGAACAAACCTTGCTTCATGCTGATTTACAACAAGAGCAAAAATATTTGAAGAAAGTAGGCTTTTTAATCGACTTTGTGTGATTTACAGACATGGCTGAATTTGGATAGCATGCGCTACCCAAATTAGATCTTCTATTACATATCCATATGGCGATTAGCACTTTGCATCATTTGCTTTAATCCTTGATGTTCAAGCTCCAGCAATTGAGATAGTTTCTCTTTACCTGTTGGCGTTTCTGCACGACTAAGTAAGTATTGATAAAGATTGATCACCTTTTGATGCTGATCTGATATATAACCTTGCATGGCTTGCTCATCAACACGCGTATCACGGTTTAAATCTGTAAAATTAATCAGTTCAGAGTTTTCAGCAAAGTACTCGTAACAATAAGTATCTAAGGTATTGATCTCCGTGATGGCTTTAAAACCAACTAAATCCTCAGCCAACTTTTTTTCGTACTTAACAAAATAGTCTGCCAGCATTTGGTTATGCTCTGCTAAATCGTCTCTGAGACTAAAAAAATTTGCCGCCATTTGGGTATGAAATAGTACAGTCCAGTCGTACACTTCTTGTATTGTTTTAACTTGCATGTGCGTTCCTTAATTAACCCTAGTAACCATACTCCTGCGTAAAACGTGCCAATAAAAAGTTAAATTAAAACAGAGAGATATTGAAAGTAAATCACCCAAACTCGTATAAGTTACAAGTCATAGGGTAATTTTTATAGGGTGAAGCTCTAGGACAGGCTAAAAGCTAATGCTTTAGGGGCGTTTAGGCTATATTTTTATTTTGGATAAATTCGCACTTTTCATTTTAGCCCATTCACAAAAACAATACCTATATCATTAGCGCTCTTACGATCAATCAAGCCTTTGCTACCATTAAAATCAACAAAAAAGTAGAATTCACCATCATGACCTGAAAATAACTTACGAATGAAGCTATTTTCCAAATGGAGAAGGCGCCCAGTAAATGAGAGTTTGCCACTTACCTCCTCATCACCAAGCAGAACTAAAATAAATGACAACTTATAATCCTTTGCAAATTCATAGAGGTAAGAATTTATTAGCTCGAAAGTAGCAAGCTGTTCACCTTTAAATTCATAATCAAACGGTTCGAAACAGTGATTAAATAAATTGTAAAATCATAAAAAAAATAAAGAAGATAAAACAACAAAACCTACGATAATATAAGCCTTCATAAATACTCCATACCATGCATAAAAATACAAATCGACTTTCGTGATTAAACAATATCCTTCGGCTCTTTTATATCGCAAGTTGAAATCCACAACTAGACTAACAATGCTTTTTCATCAAAGCCTTGCTCATGTAACTTGGCTACAAGCTGCTCAAGCACGTCATCTTTTTTAGGGGCTACAGGCTCAGTTAATAGTAAAGCAGTAACATTGCCAAAACCAAGGTGCTCGAAATCAGGATTTTCAAGGCCATGTTGTGCTCTTAGCGTTAACAGCATAAGTGCGGCATAAGGTGTAAATTGCCAATTCATATTGTCAAACTCAAAAAACATCTTACTCGGTGGTGATGCTACCTGAGCGACTTGATCGTCACATAACTGATTAAGATAAGTGGTGATTTTTGTTAAGTCAGTACTATCCCAGTTCTCTAAAATAGCTTGGTAAGCAAAGTCATCTACGATCGGTTTTAACGTATTGCTCCCCTTGACCCTATCAAACAACAAGATAATAAAATCACCAATATGACTTTTCGATCTATTAACCCAATGCTTCATGTAGCCCGTTTGAAATAACGTATAAATTTGGCAAGCATAATCATTGTTATGCAATATAACTGCAATACTTAGCTGGAATACAGATTCTGGTGGCACTAGCCTTAAGGGTTAACGGCTAAAGCGATATGTAAAGCGCTTTAGCTTATAACTTTTTGTTACAAGCAGGTAATATCCATAACTTAAGCATATACTTAACTTACCTAAATCAAGTAAACTTTTTTCTACAAAACTAGCTTGTGCATCCATCTCATAATAATTACATGGAATTGACAACTCTGTATTTAATACCTCCCAGTTAAAGAATGGCAATTTATCGTTAAGCGGTACACCACTTTCCGCTTCTCCTTGCTCAATATAGAAATTAAGCTCTTTTGTATTATTTATATAAACTTTTCTATATTTTTCAGGATTTTTTTTTAGATAACTGCTCATGCTGAATTAAGCCGTTGCTAAAATCAGCCAACTCCCAAAGCGCTAACGCTTTGGGAAAGCTATGGGGCAAAAAGTTGATATTTAAATATAAACTCATTTACCTGTGTACTCCTTAATGACTCTATTGACCTACAAAAATTGTGAGGTAGTCGCAGTACCTGTTTTACGAGATTCTGCGACTATGGTCAAACAAAGTTTGATGGACTCTGTATTTTTAATTCAACTTACGAATTTAGGCCCCGCTTTCGCCATAACAAATACACTGCGGGTAATACGAGCAAGGTTAATACAATCGCACTAAACATACCGCCGACCATCGGCGCGGCGATGCGGCTCATTACTTCACTGCCGGTGCCTGTGCCGTAAAGTACGGGGAGCAAACCGATTATAATAGTGGCGACTGTCATCATCACTGGGCGTACTCGCAGGCCTGCGCCTTCGACTATGGCTTGTTTAAGCTCCGCAAAACTAAGCGTTGTACCTGCTAGCTTGGCTTGAGCACACTTTTCTTGGTAGGCTTGATTTAAGTACACCAGCATAATCACGCCAATTTCCACCGCGACCCCAGCAAGGGCAATAAAGCCCACCCCCACGGCGACTGAGAAGTTAAAGCCCTCTAAGTACATTAACCAGATGCCTCCGATCATCGCCAGCGGTAAGGTTGCTATTATAATTGCCACTTCTACAAAGCTTCTAAAGTTGAGGTACAACAACACAATTATAATCGCTAAGGTCAGTGGTAATACATAGGCGAGCTTTTCTTTCGCACGTTCCATGTATTCATATTGCCCTGCCCAGGTTATTGAATAACCTGCTGGTAGCACTAGCTTTTCGTCAAGCACTTTGCGCGCATTGTCGACATAACTACCAATATCAATGCCATCAATATCAATAAAGCTCCAGCCGTTTAAGCGGGCATTTTCGCTTTTTATGCCCGGCGGACCATCTTCAATAAATACGTCAGCCACATCGGCAAGAGCAATGCGTTGCCCTGCAGGGGTGACTATTGGCAATAGCATCAGTTCTTCGGGCGAATCCCGGTAGTCTTGCGGATAACGTAAGTTTACCGGGTAACGCTCTTGCCCTTCGACCGTTTCGGTTACATTCATGCCGCCAATTGCGGTGGCAACCACTTGCTGCACATCGGCAATATTTAAGCTGTAACGGGCGGCTTTTTCACGGTTGATATCGACCTTGATATAACGCCCACCCGCTACTCGCTCAGAGTAAACGGAAGCCGTGCCGGGTACATCTTTAAGTAACACTTCAATCTGCTGGCCAATTTTTTGAATCTCGCTCAAATTTGGCCCCGCAACTTTAATGCCCACAGGGGTTTTAATCCCAGTTGCCAGCATATCAATACGAGTTTTGATCGGCATCACCCATGCATTAGTCAGGCCTGGAAACTTCACTAAGCCGTCGAGTTCTTTTTTCAACTTGTCTAAGGTCATGCCTTCGCGCCACTGATCTTTTGGCTTGAGCTGAATAAAGGTTTCAATCATGGTCAGTGGCGCAGGATCGGTTGCTGTTTCTGCCCGGCCGACCTTACCAAACACGGTTAACACCTCTGGCACTGTGGCGATAAGTTTATCGGTTTGTTGTAAAATCTCGCGCGCTTTCCCAATCGATAAACCAGGATAAGTCGTCGGCATATACATTAAATCGCCTTCATCCAGCGGCGGAATAAACTCACTGCCAATTTTATTGACCGGATAAAAGCCAATAACAGCGACCACCACAGCCAGTACTAAAGTCATTTTAGGGAACCGCAAAACCGTGTTCAGCAGCGGCTTGTAAGCATTCACTAGCAAGCGGTTTACTGGGTTGTTTTGCTCAGAAATAACTTTGCCGCGTATAAAGTAACCCATTAATACCGGTACTAAAGTGATTGCCAAGCCCGCAGATGCGGCCATGGCATAGGTTTTAGTGTACGCTAACGGAGCAAACATCCGGCCTTCTTGGGCTTCTAAAATAAACACTGGCATAAAGCTCACGGTAATGATCATTAAGCTAAAAAACAGCGCTGGACCGACTTCACTGGCAGCATCGGTGACAACTTGCCAGCGGTTTTCATCGGTTAGTGGCGTTTTTTCCATGTGTTTATGCATGTTTTCGATCATTACAATCGCGCCGTCGGTCATCGCGCCAATGGCGATAGCAATACCACCGAGCGACATTATATTGGCGTTTATACCTTGCCAATACATGATGATAAATGCCGTTAATATTCCCAGCGGTAAAGTGATAATTGCCACCAAGGACGAGCGTACATGGAACAAAAATACGATGCAGATAAGCGCCACTACCACTAGCTCTTCAAATAGTTTGCTGGTGAGGTTATCCACTGCATTTTTGATCAGATTAGAGCGGTCATACACAGGCACAATTTCTACCCCATCGGGTAAGCCTTTGCTGAGTGATTCAAGCTTTGCTTTCACCAGCTCTATGGTTTTTTGTGCGTTTTCGCCATAGCGCATCACCACTACGCCACCAGCTACTTCGCCCTCGCCGTTTAGCTCAGCAATGCCACGGCGCATTTGTGGCCCAAGGCGAATATCGGCTACATCGCGTAATTGCAGCGGTGTGCCGTTGGCATTCACCCCAAGTGGAATTGCCTCTAAATCAGCGACGCTTTTTATATAACCGGTGCTGGTTACCATGTATTCGGCTTCGGCCATTTCCACCACCGAAGCGCCCATTTCTTGGTTACCTTGCTTAATTGCGGTTTGAATTAAACTCAGTGGTATACCATAAGCACGCAGTTTATCTGGCTCTACATTGACTTGATATTGCTTCACCATACCGCCCACTGAGGCCACTTCTGACACCCCTGGTACGGTTTGCAATTCAAACTTTAAAAACCAATCTTGCAAGCTGCGTAACTGGCTAATGTCGTGCTGATTGGTTTTATCCACCAGCGCGTATAAATAAATCCAACCTACACCGGTGGCATCTGGGCCCAGCTCTGCGGTTGCGCTGTCGGGCAAGCGGCTTGCTACTTGACTTAAATACTCTTGCACTCGACTTCTAGCCCAGTAAAGATCGGTGTTTTCATCAAAGATGACATATACGTAGGAATCACCAAAAAATGAAAAACCACGTACTGTTTGCGCCCCGGGTACTGAGAGCATCGCGGTGGTAAGTGGGAAAGTAACCTGATCTTGCACCACCTGTGGCGCTTGCCCTGGGTATGAGGTTTTTACAATCACCTGCACATCGGATAAATCAGGTAAGGCATCAACTGGGGTATTTTTTACCGCAAATAAACCACTGCCAATGAGTATTGCTGTTAGCAATAATACAAAAAAGCGATTGGTAACGGACCAACGAATAACTGCTGCTATCATAAAGCCTCCTAATGTCCGTCATGCGATGACATGGCGCTATTGTCACTTGTTCGCATGCTTGATTCAGTATCGATACGCTGGATCACGAACTCACCATCTTGCACACTAAAAGTAAATGTCAGCTGTTGCTTCGGCTCAAGGCTACTTAAATCAATATGTTCAGCAAACATAAAGTCCATAGTGGCCGGATCTCGGTGCCATTTCTCAATTGCACCACGGCTAATATTGGCAGTGCGCTGGGCTTTATTAATGCTGTTGATAGTACCGGTTACGGTCGCCATATTTTGCGCTTCGCTCATCATATGGGTGGAATCCATAATATGAATGCCGCTAATCATATAACTGCTATCGGCTTTTTTAGTCAACTCAAAATGCAGTGTTTGCCTAGCTTGCAGCGCTTGAAAATCAACGCTATCGGCAACCGTAAAGTCCATTTTCATACTAGGCCAATCGAGCTCTTCAATAGGGTCATGGCTGATATTCACCATACGGTGACCTGCCATTACACTATTAACGACTCCTTTGCCCCAAACGCTAGTGGTAGCTTCTGGTGTTTGCATGCGCTTAAAATCAGAGCTTTTGCTGGATTCTGAATCTAACAAGAATTGCGCTGACGTCACCACTTCATCATCGGCTTTAACGCCCGCTAAAATAACGGCGTTATGGCTATTACTGCGGCCCAGTTCGACTGCCACCGATTTAAAGCGTCCTTCGCCTAAAGCGATAACAACACGGTCTTGGGAACCGGTGCGGATCACCGCTTCTTTAGGTACTATAAGTTGTTGCTCAGCAGCTTTAGCATGGATGCTTACTTGCGCAAACATATTCGGTTTTAGTTGGTGATCTTGATTATTAAAGCGTAAACGCACCCGCAAAGTACGGTTTTTGGCATCCAATGTTGGGTAAATATAATCGACCTTACCGCGCCAGCTTTGTCCGGCAATATAATCTAGAGTCATAGTCACCGGTAAACCGACTTCAATAAGCTGCGCTTGCCGCTCGAATACTTCGGCTTCGACCCAAACTTCATCAAGTTGAGCAATACTCATCATTGAGGTGCCTGGCTTGACATAAAAACCTTCGCGCACATTAAGTTCATCAACCACACCACTTTGGCGAGCATAGAAGGTAATATTTTGCATCACCTTTTTATTAACTTGTAGGCGCTCGACAAAACCATCCGACACATTCAATGCTTTTAAGCGCGCTTTGGCTGCACGAATAAGCACGGTGTTATTACGATCAACAGCCAGTACAAATTCTTCTTGAGCATTTACCAGTTGCGGAGAGTATAAGGTATACAGCGGTTCCCCTTGTTTTACCTGATCGCCAGCGGCTTTAACGTACAGTGTTTCTATCCAGCCTTCTACACGCGGGTGAATATGCACTAACTGATCTTGATTGTATTGTACGTAGCCCACCGTTTTTACTTCACTTTGCAGTGCCTTGAGCTGTACTTTAGCCGTTCTAACCCCTAAATTATTAACAACAGCAGGGGAAATTGTCACTGCACCGGGACCATCTTGATTGTTGTCAGCTCCTTCACTATACACAGGTACTAAGTCCATCCCCATTGGTGAAAGCCCTGGTGCATCACGGCGATAATTACTATCCATAGGCGCAACCCAATATAATGGTTTTTTCTCTGCGCTGATCACCTCGGGTTCTGTACTACTACCAAAAAAATACAAGCCACTAGCAGATATTCCTGCACCTATAAGTACTGCGATAAGCAATTTTAAATTAGTGTTCACGGTGCTCTCCTGCTAATTGCTCAACCATCACAGCAGCATCTTTGCTGCTAGCGTAATAATTCAGGCGAGCAATAATAATTTGTTGATCAATCTCTATATTTAACGCATCAATTTTGGCATTCAGTTCGCTGATACGGGCGCGCATTACTTCTGAAAAGTCACCATCATCACGGGTATAAGCATTTAATGTAGCTTGTGCTTGCTCTGCCATTTGTGGCAATAATTTAGTTTGATAAAGTGCATCACGCTTTGCTAATTGGGGCAACTGACTAAACTCTTTAAAATACATACCTTGTAGCTTTTGTAATGCAATTAGTTTTTGAGTTTTCACCGCCTCAGCCATAGCAATCGCCGCATTAACTTGTTGGTCTTGGCGGTTATCAGTAAATAGTGGTAAATCAACACTCACACCAACTGAAAACAGATCCGCTCGGGAATCCCCCATTGGCGTATCATCACGATAACCATAGCCCATATTTACCCCAAACTGCGGTTTATAGCCTTGTTTTGCCACCTCAACTTCTGTTTGTTTAGCCGCTACTGTTTTATCAAGCGCGATAATCGCTGGATGCGCCATTAATAATGGCATCAACTGTGCAAATTCAAGCTGCGCAAAATCAACTAAAGGCGCTATATCATGACGTTTTGCGCTGACAGGCTGAGTTAACATGTTGATTGGTAACCATTGCGATAAACGCTTTTTCGCGCTTTCGAACTGCTGCTCTAACATCACTAATTTATCTTCAAGGCGGGTTAACTCTAGCTGCGCTCGAATAATATCTTGTTGGCGGGTGTTACCTACTGAGCTGGCATAACTCGATTCAGTAATATCAATAAGTTGCGAGAACAATGCTTTATCTTGCTCAATTAACGCAATACTTTGCTGGGCACGATATGCATTGAGCCAAGATTCAATAACAATGGTTTTTACTTGAGCGAGTCTGTCGGCTCGTAGCCAAGGATATTGCTGCGCTGACTGCGCTAACGCATGCTGCTTAAGCGCTAAGCTATCGCCACGGCTAAACATTTGGCTCACGCCAACTTTTAATTGGGTCATGCCTTCTTGGTCAAAAGCAAAACCGTCGGTGGGTAAATTCATTAAGCCAACCGTTAATACTGGATCCGGCAGTGTGCCTGCCGCTAAACTTTGTGCTTGTATAGCAGCTTGTTGATATTTGCTGGCGGTTAGCCATGGCTCATTATCAAGTGCATAGCTGAGCGCTTCATCAAGGCTTAATTCATTACTGTGTGCTGGAATTGCAGTTGTTAGCATAAGCGCTAAAAAACTGACTTTAAATACTGCGAAGTGATTCATCACTTACTCCACTAAAATTAAAAGACAACTAAATTTAGGGGCAGAAAAGGTGATTTAGGTAAATTTTAGACGCACCTATCCTGCAATTAAGCAGGCATAGGAGGGCGATACAGTGAACTGGCTATACGATGTTGATTTTGCGGGATATAAAGTTGTACTTTTTCAGACGTCGTCAGTATAACGGTAACTAACACACTCATGTTTAACATTGAGTGGGTACTGCAGGCGCTCATTGGACAACCACACTCTTGATTAGCGATTGCGTCATCGTCACAACAATCCATGTTCATCATACCCGCAGACATGTCGTGATGCATATCACTACTATCAGCCATAGTTGCTTGCGGTTGACTCATGTGTGGCATATCACAACTCATAGTTACAGACGCAACCGCTTGACCCACTAAAGTGAGCAATAAAACGACTGTGAATAAACTAATATAAATGCGTTGCAAAAAAGTGCCTTTTATAAATTAGGTTCTAGGTTCTAGGTTCTAGGTTCTAGG
>NZ_JACJFL010000025.1:0-62720 GCF_014164575.1 Pseudoalteromonas sp. SG41-1
TAAAACTAGGATCTAGAGCCTAGGTTCTAGATCCTAGTTTTAAAATTAAAGAATAAAGCGGCTTAGGTCTTCATCTTCAACCAGCGCACCTAAGTGCTGCTCTACATAAGCAGCGTCAATCACGATGCTGCTGCCTGCCTGCTCGGATGCATCATATGAAATTTCTTCCATTAGTTTTTCCATCACAGTGTGTAGACGACGAGCACCGATGTTTTCGGTTTTCTCATTTACTTGCCATGCAGCTTTGGCAATGCGCTCAATGGCATCGTCGCTAAACTCAACATTTACTTGCTCTGTTTTAAGTAGTGCATGTTGTTGCTCGGTCAGTGAGGCATGTGGTTCGGTTAAAATACGTTTAAAGTCGTCAGCGGTTAATGCTTCAAGCTCTACACGAATAGGTAAGCGACCTTGTAGTTCTGGGATCATGTCAGATGGTTTTGCCATTTGGAATGCGCCAGAGGCAATAAACAACATATGGTCAGTTTTCACCATGCCATGCTTAGTGCTCACGGTTGAGCCTTCAATCAGTGGCAGTAAGTCACGCTGTACGCCTTCACGGCTTACGTCTGGACCTGATGATTCTCCGCGCTTACAGATTTTGTCTATCTCGTCGATAAACACAATACCGTTTTGTTCGGCTGCGAAGATTGCTTGCTCTTTTAGCTCTTCAGGGTTTACTAATTTAGAGGCTTCTTCTTCAACCAATAATTTAAACGCTTCTTTAATTTTAAGTTTGCGTTTAGTGCGCTTGTCACCCGCCATATTTTGGAACATGCCTTGCAACTGGTTGGTCATTTCTTCCATACCAGGTGGTGCCATGATCTCAACATTTGGTTGTGCTTGGGCTAAATCAATATCAATTTCTTTATCGTCTAATTGACCTTCGCGTAATTTTTTACGGAAAATCTGACGCGTTGAAGAGCCTTCATCGCGTTGGCTTTCACCAGACGAATCTTTAGCTGGAGTCAGTAGTGCATCTAAAATACGTTCTTCGGCAGCTTCTTCTGCGCGATGTTTGAATTTTTTAGTTTGTTGTTCACGGGTCATTTTGATTGATACATCAACCAAGTCGCGAATGATGGTTTCAACTTCTTTACCAACATAGCCCACTTCAGTGAACTTAGTCGCTTCGACTTTAATGAAAGGCGCGTTGGCAAGTTTTGCTAAACGACGGGCAATTTCAGTTTTACCAACACCGGTTGGACCGATCATCAGGATATTCTTCGGCGTTACTTCAGCGCGAAGATCTTCATCTAATTGCATGCGGCGCCAGCGATTACGAAGGGCAATAGCCACTGCTTTTTTTGCTTTTGCTTGACCAATTATATGCAGGTCAAGTTCATGAACGATTTCTCTGGGAGTCATATCAGACATAGCAGTTCCTATTACAATTCTTCGATGGTTTGAAAGTTATTTGTGAATACACAAATATTGCCGGCAATTGTCAGGCTTTTTTCAACAATTTCGCGGGCGCTTAAATCGGTGTTTTCAAGTAGTGCAGTTGCAGCTGATTGGGCAAAGTTACCACCACTACCAATGGCAATTAAATCATTTTCAGGCTGCACAACATCACCGTTACCAGTAATTATCAGTGAGGCTGTGGAGTCGGCAACAGCAAGTAATGCTTCGAGTTTGCGCAAGGCGCGATCGCTACGCCAATCTTTAGCCATTTCAACAGCGGCTTTGGTTAGATTGCCTTGGTGCATTTCAAGCTTGCTTTCAAAACGTTCGAACAGGGTGAAGGCATCAGCAGTGCCGCCAGCAAAACCGGCGATAACTTTGCCATTATAAAGGCGTCGAACTTTGCGGGCGTTGCCCTTCATTACGGTGTTACCAAGTGAAACTTGGCCATCGCCACCAATGACGACTTTATCGCCGCGACGTACACTTACAATAGTGGTCATGTTATTCCTCATCATCGAGTCGCAGGGGCGACTCGTTAAAAGCGATTGATGATGAGTTAATATGGGTTAATGGGCTAAAATCAAGTCCAATTCCAAATTCCGCAACCAGTTATTTTGCTACGCTTTAGTTTGTTTTTATCACTTTCGGCTAAACGTTTGGTTTTATAAGGACCTAAACGCACTTTATACCAGACACCGTTAGTGCCGGTTGTTTCACGAATTTCGGCGATTAATCCGGCAAATGCAATTTTAGCTTTTAAGGTTTCTGCTTGGCCATGGGTTCTGAATGAGCCGCATTGCATTACATAAGGGCCTTTTTGTTCAAGCTCTCTTACTTCAACTTGAATTTCATGCTCTTTGATTTCTTTTATGAATTCAGGAGGGCGTGGTTTAGGCAACTCTTGTTGCACTTTTGCAGGTGTTGGGTTTGCTTGTTGTTCAACCAGCTTTGGATCTGCATTGGTTTTGACATACCATAAACCAAAACTAAAACCGCCAACAAGTAGCACGGTAACCAGTACTAATAAAACGGGGAATGGTTTTTTCGGTGGCGCTGTTTTTTTGCTATTACGGTTGCCCGGTTTTTTATTAATAAAATCGTGTTGTGCCATGGTGGTATTGGGCTTCTAACCTTAAATCATATCTATTGGATCTACATCTAAGCTCCATCGCACCTTTTGCGCTAATTTACTGGTACTTAAGTAGTCTACCATTTGCGCGAGATATTGGTGTAATAGAGGGCGTTCGAGCGCTTGAATATGCAATTGAAAGCGATATTTCCCTGCAATTCGCTCGAGCGGTGCAGGGATCGGACCTAACAATTGTATACCAGTTAGACCTTGGACTGGAACTAAATCTGTTAAAAAATCGACCACTTGCTTTATGTTGTGACCTTCGGCGCGGACAATCGCCATATTAGTTATTGGTGGTAGCTGTGCGTCATCGCGCTCTTGCAGTGCAAAACGGGCGAAATCTTGATAACCATTATTGACTAAATCTTGTAATAAAGGATGCTCGGGAAAGTGAGTTTGCAATAATACATGACCCGGTTCGCCACTGCGCCCAGCACGGCCAGCCACCTGAGTAACCAATTGTGCTAAATGCTCTGTGGCGCGAAAGTCGCACGAGTACAAGCCGCCGTCGACATCAAGGATCAATACTAAGCTCACATCAGCAAAGTGATGACCTTTGGCAAGCATTTGGGTGCCAACTAAAATCCGTGCACCGCCTTGGTTTATATCGTCTAGGGCTTTTTCTAAACTGCCTTTACGACGCGTTGAGTCGCGGTCAATCCGGCTAATCGGGGTATCAGGAAACTCGGTTGTTAAAAACTCTTCTATTTGTTCGGTGCCTTTGCCGTTAGGAAATATTTGTGTACTACCACAGTCTGGACACTGATGCGGCACGCGTTCTTGTTCACCGCAGTGATGGCAAATCATCTGGCCGATGGCTTTGTGAAAAGTCGCACTAGTGCTGCAACGTGTGCACTCACTTAACCAACCACATTCATGGCAAATCAGGGTAGGCGAAAAACCGCGACGGTTTAAAAATACCATCACTTGTTTGCCTCGTTTTAAATGCTGACGCATAGTGGCAAGACTGGCATGAGCTATACCAGCTTGATCCGGCTGGCCTTTCATATCAATCAGCTGAAATTTATTGTCGGTACTGGTTTGCGCACGTTGTGTTAGGCTCAGTAGTTGGTATTTATTATGAATTGCCTTATGCAAGGTTTCGAGCGCCGGGGTTGCTGAGCCTAAGATCAGCGGTATTTTATGTTGAAAAGCGCGGTATGCGGCTAAATCACGGGCATGGTAACGTAAGGTATCTTGTTGTTTAAATGAACCGTCATGTTCTTCATCAACAATGATCATACCAAGCTTTAAAAATGGTAAAAAGATACTCGAACGTGTACCAATCACAATTGCGCAACTGGCTTTTTCACAAAAGCGCCAAGTTTGTAAGCGTTCGTTATCGGTCAGTGCTGAATGCCACAGCATAATCGGCGTATCAGGAAAGCGACGACGAAATCGATTAACCGTTTGTGGCGTAAGGCCAATTTCAGGCACTAGTACGAGTGCTTGTTCACCGCGTTTTAAAACCTCTTCAAGGCATTGTAAGTAAACCTCGGTTTTACCACTGCCAGTGACACCTTCTAGTAAAAAGCTATTGAAACCGACCGCTTGATTAATGGTGGTACAGGCTACTGCTTGCTCTTTATTTAGAGTCGGCTTAGTGCCTACGGTGGGAAGTTGTTGTTGCCATTGGTTGTCGTGTTCAATCGTTTGGCTGATCAGCTCCTTGTTAAGTAAGCTGTCGATAGTTTTTTTACTAAACCCCAGCGCTTTTAATTCTGTAAGTGATGATTTACCCGAATCTGCCAGTTGTTTGAGTAAGCTTAGTTGGCTCTTTGCTTTTAAAGACGGTAATTTAGCGCCTTTTTCAGTTAGTGCCACCATACTAATACTGCTTTTATCTGGGCACAGTCCTTGACGCAGCGCGCCAGGCAGGGCGATATGAATTGTTTCACCTAGTGGGTAGCAATAATAGCGCGCAGTAAAACGCAATAATTCGATATGTCGCTCTGATAAAACGGCTTCATTATCAATCACTTCAAGCACTGCTTTGAGTTTATTAACCGGCACATCGGTGTTGGTTTTTAGCGCCAGTACTACCGCAACTTTGCGCTGATTACCAAATGGCACCCATACCCGCGCACCGACTTTAGGCATCACCGATAAACCATCGAGTTGCTCTGGAATGCGATAATCAAAGGTGCGATGCAACGGTACTTTTATAGCAACTTCAACAAAACTCATAACAACCCAAACAAGAACGAATAAGGGAGTTAATGTACTAAAATTATGGCTGAAAACCTACCTGCAAATATCTTCTTTAAAACTTTTGTTCATTTTATTAGCAAAAACGACATTTAAAGCTTGTAGCAAGTGGGGTTGTTGCTTAGAATACGCGTCCTAAATAATTTGTTTTAACGACGTATGGTGCCAGACTCCGGGTTTGGAGAGCGATGCGGCCTTAACTAGAGGTTTCTATGAAAGAAGGTATTCACCCTAAGTACGAAGTAATTTCAGCATCATGTTCATGTGGAAATAAATTCGAAACTCGTTCTACTCTGTGTAAAGACATTCACTTAGACGTATGTTCTGCGTGTCACCCGTTTTACACTGGTAAGCAAAAAGTTTTAGACACAGGTGGCCGTGTTGATCGCTTTAACAAGCGTTTCGGTTCACTTAGCAGCAAGTAATTCTTGTTGTTTTGTCGGAAAAAGCACCTTAGGGTGCTTTTTTTTATGCCTGCTATTTATTAAAAACACCGCCTTTTAGTCTTTATTTCTTGCTCTAGTGCTCCAGCTTTACGCATTCATTATGTTGTGACTATTTCCCACTTTTATATCCAGTGTAGCGAGTAAATAACAGACAAATAGTGATTTGTTGGCTATATTGTCATTCTCGTTAAAGCGATAAATTAAACGTTTTTGTCGGTAAAGTTAGATCTTTTGCGGTTAAATGTTGTTAACGTCTTACTTTGATGGTTTTTAGTCATAGGTCATTATTTTTGCTTTAAAGCGTTGCATAATGAGCATTTTAAGATGGGTTTTTTGATGCTTTGTGGCGTTTTTATAGCCGAAAATTGAAGCTTTTTTGCAAAAAATGCTGACAAAACGCATAAAATTAACGGATATAGCATATAACAGGATAGACCTGATATTGCTTGAATTTAATTATAATATAGGTATCGTTCCCTATAAGATATAAGAACTGCTTACTCTCACTTTCAACTTAACTTACTTGCAGGATAAAATCGCGTTATGTCAGACTTTCGTGAACAAGCTTTACATTACCATTCGCACCCCGTTCCAGGAAAAATTAGCGTTGAGCTTACAAAGCCAGCTGAAACCGTACAGGATCTTGCACTCGCATACAGCCCCGGTGTTGCAGAACCGGTACGTGAAATAGCTGCTGATCCCGCTAATGCCTACAAATACACCGGTAAAGGCAATATGGTTGCGGTTATTACTAACGGCACCGCTATTTTAGGTTTAGGTAACTTAGGTCCATTGGCTTCAAAACCGGTTATGGAAGGTAAAGCGTTATTATTTAAACGCTTTGCGGGTCTAGATTCGATAGATATTGAGGTGAAACACAATACCACCGAAGATTTCATCAATACAGTTGCTAACATCGCTGATACGTTTGGCGGTATTAACTTAGAAGACATTAAAGCGCCAGAGTGTTTTGAAATAGAAAAAGCATTGATCGAGCGTTGTAGCATTCCAGTGTTCCACGACGATCAACACGGTACCGCGATTGTAACGGCTGCTGGTATGATCAACGCACTTGAAGTACAAGGCAAAGAAATCGAAGATGCGATTATCGTTTGTTTAGGAGCCGGTGCCGCAGCGGTTGCGTGTATGGAGCTACTGATCAAGTGTGGCGCATTGCGTGAACATATTTACATGTTAGATCGTAAAGGCGTTATTCATACTCGTCGTGATGATTTAAACGAGTACAAACAGTTATTCGCTAACAATACAGATAAGCGCACACTGCAAGATGTTATTGCTGATGCCGATGTATTTGTTGGTGTATCTGGCCCGAATTTACTTTCTCCTGACGATCTTAAGCTAATGGCTGATCGACCTGTAGTGTTTGCCTGTTCAAACCCAGATCCAGAAATCTCTCCAGTGCTTGCTCATGGTGCTCGCGATGATTTAATCATGGCAACGGGTCGTTCAGATTATCCAAACCAAGTTAACAACGTGCTGTGTTTCCCATTTATTTTCCGTGGTGCGCTAGATGTGCGTGCAAGCAAAATTAATGATGAAATGAAAATTGCTGCGGTTGACGCTATTCGTAGCATTGCTAAAGAACCAGTACCAGCGGAAGTATTAAAAGCGGCGGGTGTTGAGACACTTGAATTTGGTGCGCAGTATATTATTCCAAAACCGATGGATCCGCGTTTATTACCGCGCATTGCCAAAGCAGTAGCGCAAGCGGCAATTGATTCTGGTGTTGCACAAATTGATATGCCGGAAAACTACATGGAGTAGCTGCTTAGCTGCAATTGGTAATGGCACAATAATAAAAACCTCAGTAACTTACGTTACTGAGGTTTTTTTGTAGCCCATTCCTGAAGCAGGAATATATACAAATGATAACTTAATCTTCGTTGAGTACAGGTACTTCGAGACCCATTTCAAGCATGATTTTTTTCACTTCTTCAGGCACTTTCTCTGGATTATCTTTACGTAAATCTTCATCGTTTGGCAGTGGTTGGCCAGTAAATGCGTGTAAAAATGCTTCACAAAGTAATTCGCTATTTGTTGCATGGCGAAGATTATTAATTTGACGACGAGTACGCTCATCAGTCAAAACTTTTAATACATTTAGCGGGATCGAAACGGTGATCTTTTTAACTTGTTCTGATTTTTTCCCGTGTTCTGCGTATGGGTGAATATATTCACCATTCCATTTAGCCATAGGATGTATCGTTGCCTCAGGTTGTTAATTGTTTGCGCGACCTTTTGCAGCGCAAAGATGGCGAAATTCTATCGTGTTAAAAAAGATAGTCAAATACTTGTTTTTTAGCCATCTAGCGGCTTAAATGTTTTTACTTCTAATCTTGCGGCTAAAACCGCATAAATGCTTTGACTTATTAAATTTGATCCTCTAACCTTTTAGACGTCTAAACATCCATTTAATTGTAGGTGACGGTATGAGTCAAAAGAATAAAGCAACCATTGCAGTACGCAATGGTATTGATGCAGATAAACATCACGGCGCGGTTGTGCCTCCCATTCATTTATCGACCACCTACTCATTTGCTGATTTTGATAAAAAGCGCCAATATGATTATGGCCGTAGCGGCAACCCAAACCGTGATTTACTCGCTGAAACGCTCGCTAAGCTTGAAGGTGGCGCTAAGGGGATTATCACTGCAACGGGCATGGCTGCGGTGCATTTAGCTACTCAGCTGCTAAACAGTGACGATACCTTAGTGATCCCACATGATTGCTATGGCGGTAGTTACCGCTTATTCACCTCACTTGAAAAGCGTGGCTTATTAAAGTTAGTGGTTTTAGATTTAACTAAATCTGAAAATCATCAAAAAATTCTTGAGATAAAACCAAAGCTAATTTGGATTGAAACACCGAGTAATCCTATTTTACGGTTAACCGATATTAAAGCGATCACCACGATTGCTAAGCAGTGCGGTGCATTGGTTGGTGCCGATAACACATTTTTATCACCTGCTTTGCAAAACCCAATTGAGTTTGGTGTTGATATTGTGGTGCATTCGACCACTAAATATATTAACGGTCACTCAGATGTTGTTGGTGGTGCGGTGATCGCCGCTACCCAAGAGTTGGGTGATGAGCTTGCTTGGTGGGCTAATAACATTGGCATTACCGGTGCCCCGTTTGATAGCTACTTAACGTTACGTGGTTTACGTACTTTGAATGTTCGTTTACGTCAGCATCAAGAAAATGCCTTTATTATTGCCCAATATCTAGAAAACTCCCCTTATGTAAGCCAAGTATATTACCCAGGATTAGTATCTCATCCACAGCATGAACTCGCTAAACAGCAGCAACGTGGTTTTGGTGGCATGGTAAGCTTTGATATCAAAGGTGATATTAATGATGCTGCAGAATTTTTGACCAGCTTAGAAGAATTTAGCTTAGCTGAGTCATTAGGTGGGGTTGAGAGTTTGATTTGTCACCCTGCAACTATGACCCACGCAGGTATGGAGGCAACTGCTCGTCTTGCTGCGGGAGTAGGTGATACCCTGATCCGTATTTCGGTGGGCATTGAAGATGTAAAAGATTTAATCGCTGACTTAGATCGTGTATTCAATAAAGTGAAACCAGGTCAAGCTCAGCACGGCGCAAAAGTAATCGCTTCCTCTGTTCAACAACAAGATGATGAGCAATCAAGCTCATTTAAACTGACTCCTGCACATACGGCTTTGTGGTAATAAAAAATGGTAAATATAGTTCATAAATTTGGTGGTTCTAGCCTTAGTTCTGCAGAGCGTTATCAGGCCGTAGCAAATATTATTCTAGCCCATACGGAAGCCGGTGATTGTGTGGTGGTATCCGCAGCCGGTAAAACTACTAATACGTTAGTTACGCTATGGCAGAGTTACCAGCAAGGTGATCAACAGGCAGTGAGTGATATTTTATTGCAGCTTGATAATCATCAACGTACTTTGATCGAGCAGTTATTGAGTCCAGCAGCGCGACATACGGCATTAAACGTATTAGAACAAGAGCTAGCCTTAATTGCACAGCAAACTCAACAGCAAAGCTTACAGGAAGCCGCATTGCTTGCTCACGGTGAAGTTTGGTCGGCACGATTATTGGCTAGCTATTTAAAACAGTTAAATGTTGCAGCTCAAGATGTTGATGCTCGTCAATTGTTTACCCTTAATGATGGGCAATTATTACATCAAAAAAATCAACAAGCCTGTGCCGAGTTAATTTCAGCCAATTGCATTAATATTGTTACTGGTTTTATAGCCGCTGATTGCCAAGCAAATACAGTTACTTTGGGGCGCAATGGCAGTGATTACAGCGCGACTTTGTTAAGCAGTTATTGTCATGCTAGTCAGGTATCAATTTGGACTGATACCCAAGGGGTGTTTAGTACCGACCCTCGTAAAGTAAAAAAAGCGATTAAGTATTCTAAAGTATGCCGTGGCCAAGCAAACTTACTGGCGCGTTTGGGCAACCCAGTGTTACATGCTAAAACTCTCTCGCCATTAAAAAATACTGATATCAAATTAGTCGTTCGCAGTAGTTACGACAGCGAAGCTAGCGCGACAGAAATTGTCAAAGAAGGTTACAGCAAAGCTAAGCGTTTTATCACTACCTTAGAAAATATTGATTTACTGCGTATTGATCAGCTGCGTGGCGGTGAAATTGGCGAATTAAGTCAGCTTATTCAACACAGCTTGCATCATTTTATTAAAAACGGCGATACCTACTTACTAGTGCCGGCAGCAGCGACTCACCAGGTGGTGAGTCATTTGCAAGGGCGCGCTAATATTATTGAGTCGAACTTACATGGTTGCGCTGTTGTGGCGCCACGAAATGATGTAGCGCAATTATTTGAACAAGCAACGCAAGTGCTTAGTGAGCAAAGTTTAGTGCCGCGCTTTAGCCATCAAGATGCAGACTACATATTACTACTAACGGATCAATCTATTGATAGTGATGTGTTGACCTTATTGCATGATAAGCTGATTAACAAAGGCCAAGAGCTTGCCATTATTGTTGCTGGCCTTGGTAATGTTGGTGAAGTATTTATTGAGCAACTAAGTCAGCAGCTTAATCGTTTGCAGCAACACTTCAGCGTTAAGCTGGTTGGTTTATTACGCTCGCGCTCTATGTTGTTCAGCCCAAGTGGTATCGTGCTTGAGCAATGGCAGTCGCAGTGGCAAAACGAAGCAATAGATTACCAAGAAGCTGATTTACTTACACGTATCAGCGAACTCGATTACGAACATAAAGTGCTGATTGATATTACTGCTAGTGAAGCGTTTAGTAAGCTTTACCCGGCGTTTGTAAATTTAGATTGTCACCTGATCAGTGCTAATAAATATGCGGGCACTGCAAATAATGACTGGTATCAAAATTTACGCCGTAATTTAGCTGAACGTAACTTATTATGGCGTTATAACACCAGTGTTGGTGCGGGTTTACCAATTAATTTTGCGTTAGCTGATTTACAAAACAGTGGCGACAGTATTACCCATATTGAAGGCGTGTTCTCAGGCACTTTATCGTGGTTGTGTAGCAGTTATGATGGCAGTGTAGCGTTTTCCGATTTAGTGTTGCAAGCGCAGCAAATGGGTTACACCGAGCCTGATCCACGGGAAGATTTATCAGGGCGTGATATGCAGCGTAAGCTATTAATTTTAGCTCGTGAATTAGGGCTCACCTTAGAGCTTGATGAGATTGGCTTAACACCGTTGATGCCAGAGCAACTAGCGCAAGGTGATTGGCAGTCTTTTTTAGCTAATAAGCAGTTGCTTGATGACTTTATTGCTGAAAAAGCGCAGTTAGCCGCCAAAGAAAACAAAGTACTGCGTTATACCGGTGCGTTAACAATTGCTGATGGCAAAGTAACCGCTAAAGTCGGTTTAGCTTATGCAACACAGGGTGATGCCTTAGCTAACTTAACTCCAGGTGATAATATTTTTGTTATCAACAGTCAGTGGTATAACGATAATGCGTTGGTGATCCAAGGTCCTGGTGCAGGCAAAGAAGTTACCGCAGCAGGCGTGCATTCTGATTTATATTGGTTAATACAAAACTTAAAATGAGCTCTGAGTTTGTAAAATAAAAAAAGCGCCGATTGGCGCTTTTTTTATGTAGCAGCGATTTTATATCGCGACATAGTAATATTAAAACAGCTCTTCTTCTGTTTTAGTTTCTTCTTCAAAAACGTTTTCTACATGCTGCATCACATACTTAGTGGGCGAGGTGCCTTTTTCAAAGTATTCAAAGCGACTAGTGTAATCGTTCTTTTGACTCAAGAGTCCCGTTGCTAAATCGATTCGTACCGACACTAATCCTTCAGGTGGCTCGATTGGTGCTTCTGGCTTATCTTTGAGTGCTACTCGCATAAAGTCAATCCATGCCGGTTGAGCTGTTTTAGCACCAGATTCTGCACCAGAGATCTGGGTATTATCCATGTTGTTGTTATACGTCGAGCGACCAAGCGGGTTACCTGGATTATCAAATCCAACCCAGACCGAGGTCATAACATTACGGTTAAAGCCGCTAAACCAAGTATCGACAGAGTCATTAGTAGTACCCGTTTTACCGGAAAGATCGCGACGATCTAATACCTGAGCACGCCAACCGGTTCCACTCCAACCCGTTTTATGGGCCCAACTACCGCCTCCCCAAATTGCGCTATTCATCGCATCAGCTATCAAAAACGCGTTTTGTTTAGATATGATGCGCGGCGCACAATGATTTGCTGTTTGGCTGGTATTTAACCCTGTAGTGGACTCAAATTGAGTCATTGTTAGCTGAGGCGTAACAGGATCACACGCTAATAATGGTTTTGTTTTAAATAACACATTACCTGCTGAGTCTTGAATCTCATTAATGAAATAAGGGGTGATCAAATGACCGCCATTGGCAAATGTGCTCATGCCACGGGCAAGCTCTAAAGGAGTGATTGACGCACTACCTAAAGCTAGCGATTCACTGCGATTGATATCATTATTTTGAAAGCCAAATTTTAATAGGTGATCAGCTGTGCGCTGCAAGCCTACACCGCGCAGTAAGCGCACCGAAATAACGTTTTTCGATTGTGCTAAAGCACGACGAATACGGATTGGGCCGTTATATACCGCAGGGCTGTTTTTTGGTCGCCATGCAACCCCTAGGCTCTTGTCCCATTGATTGATTGGCGCATCATTTAAAATAGACGCTAAGGTATAACCATTATTCAGCGCCGCAGAATAAATAAACGGCTTAATGTTAGAGCCGACCTGACGTTTTGCTTGCACGGCTCGGTTATATTGGCTTTGTTCAAAGCTATAACCGCCAACAATTGCTTTAATGCGACCATCATTCGGATCCAGCGATACTAATGCACTTGAGGCTTCAGGTAATTGGCTGAGTAGATAACTGCCATCGTCATTTTTACGTAGCCAAATTTGCTCACCTGGATTGAGTATGTCAGCAGCTGTTTTTGGTGGGAAACCTTGACGGTAACGCGTAATGTATTTGCGCGCCCATTTGAGATTATCCCAGTCTAGAGTGACTTGCTCACCACTTTTTAATAACACTGTTGCCGTTTGCTCTCCTACAGACAAAACTGCTGCCGTTAATAGCGGGGCAATTTCTTTTACCGGCTCAAGCTTTGCTAAAATTTCACTAGAGCTTAGGGCAGGTTGCGTTTCAAAATCCCACAGTTGCTGCTCTGGGCCACGATAGCCATGGCGCATATCGTATGCATGGAGATTATCAACGAGTGCTTTTTGCGCTGCGGCTTGTACGTCAGATTCAACACTGGTGTAAACTTTAAAGCCGGTATTATATGCTTTTTCGTAGCCATAACGAGCGACCATTTCTGCACGCACCATTTCAGATATATAAGGCGCATATAAGTCTATTTCGGCACCATGAAATTTTGCCGTAATTGGTTCTTGAGAGCTCTGGTTGTAGTCTGCTTGAGAGATATAACCTTCATCAAGCATACGTCTGAGTACCACATTACGGCGTGCCTTGGCGCGAACTGGGTTTCTGATCGGATTTAAAGCTGAAGGCGCTTTTGGTAAGCCTGCAATCATTGCCATTTGCGCTAAAGTTAACTCGTTTAGTTGCTTACCATAATAGACTTGTGCAGCGGCTCCGATACCAAAAGCACGATTACCTAACTCTATTTTATTTAGGTATAAAGCGAGTATTTCATCCTTGGTAAGTAAGTTCTCAATGTGTAACGCAATGAAGATCTCTTTTACTTTACGAATATAGGCCTTTTCACGTGTTAAGAAGAAGTTACGAGCTAACTGCATTGTTATAGTACTTGCGCCTTGTTTTTTCTCACCAGTTGAAATTAATACGAGCGCTGAACGTAAAATACCTATAGGATCTATACCTATATGGTCATAAAAACGGTTATCTTCAGTGGCTAAAATAGCATTTATGAGTGGTTGTGGGATCTCTTCTATAGTCACTGGAATGCGGCGTTTTTCACCGAACTGGTTGATTAACAAACCATCTTTCGAAAAGACTTGCATAGGAGTTTGTAATTGCACGTCTTTTAAAACTTGCACACTGGGGATATCAGATTTAACGTAATAATAAAGGCTTACTAAGGTAATGAGCCCTAAAAACGCGCAGATGATAAAAAATTGTAAAGTTCGTTTTAATAAAATCACTTATATTTTCCCTAAATGGACTCCCAATTAGAATCGGAGACTGCTAGTATATATTGATTAAAAAATGAATAGTATTTTTTCATATAAAAATTATAACTTGTTTATTCTTAAAACAAAGGCCAAGTTGCGAACATGCTAAGTCAACTATTGAGTAAGTCTTCATCGATGATGGTAGGGATAGATATCGGTTCACATGCTATAAAAGCAGTGTTACTGAATGAAACGGACAGTGGCTATAGGCTCGAAGCGTTAGCAATTGAGCCAATGCCAAAAGGTACAATGGCTGAGCGCAATATTCAAGATATTGAGGCGATTGGTAATATCATTACTAAATTAAAGCGTAAGTTACCAAAGTCAATTCGTTCGGCAGCAGTTGCAGTATCGGGACAAACCGTCATTACGAAAGTAATTTTTATGGATGTTACGCTTTCAGATGCAGAGCTTGAGTCGCAAATAGAAATCGAAGCTGACAGCCTTATTCCCTATCCTTTAGATGAAGTTAGCCTAGACTTTGAAAAGCTCAGTACCAACGAAGCCGATCCTTCCAAAATGAATGTGTTGCTTTCAGCTGCGCGTACCGAAAGTGTTGAAGCTCGTGTTGGTGCATTAGAATCAGCTGGCTTAATAGCAAAAGTAGTTGATGTAGAAAGCTATGCCCTGAGTCGCGCAATGGATGTGTATTATCAGCAATTACCAAGCGATGCATTTAATAAGTGTGTAGCAGTGGTCGATATTGGCGCGGTACTTATGTTGGTAAGTGTGGTACTTGGCGGTGAAACGATTTACACCCGAGACCAAGTATTTGGTGGCGATCAATACACTAACAGCATAGTAGCTTATTATAATAAAAGTTTTGATGAAGCTGAAATAGGTAAAACTACAGGCGATCTTCCGCCTAACTACACGTTTGAAGTATTGGCACCATTTCAAACCTCATTATTACAGCAAGTACGCCGCGCAGTGCAGATGTTTTTAACTACCAGTGGCAAAGATCAAATCGATTACATTGTGCTCACTGGTGGCACAGCGATGATTGATGGCCTCGATCGACTGCTAATCGAAGAACTAGGCATCCATACCATAGTGGCAGAGCCTTTTGAAAATATGGATATTTCCCATCATGTCGATCGCAATGTGTTACAGCGTCATCGTACTCAATTTGCAATAGCGACGGGTTTGGCATTAAGGAGTTTTTCATCATGCCACATATAAATCTACTGCCTTGGCGCGAACAGCAGCGCAAACAATCACAGAATAAGTTTGCCACTGTTTTGTTTTTTGTGGTGCTTGGCAGTTTTATCAGTATGTATTTACTCAGTAGTTATTACGGTAGTTTACGAGATGGTCAAAATATTAAAAATAATTACCTTTCAGCTGAAATTGGCCAATTAGATAAACGTATTAGTGAAATACGTGAATTAGACAAAAAGAAAGAAAACTTGCAGCAACGTATGCGCTTAATCGAAGAACTGCAAAGTAGTCGAAACTTGGGTACGCAAATTATGGATGAAGTTGCCAAAATTGTACCAACGGGGGTGTATCTAACTAAGTTAGAGCGTCGTGGTAGTGCAATTCATGTGGTTGGTCGTAGCGAATCAAATAATTACTTGTCAAATATGTTACGCCAAGTACAAAATTCCTATCTGCTCGAAAAGCCGATAATGCAAGGTATTATTGCTGGTGAAAAATCGTCTCGTTTATTGAGTGATTTTAATATGGAATTTTATGTAAAACCCTTTGATAAGATTGGAGAGGTTAAATAATGAACCTTGATATCAAAGCGTTAACAGAGATTGAATGGAACGAAATTGAGCTTGAAAACATTGGCGACTGGCCAATAGTTGTCAAGATTATTTGCTGCACTTTTGTAGCGGCCCTCGTATTGTTTTTCAGTTACAGCTTATTGGTTTCAGATGAAATAGATAGCTACCATAATGCGGTTAGTAAAGAAGTTGAGTTACGCAGTACCTATCGAGTGAAATACTCACTAGCGAGTAATCTAGAAATTTACCGTCAACAAATGGTTGAAATGGAAGAAAAGTTTTCTTTATTGCTAAAGCGCTTACCGACTTCAAACGAAACACCAGGCTTACTTGATGATTTATCTTATGTGGGCACGACCAGTGGCTTAACCTTTCTTAAAATTGGCTGGTTACCAGAAGTGGAAAAAGAGTTTTATACTGAGTTGCCGATTAAAATTGAAGTAATAGGTAGCTACCATGAGTTTGGTGATTTTGTTGGCAAAGTAGCGCAACTTCCTCGTATCGTAAGTTTGCATGACTTTTCAATTACTAGTTCAGATTCAGGCAAGCTGACATTTAGCGTGGTCGCCAAAACTTACCGCTACGAAGGCGGCGTGAAAAAAGTAGGGGCTAAAAAATGAAAAAATTAGCCTTGGTTTTACTCGGCTGTATTTTGGTGAGCGCATGTAACGATGATACCTCTGAGCAAAAAGAGTTTATTGATCAGGTAAAAGCCAGCACTACACCTAAAGTTGAGGCCATTCCAAAACTGATCCAATTTGAGCACTTTGAATACAATGCACAGCAACTACGTAGTCCTTTTGTTGCGCCGCAGCCAGAAATTATTCAAAATAACATGATCCAAGTTAAAAACTGTTTACATCCTGATCCTGATCGTACGCGTGAAGTTTTAGAGAAATATCCGTTGGATAATCTGGCAATGAAAGGCACACTGGGTTCTGGTGGCCAAACATGGGCATTAATTAAAGCTGCAGATGATACTTTGCACCGAGTGACTGTGGGTAATCATATTGGTTTATATCATGGTGTTGTACAAGATGTTAAAAGTGATTATATAGAATTGTTAGAATTAATACCCGACGGGTCTGGTTGTTGGAAAGAACGTCTTACGAAGCTTGAAATGTTAGAGGCGGGCTCCAATGGCACTAGTTAAAAATAAAAAAGGTAAAATTAAAATGCATAAGGGAGTATCTTGGAGTAATCGCATTCATCAGGCTTTGTTTGTTGTTATTGCCCTTTTTATCACGCAATCAGCAATGGCAACTCCGTTATTGTATGACATTCGTTATAGCCCATTAATAGCTGGAGAAACACAGTTACAGCTGGTATTTGATGAGGAGCTGAGTGAAGAACCAAAAGTTCAGGTATTTAATAACCCAGCCCGTATTGAAATGCGCTTTAATGCCACTGATGTTGAACAAGGTATAAGTGAAGTACAAATCAACCAAGGCGGTATTGAAAAAGTTAATAGTGTAGCTGCTGATGGTAACTTGATTGTCACTGTTCATTTAGAGCGTTTAAAAATTTACCAAACAACGGTTAATAATAATCTTGTTTCATTACACGTTTCCGATAATCCTATCACGTCACAAGAAGATGCTAATACCGCCAAAGAAGTGACTGGCAATTACATTAACTCAATCCAGTCTATAGATTTTCGTCGTGGTGAAAAAGGTGAAGCACGAGTATTAGTATTCTTGCAAGACACTCAAGCTGCGATTGATGTGCATGAAAGTGGCGGTAAAATTATTGCTGAATTTCATCATACCGATATTTTAGATGACTTATTATATGAGCTAGATGTGCTAGATTTTGGCACTGTGGTCAGCTCAATTGAGACATTTAAAGAAAATAATATGAGCAGGGTGGTAATAACTCCTAATGCAGCGTTTAAATTTACTTATCAGCAAATTGAAAATATCCTTACTCTTACAGTTGAAAAAGATGACTCGCAACGTTCATATTTAGAAGGTGGTAAAGAGTATCAAGGTCGGCCAATGACGCTAAACTTTCAAGACATCTCAGTGCGTGCCGTATTACAAATTATTGCCGGCTATAATGATTTCAACCTAGTAACCAGTGACTCAGTCAGTGGCAACATAACTCTGCGTTTAGATGGTGTGCCTTGGGATCAAGCTCTTGACGTGGTATTACGCGTTAAAGGTTTAGATAAGCGTATGGATGGCTCTATATTAATGGTTGCACCATCTGAAGAGCTTGCCGCCCGCGAAGCGAAAGATCTAAAAGCCAAACAACAAGTTGAAGATTTAGAGCCGCTTTATAGTGAATATATTCGTTTGAATTATGCTAAAGCGGAAGAGTTTGCTGATTTACTGAAAACCGACACTAACAGCATTATTAGTGCTCGCGGCAGTGTATCCGTTGATAAACGTACCAATACCTTGTTAATTAAAGACACCGTTAAAAGCATTGCAAGTGTTCGCCGTATGGTCGAAACTTTGGATATAGCGGTTAGACAAGTTATTATTGAGGCACGTATGGTTACTGTACGTGATAACGTAAAAGAAGACTTAGGAGTACGTTGGGGGTTTAGTGATCAACAAGGCACTGATGGTATTTCAGGTACCTTAGAAGGTGCTAATACGATTTCTAACGGCACCATTCCAAGTATTTCTGATCGCCTTAATGTAAACTTGCCTATCACAGGTGCCGCTGGCAGTATTGGTATGCACGTTGCTAAATTAGCAAATGGCACGTTACTTGATTTAGAGCTAACCGCGCTTGAAGAAGAAAACCGTGGTGAAATTATCGCAAGTCCGCGCATTACGACTGCCAACCAGAAAAAAGCACGTATTGAACAAGGTACCGAAATACCGTATGTTGAATCTGCTTCAAGTGGTGCTACAACTGTTAGCTTTAAAAAGGCAGTATTGAGTCTTGAGGTAACACCACACATCACCCCAGATAATAAAGTTATCTTGGATTTAATCATTACCCAAGATACCCGAGGTGATACGGTACAAACTGGAACTGGTCCTGCAGTTGCAATTGATACCCAAGAAATTCAAACCCAAGTACTGGTTGAGAATGGTCAAACCGTGGTACTTGGTGGTATATTCCAGCAGCAAATCATTAACTCAGTTAAAAAAGTACCATTATTAGGTGATATTCCTTACCTAGGAGTGCTGTTTAGAAGCACTAGTGAGTTCAATGAAAAGAAAGAATTGCTGATTTTCGTTACTCCGAAAATCCAAATAGAGTAATTTACACTGATTTATTCTTACACAATGGGCAATTATTGACTTTAATTGCTCGTTAATTGGCTTTTTGTTCTAATTGACTTGAAATACCCAATCAATTACTGAGATAATCCCCTCCTTAATTTTGGGGCCAGGTCGTTAGGCGGGGTTTTATTTCAAATTTTAGAGTTCGTTTGTACTAAAAGATATGGCTGAAAAACGTAATATATTTCTAGTTGGCCCTATGGGGGCTGGCAAAAGCACAATTGGTCGTCACATTGCAGATCAATTGCACCTTGAATTTGTCGATTCTGATCAAGAAATCGAACGCCGTACCGGTGCAGATATTGCCTGGGTGTTCGATCTTGAAGGTGAAGAAGGCTTTCGACTTCGTGAAGAATCTGTCATTGGCGATCTAACAGAAATGCAAGGTATTGTACTTGCAACTGGTGGTGGTTCTGTGATGAGTAAAGAAGTACGAAACAAGCTTTCGGCTCGTGGTATTGTTGTATACCTAGAGACACCTATCGAAAAGCAAGTTGCACGCACGCAGCGCGACAAGCGTCGCCCATTACTGCAAACAGAAGAAGCACCTCGTGATGTATTAGAGCGCTTAGCTGAAGAACGCGAACCGTTGTATAAAGAAGTAGCTGATTTTGTTGTACGCACTGATGAGCAAAGCGCTAAAGTTGTCGCTAATCAAATCATCGAGAAATTAGATTTTTAAATACCAATAAGAAAGGATACTAGCGATGCTTGAATTAACAGTTAATTTAGACGAGCGAAGTTATCCTATTTATATTGGTCAATCTGCTCTTCAACAGACTGACAGGCTGCATCATCATATTGGTGATTGTCGACCTATCATTATCACTAATGACACCATTGCACCTTTGTACTTAAGCGATGCAATGGCGTTATTAGCTGATTTAAATCCGCTAAGTTTTATTATTCCTGATGGTGAGCAATATAAATCACTGGAATGGTTTGAGAAAATTTCGGCTTTTTTGCTTGAAAACAATTGCGGCAGAGATACTTGCTTAATCGCCCTTGGTGGTGGTGTGGTCGGTGATCTGACTGGTTTTGTTGCGGCCTGCTATCAACGCGGAGTACCGTTTATTCAAGTACCCACTACCTTATTATCGCAAGTTGATTCATCAGTTGGCGGTAAAACGGCGGTTAACCATCCTTTGGGTAAAAACATGATTGGGGCTTTTTATCAGCCGCAAGCCGTGTTTATTGATACTCAATCATTGCATACACTTCCTGCTCGTGAATTTGCAGCCGGTATGGCTGAAGTTATTAAATATGGCTTAATTTACGATACAGAATTATTTACTTTTCTAGAAAACAACACCGCGCAATTACAGGCTTTGGATGAAGAAACCATTCAGCATGTGATTTTTCGTTGTTGTGAAATTAAAGCACTGATTGTCGCTCAGGATGAAAAAGAAGTAGGACTACGAGCGTTACTTAATTTAGGCCATACCTTTGCACATGCTATCGAAGCGCAAATGGGATACGGCCAATGGCTACATGGTGAAGCTGTTGCTACTGGCATGGTATTAGCAGCACAGCTAGCTCATACTCGTGGTGATTTAAGTGCACAAGAAGTTGCAAGGATCGTTACCTTAATAGCGCAATATAATTTGCCTAGTGAGATCCCTGATGTGATGACTGCTGAACATTTCCTTCATCATATGCGTAAAGATAAAAAGAATAAAAAAGGCACGATCCGTTTTATTCTTCCTACTCAGTTTGGTCAATGCGCGTTGGTTGATGATGTCTCAGATCAACAGGTCCGAGATTTAATAGGGCGCTAATGCAATCGCAAATCTTACCTAGCCGTGCGGCTTTGGTTGATCGGATTGCCCTACAGTTTGAATATGGGCAAAATTTAATTGTCTTACTGGGTCCTTCTGGACTTGGTAAAAGTTATCTTCTCGAAACCTTCATTACTGATAAATACAGTGATTTTAATAAGTCATTTGTGCAGCTAAGTGCGCGTATGAGTGATATGCAATTGATGAGTGAGTTACTGGAACAAAGCTTCCGCTCGCCGTTAATTGATCAAAACCTAAGCCTGTCAGAAAATTTCTACCAACTAGCTAAACAGCAAAACTGTGGTCCATGTTTATGGGTGTTAGATGGTGGACGGCATTTATCTGAAGAAATGGTCGAAGAGTTAACAGCGCTTACCAAGCATAGTCCTACTACTTTATATGTCTTACTGGCATCGCAATCAGTGGGGCAATTTAAAAGCGCTGTTGAAATTCATCTTGAAGCACTTTCAATAGCAGAAAGTAAACAGTTGATGAAGTGCTATTTTAATGATTTACCTTATGATGAAGACCCGGTATTTCAAACCTTTTTGCGCGAAGCACACGGTAATCCGAGTTTATTGTTAGCGTGGCAACCAACACAGCATACAGCTAAGGTTGTAGTCACTGATAAAGTATCTTGGCGAGTACATTTAATAACGCTGCTAGTGATTATTATGTTACTCATCATTGGCTTTTTATATAAATCTGATATGACCCGTTGGTGGTATGATTTTTATCAGCCACAACCTGAAACTCCAGTGGCGACGGCAATCGCAGTCGATACTTTAAAGCAAGCTGTAACAGAACCAGCGGTGACAATAGATTCCTCACAAGTAGAAGCTGCAGATGCTCAATCAGCTGATCAACAAGCTCAACCAGAGCAAGACAAGCCGCTTATTGATAATCCTACTCAGGAAAATAATGTTGCGGCAATACTCGATAGTTTAGCGCCAGTTGCAGAGCCTGTTGATATCACGACTAGCTTGGCTGAAGAACCCACTGTGGTAGAGCCTGTTCCTCAAGCGCAGCAAATTATGCCAGCAGATAATGCTTGGTATCTACAACAGCCGGATAGTAAGGTCGTGATCCAGTTACTAGCGGTAACTCAGCAAACAATCGCCGAGCAGTTTGTTGCTAAACAGTCGCTGCAAGTACTTGGTAAAGTCTATCAAACACGCCGCAACGATAAAATTTGGTGGGTGGTAACCTATGGCAGCTTTGATAACTTAAATGCTGCTCGCGAAGTGCTAGCAAGCCTACCTGAAGCGGTGCGTAAAAATCAGCCGTTTTATAAAAAAATCAGTAAAATAAAACAAGAAATCGCGTTACTAGATCAGTAAATTTACACTGTTTAGTGTAAAATCGCGGCACACCAGTTTGAAGTAAAGAGCCGATGCAGAAAAAGACCAGAGCCTTCCTTAAATGGGCTGGCGGAAAATACAGCTTAGTTGAAGATATTAGCGCGCGCTTAAATGAAGCGAGCAAACACGCTGATACCTTAGTTGAACCGTTTGTTGGTGCTGGCTCGGTATTTTTAAACACAGATTTTAAAGATTATATTCTTAATGATATTAATGCTGATCTCATTAACTTGTATAACGAATTAAAAAACTCTCCAGATGAATTCATCAGCGATGCTAAAAAGCTGTTTGTTGATTTAAACAACCAGCCTGACGCATATTATGATTATCGCGTACAGTTTAATCAAAGTAATGACATTTACGAGCGAGCGATCTTATTTTTATATATGAATCGCCACGGCTACAACGGTTTATGCCGCTATAACCTGAAAGGAATTTTTAATGTTCCGTTCGGTAAGTATAAACGTCCGTATTTTCCTGAAAAAGAAATGTACTTTTTTGCCGAAAAAGCGCAACAAGCCACGTTTACTTGTTTAGGTTATGACGATGTATTTAAATTAGTACCCGATAACGCAGTGATCTATTGCGATCCACCTTATGTTCCTTTGAGTAAAACGGCGTCGTTTACCTCTTATGCTAAGGGTGGCTTTAATTTAGATGATCAGGCGAATCTAGCTAATTTAGCTGAGCAAGCGGCATTTGAAAACAAAACACCGGTATTGATCTCGAATCATGACACTGTATGGACACGTAAAATATATAGCCAAGCAACGTTAGCTGAAATTCAAGTTAAGCGGACGATTAGTCCAAAAGGTGGTTCGCGCAATAAAGTCAATGAGTTGATGGCTATGTACTTAGCACCCAAGTCACCACGCCATAGATAGCGGTTACAAAAAATATAAATAAAATAATAGCTATGATAATAATACTGGTAGGCGAGTGTTGTTTAAAGTCAGCGTGACGCTTGTGCTCAGATTGCACACCAAAAAATGCCGCAACAACACTTTGTATAGCGCTGATCAGTTGCCGCACTTTACTAGAACCTAGGACTAAGTGAACGTGCTTTTTGTGGTTCGTCTGAGCTGGTTAATAATTCAAGTAAATCTAAATAATGAAATTGTGCACTGCGACTATCACCAGTGATCCATGACATCCAACTTGATTCTTGTTCGACCTTCATACATTGCACTGCATTATTAATTTTTAAATGGCCTGAGCTACATTCGCAATCGTTAGCTGCGATAAGTGTATTATCACTTTTTGAAAAATAGCTTAGTGTACCGATAGTTATAGCAGCCGCAGTTAAGATCCCGATTTTAAAAGCACGCATTTTACTAAGTCCATAATAGTGTTACTCACTAGAGCATACATAAAAAATGCTCAAATAACAAACTTAATTTATCCTTAACAAATATAAAAAATTAATAAAATTAAAAGGTTAAGGTAAAAATAATGTTTATATTTAGCTGTTTAAAATATAACCGTTGCAAAACTTCAAATAGAGTTAAAGCTTTAATTAGCTGGGATTCTTGGGGAATAGCTTGATTTAGGTTACATTATGGCAATTATCGGCCCTGCTATTTTGCGCATTTTTAATATCACTAAGGATTGTTTATGTTAGAAACACTACAAAAGTACCTTATCGCCCCGTCTATTTTATCTGCTGATTTTGCCCGTTTGGGCGAAGATGTTGAGCGTGTTTTAGCTTCTGGTGCAGATGTAGTTCATTTTGATGTGATGGATAATCACTATGTGCCAAACTTAACAATTGGGCCTATGGTGTGCAAAGCGCTGCGTGATTATGGTATTACGGCGCCTATTGATGTGCATTTAATGGTTAAACCGGTCGATAGTTTAATACCGCAATTTGTTGATGCTGGCGCTTCAATCATTACTTTTCATCCCGAAGCGAGTGAACATATTGATCGCACTTTACAGCTGATCAAAGATCATGGTTGCCAAGCTGGTTTAGTTTTTAACCCTGCGACGAGTTTAAGCTATTTAGAACATGTGATTGATAAGCTTGATGTAATTTTACTCATGTCGGTTAATCCAGGTTTTGGCGGTCAAAGTTTTATTCCTCATACTTTGGAAAAACTACGCCAAGCACGGAAAATAATTGATGATTCAGGTCGTGCTATTCGTTTAGAAGTAGATGGTGGTATTAAAGTCGATAATATTGCGGCGGCGGCTCAAGCCGGAGCTGACATGTTTGTTGCCGGCTCTGCTATTTTTAATCAGCCAGATTACCAACAAGTAATTGAACAAATGCGTGCTCAGTTAGAGGGTGTAAAATAATGAAGTATGAAGCCGCTTTATTTGATCTTGATGGTACTTTAGTTGATAGTGTTTATGATTTATATATAGCGATGAATCTGACTTTATCTGATTTAGCTTTTCCAATTGTAAGTCAGGGGTTGGTACAAAGCTGGGTTGGTAAAGGCATTGAAATGCTGGTTAAGCGAGGCCTCAGTGGCGACATGAAAGTCAGTGAACACCTAGATCCAGCATTAGCAGATAAAGCAATTGCGCTTTTTTATGGTCATTATGAGCAACAAGTAGGTGAATACAGTGTGCTTTATCAACACGTAGAAACAGGCCTTGCGGCGTTACGTGGTATACCAAAAGCGTTGATCACTAACAAAGCCCGCTGCTTTACTGAAAAGCTACTTGATAAGCTCGCTTTAAGAAGTCATTTTGAGGTGATAGTGTGTGGTGATGACATGGCCAAAAAGCCTTCACCAGAGCCTCTTTTATTTGCTTGTCAGCAATTAAATGTACCAGTGAGTCAAGCAATTATGATTGGTGACTCAAAAAGTGATATCTTAGCGGCGCAAGCGGCACATATAGACGTACTTGCCGTTAATTATGGTTATAACCAAGGTGAAAATCTTGCTGATTTGAATCCACAGTACCTCTGTGAGAATTTCTTAGATATAATACCTGTTCTTACCCAGCGTTAAGCGATTTTTTAATTTTAGCATTTTTTATTTTTGTAATATAAAGGAACATCATGAGTAAACCAGTAGTGTTAAGTGGCATGCAGCCAACCGGTGGAATGACAATAGGCAACTATGTTGGCGCTATTAACCAGTGGGTAAAGCTACAGGAAGAGTATGATAGTCACTTTATGTTAGCTGATTTGCACGCGATTACGTTACGCCAAGATCCAGAGCTTTTAAAAACCCGTGTATTAGATGGTATAGCTTTGTATGTTGCATGTGGTATTGATCCAGATAAAGCTGCTTTATTTGTGCAGTCGCAAGTGCCTGAACATGCACAGCTAGGTTGGGTACTAAACTGTTATGCGCAAATGGGTGAGCTTAACCGTATGACCCAGTTTAAAGATAAGTCAGCAAAGAACACCAGCAACGTAAACGTTGGTTTGTTTGCTTATCCGGTATTACAAGCAGCTGATATTTTACTTTATCAAGCGGCGCAAGTACCAGTAGGTGATGATCAAAAGCAGCACCTTGAACTAACACGCGATATCGCAACGCGCTTTAATAACTTATATGGTGAAGTTTTCACGATCCCAGAACCTTACATTCCAGAGTTTGGTGCGCGAGTAATGAGCCTGCAAGATCCACTGAAAAAAATGTCTAAATCAGATGAAAACCCAAATGGTTTTATCATGATGTTAGACGAACCAAAAAAGATCGAGAAAAAGCTTAAAAAAGCAGTAACCGATTCAGACGAGCAAGCGCGTATTTATTTTGATCGCACTGAAAAACCAGGCGTATCAAACTTACTAACACTTATGTCTGTTGCAACCAAGCGCTCAATTGAAGAGTTAGTGCCTGAATACGAAGACAAAATGTATGGCCATCTGAAAAAAGACACCGCTGACGCAGTAGTAAGCATGATCGAGCCAATCCAAGCGCGCTTTAAAGAGATCCGTGAAGATCAAGCATTGCTCAACAACATCATGAAAACCGGTGCTGAAAAAGCCAGCGCCCGTGCAGAGATAACCTTAAAGTCTGTTTACAACGCGTTAGGATTTATTCCACGTCCGTAAAAGGTTGCTTGTCCGCTTAAATAAAAAATGCCGCTTAAATAGCGGCATTTTTTATAGAATACTAATTAATATTAAAGATCCAAATATAAACAGTAATGACATAGCTTGCTTGTCTGTTTTATCCATTACTCAGTCCTTTTGCTTGTCATTTCAGTGCTATCGTCAATATTAACCAAAGAAACGGTGTAACCTTTATTTTCAAGTAATGTAAGTAAGCTATCTTTGCCTGCAAGGTGTGCAACTCCAACAAGTACAAATTCACTTTTATCGTTATTAAACATCTCTTCTACTTTAGCTAACCAAGCATTATTTCTATCTGTTATTAACTGCTGATAAGTATGCGGATCATTTTTTTGCATTGTTTCAATAGCCACTTTATTCAGTGTGTCTGTATCACCTTGACGCCATGCAGATACCAGCACTTTAAACATTACACCGTAATTATTTAACTCGGCTAAATTATTTTTAATAAAATTATTTTCGTTGTTCTGTCCCATTGTTTTGAAAAGCTCTAACTGAAACTCCATAGTTTCCAGATAGTTCTTTGTTTTATTATCTATCGTCGCTTTTTTGGTAAAGTACGCATCAACGCCTTCACCCATTAAGTTTTGTTTTTGCAACTCCATCGACATTAAAACAATACTTACCATAGCAGGGCGAAAACCATCTAACTTGGTTAGGTTAGCGCCAAATTCAGTAAGTTTATTTTCCAATAAAAGCTTTACTTGCGGGTTTAACTTTTGGCTTAACGTTTCGTTATTAGCATATGATAGCGCTGCTAACATTTGCATTTGTGCGTTCGCATCTGATGGGTCTGGAATTGGCGCTTCTAAAACAATAGTATCTGCTTGCTTATAAGCGTGATTAAACTCTGCAGGAAGCGGCATTTCTGATTTAGGTAAAATATGTACCGTACCACCAATAAATAACGAGTCACTGCCTTTGTTAACCTGCCACACAGAGCTTTGTGCTTGTGCTGTTGTTGCTATTAGGCTACTACTAAGTAAAACACTTGCTGATACTATTTTTTTGGTAAATGTGTTCATAGCAATTCCTTAATTTAAGCTGTTTAAAGTTTTTATTACTTAGTCAAAACAGAAGTTATGTAGGCTGTAATTGATGACGTTACTCGTGAAAGGTTCTTATCAATTTGTGAGTTAATTTTATTTATGGATGAGTCAAAATCAGCAGCTATTTTCTCATCTATGGTAGAGAGTAAGGTTTGAGTATTTATGTTGCTTGTTGTAACCGCATCAGAGGAAGTTGTTTGCTTATTGAGTGGTTGAGCATTCGTTATTGTTTCGCCAATCATGCACTGTGCTGATTTTGATTGAATCGCCTGCGTTTTACTTTCAGCAGCGATAACGAATGCAGTATTAAATGCAGTTGCTAATAGTAGAGCGGGTAGTACTTTTTTAATTGCGTTATTCATAATCAAACCTTTTATGTTTTTTAAGCGCTGCCAAATTAGTATGCAAAACGATTTTGGCTAAGCGGCTTGTTGATGACGTTTTAAAGAATATCGGTGAATTTTCATAGAGTCGCTTATCTAGTTGTGAGCAATTAATGTATAAGGTTTTCACTTTGTTTTATTCTTTAAAATCAATATTTTGATGTTAAACCTTATCTGCTAATATAAGGTTTATAAATACAGTTACTATAAAACATAATGTACATGTGGTAGGGTTTGGCAAAATAAAAAATACTTAAAGACTATGAATTATCAAATCGGACCTTGGCAATTTATTAGTAATCGCTGTGTGATTACTTCAAATAGTATAGAAAGGGAGTTAGATCCTCTATTAGTAAAGTTAGTACTTCATTTTATAAATAAGCCTCAACAAATCGTATCTCGTCAAGAGCTCATAGAGAGTGTATGGCAGCAAAAATTTGTAGATGATAATGCAATTAACCGTGCTATCTCAGAGCTGAGAAAGCAGCTAGCGCATCCGATTGAAAAAGCTCCTCTTTTAAAAACACATTATCGTAAAGGTTACAGTTTAACGGTTATACCTGAGCGTTTAACACAAGAGCTTGAACTTGATAAAACTCAACAACCTGCAAGTATCATATCGGTTGCTGTTGAAAAAGGTGATGATATTTCGACGATAAAGCCCAATCAAGCTATTCAAAAAAAGAGCACTCAAAAGCCCCTTATTTTTGCTTTAGCCGGTATTGTTTGCTTGTGCTTTTTAGCATGGTTCAGTTTAGTATTTATTAGCAAGCCAGAGGGAGAGTCTATTAAACAGGTAACGATAAAAAAGGTAGCAAGTACGTGGAACTTAGGAAGTGAAGTACACCCCGAACTATCCTCAGATCGGAAATATTTAGCCTATACCAATATTGAGCCAGAAACAGATATTAATCATGCATTTGTTAAGCGTCTTTCCGATCAAAGAGAGGTTGAACTCACTTATCCTGGTTTTCAGGTGTCCGTTTTATCGTGGCAGTTAAACCAGCCTTATGTGTTATTACAGGCTACAAACCTAAAGCAACAGCTTTGTGAAATGGTATTAGTTGATCTGAGTGAATTTCCGATTGTTGGGGAAACAAAGTTAATTAAAAAATGCGATCTTAGATACACTGGCTATGCACAAGTAGACGAAAATGGGGAACATATTTATTACACCGAGTATAAGAATGAACAAGATGGGTCTGGTTTATATCAATTTGACTTAGAATCGCAAAAGGAGTCAATTATCATCCCACCGCCAGGTATAATGTATGGCATCAGCATACCTCGTTTATCTCATTCTGGTAATAAGTTAGCGTATATACTCAATCAAAAAGGTCAGCCATTCTCTGTATTTACTTATAACTTTGAAACTCGTGAGACTAAGCGTTTATTTCAAGCACAGAAAAATACCATTAGCTTTGCTTTTGACTGGCTTTTAAATGATAAAGGCGTGATTGTTTCTGAAGGATCACAGCTCACAACCGTTTTATTTGATGAAAAGAGTATTCTTAAAAATACAGTGCAAGTTACGCCTGAAATATCGCCCTATTACATAGCGGTTCAATCAGCTAATAGCCTATTTTATTCTGCAAATAAAACGCAAACTTACTCATTAACCAAAGTTACCGGTTTATTTAGTGATACTCCTAAATATGAAGCACTCTATAAAAGTGAAAAAGATGATTACAACATTGTTGAAGTCGTTAACAAAGAGGGGCCTGCACAGGTTTTTGTATCAGAACGCTCTGGTAGTAGTCAGTTATGGCTATCTCAAAATGGACTGATAAAGCAGCTTAGTCATTTTACCCACGATGGCTCATCTACGTTTGCAATGGGAGGATTGAGTGTATCTCCTAATCAGCAACGTATTTTGTTGAGAATAAATAAAAGCATTGCATTTTATGATGTTATAGCTGAAAAGCTCTACTCAATAGCAGAGTTTAAAGGGCGTAAAATAGTAAGCTATGTATGGTCAAAAAATAATGAAGGTATCCTTTATATTGAACAAGGTGATTCAAAAAATATACTTGCCAAACTTAATTTATTAACTCGCGACACCACATTATTAGACGATATTAAACCCAATAAACTAATTTCAGATAGCGATGGTAGTAGTTACGTAATTACCAATAATAAGTTAATTCGACTATCTGATAGGCAAAGTTGGGAGTTATCTAAAGATGCTAGTAAAGCGATTGGCTATGCTATTCGGGGTAACTATTTATATTATTCAGATGCGATTTCAAGAGTTGCTCGACTTAACTTACAAGATAACACCATACAAGATATGCATATGGACTTTCGACCAATTGCTTTTTTTATAAGCGGTGATGACGAAATTTTATTTACGGGCTCAAAATACAAAGACATGCAAATAATGCAAATTAGTTGGAATGAGTAGTTAAGATAACTATGCAAAAAAAGTAAAACATTATCTGCAAAACAACTAACAATGGAGCGGGCAAGAATCATAGCATCAACCACTATTACTCTATATTCAATAATATAAAGGATGTTTTTTATGATTCACGCAAGAAAACCTTATCGATTTAGTACCCACAACCGGTTAGTGTCAGGTGAGCGTTTTTGTCCGTGGTGTTGAATTCTGGCTGCGCCGTTATATTTCGGGCGCAGCAAATAACTAAAGGCGTTACTTTTTATCTAATTGATCCGTTAATTTATTGTCAATCTGTTTTTGAATTTCTCGCATTGATTTTTCTAGCTTTACGTTTAGCTTAGTGTTTAGTGAGTTTTCAAACCGAAGCTCTTTTTGCTGTGGATTTTGCATCACGACTTTAGAAATATGGACGCTGCTTAACTGTTGCATAATAAGTTCAGGGTTACCAGCAGCCATGGCTGAAGATGAACAGAATGTTGCTATGATCAGAATTACAGGTAATGCTTTTTTGATTAATTTTTTCATAATAAAACCCTTTTTAATTGTAAAGTGAGTCAGCAAGTGAACGTCTGCTAATATGTTTAACTGGCTGGTTTACTGTTGACGGTGAAAAGAATAGCTCTAAATTTTTTGTAAGTCGCTTATCTACTTATAAGGGATTTATAAATAACATTCTGAGTATTTTTAATATTATAAAACATGTCGTTACCTTTAAATCTTATATTCATATATAAGATTTAAAGGTAACGTTATATTGAAACTCTTGACGGTGTTAGGGTTTAAGAATATTAAAAGTCCAGAATCCAATATGAATTATCAAATCGGACCTTGGCAATTTATTGAACACCGCTATTGTTGTTAAAGCTGGCAGTATTGAGCGAGAATAAGACCCGTTAAGTTATTGATGCGCTTTACCAGTAAGTCTTAAGTAATTATTGCTCGCCAATAATTAAGTAAGTATATAAGCAAGTGTAATTCCACCGAAAAATAATAGAAGCCAAACGTAGAATTTTATCTTATTGTAAATAAAGGATAAAATTATGGGAAAGCATATTTTACAGACAGTCAGAGCCTCACTATTTTGAAGCAAGCCGAAAGCGTTATGGCGATCCCTGAGTTATGCCGTGAACATCTAATGAGCAACTCAACCTTTTATTAATGGCGTGCATAATTTAAAAACAGGTTTGACTTTAATTAACTGACTTTAGTATTTTCCGTAGCCCGTAGCCCGTAGCCAGCTATGGCGCTTTAATGCCCGGCGATTGGCAGGCTTTTACCGTAAAGCTGTAACCGTAAGGTTTGCTGTTATCTGGTGCAATTTCAACAATTTCGTAGTCGTTAATCTCAATCGCTTTACTGTCGTCAGATTTTTTGCAACGGGAGTATTGGTCTGCTTCGTAGGTGTAAGCAAACATAGCAATTAACCGTTTGCTGCGTTCAAAGTAACCTTTTGTGTTAAAGAATAATCGTACGGATTGAGTGGTTTCATCTTCTTCCGTCGGAGTTACTGGCAGTGTGGGAGGTGTTTGGGTAATATTTTCACTTGGTAGTTGCCCATGTATTTTTTGGCTGAGCTCTTCTACAACTTCAACTTCTTGTTGCTCTGTTAGTGCTCGACTTGAGAGCTGCTTGCTGCTGACGAAGTTGCTTACTATGTCATCAAAAACGGCACCGGTATCTTTGTCATCAACAAAAGACATTAGATTGATTATTACAATCGTTGATAAAAAAAACCGTATAGAAGCTGTAAGTAAAGGTGAATAGCTTTGGCTAATAAACTTTACCCGCTGTGAACCAAACGGTTTGATGATTAAGAGCATAAAAATATAGAACGGCAATATCAATTGTAATAATAGTAATGTCGATAGAGAGATGCCCAACGCCCAGGGTGGTAAATAAAGTAGCGTGGCAAAATTGTGGGTGTAATTAAAATGTGTTGCTGAAACATGAGTTACATTATTTACAATGCCACTGGCATTGGCCAGTACAAAGTTGGCGATACTGGCATAGAAAATAAGTATAAGTGCTTTGCCAGCAAGTGAATGCCAGAGCTTATTGAACTTTGGCCAAAACTCAATAGTAAGCGCTACGATAGTGATACTGGCGCATAGCCAACCACTTTGAAAGATGATTAGGCAGATTAACGCCAATAAGTAGAGCTTTTGCCCGGTGTTAAGATTAAACCAAATAGCTCTACCTTGCTCATAAAAGCGCAGTTTATGAGGTTGCAAATTTTGCTGTTGTTGCCTCAGCTGTTTGTTTGCACGCCATCTGGCAATTTTTATGTATCTTAACACCGGCCAACCTTAGTACATAAAGCGAAAACCCTATTTTGATAATAGGGGTTTTAAATAGTGGCCAGTATGTGAACGCTCACATTCGGCTACTTCATCCGGCGTGCCTGCAATGAGGATCTCACCGCCGCCGGCACCACCTTCGGGACCTAGATCAATGATCCAATCGGCTGTTTTTATTACATCAAGATTATGCTCAATAACCACAATCGTATTACCGTGGTCACGCAGGCGATGCAGTACTACTAATAATTGTTCAATATCAGCAAAGTGCAAGCCTGTGGTTGGTTCATCTAAAATGTATAAGGTTTTACCTGTGTCACGTTTAGATAACTCGCGGGCGAGTTTAACCCGTTGAGCTTCACCACCAGAGAGCGTTGTCGCGGCTTGGCCTAAGCGAATATAAGACAAGCCCACATCCATTAAGGTTTTTAGTTTACGCGCAATGGCGGGTATTTTATCAAAATAGTCGTGTGCGTCTTCCACCGTCATTTCTAATACTTGATGGATGTTTTTGCCTTTATACTGCACTTCTAACGTTTCACGGTTATAACGTTGCCCTTTACAGACATCACATGGCACATATACATCAGGTAAAAAGTGCATTTCGACTTTGATCACGCCATCGCCTTGGCAAGCTTCACAGCGGCCACCTTTTACATTAAAGCTAAAGCGACCGACTTTGTAACCACGAGAGCGAGATTCTTGCGTGCCCACAAACAGTTCACGAATGCCAGTAAAAATACCGGTATATGTGGCTGGGTTTGAGCGTGGGGTACGGCCAATCGGGCTTTGGTCAATGTCGATAACTTTATCAAAATGCTCAAGGCCACTAATTGCTTTGTACGGTGCGGCTTCGGCGGTGGTTGCTCCGTTTAGTTCGGTATGAGCAAGTTTAAATAAGGTGTCGTTGATAAGTGTTGACTTACCAGAGCCTGATACGCCAGTAATACATGTCATTAAACCAAAAGGTATTTTTAAATCGACATTTTTTAAGTTATTACCGCTAGCGCCAAACAGCTCTAACCACTTATCGTTGATTTTATGACGCTCTTTGGGAACTTCAATTTTGCGTCGGCCAGATAAAAATTGCCCTGTTACTGACTCTTCGCTAGCTAAAATGTCATCGCGAGTACCTTGGGCAATGATATAACCGCCATGCACACCAGCTCCAGGACCAATATCAATAATATGATCGGCGGCACGTATGGCATCTTCGTCATGCTCTACCACAATCACGGTATTACCTAAGTCGCGTAGATGGATTAGCGTTTGCAGTAAACGGTCATTATCACGTTGATGCAAACCAATCGATGGTTCATCAAGTACATACATTACGCCTACTAAGCCTGCGCCAATTTGGCTGGCTAAGCGAATACGTTGAGCCTCACCGCCAGATAAAGTATCAGCACTGCGTTCTAAAGAGAGATAATTTAGCCCTACGTTGATCAAAAACGATAAACGGTCGCGAATTTCTTTTAAGATTTTCTCAGCTATCTGGCCTTTTTGGCCCGTTAAGCTTAGTTGCTCAAAAAAGCTCATCGCTTCACCAATACTCATACTGGTAATAGCGGGTAAGTTAGTCTGACCGATAAATACACTGCGCGCTTCTTGGCGAAGGCGCGACCCTTTACAACTTGGGCAAGCTTGGCTGGTTTGATATTTAGCCAGCTCTTCGCGCACGGAATTTGATTCTGTTTCACGATAGCGGCGGTTCATGTTATTTAACACGCCTTCAAACTCATGGTTACGAGTGATCAGATCGCCACGGTCGTTGCGGTAGTTAAAAGCAATTTTTGTATCGCCAGAACCGTCTAAAATGATTTTTTTAGCATCTTTAGATAGTTCCTGAAATGGCATTTCTAAATCAAATTTATAGTGCTCAGCAACGGCTTGTAGCATCTGGAAATAGTAAAAACTGCGTTTATCCCAGCCTTTTATGGCGCCGCCAGATAAACTAAGCTCTGGGTTTTGAATCACTCGATTTGGGTCGAAATACTGACGAACCCCTAAACCATCACAACTTTGGCATGCGCCTGCCGGATTATTAAATGAGAATAACCGAGGTTCAAGTTCGGTCATGGCGTAGCCACATGTTGGGCAAGCGAAGTTGGCGGAGAGCAGCAGCTCTTCGGCGTTTGCGTCATCCATCGATGCAATAGTTGCTACACCTGCTGACAGCTCTAACGCGGTTTCAAACGATTCGGCTAAACGCTGTTGTAAGCCATCTTTCACTTTAAAACGATCGACCACGACTTCAATAGTGTGTTTTTTATGTAGTTCTAAAGTCGGTGGATCAGAAAGGTCGCATACTTCCCCGTCAATACGGGCGCGAATATAACCTTGGCTGGCTAGTTGCTCTAACAACTTAACGTGCTCACCTTTGCGCTCTTTCACAACAGGGGCTAGCAACATCAGCTTGCTGCCCTCTGGGAACGCCAGCACAGTGTCGACCATTTGGCTAACAGTTTGTGCAGCGAGTGGCAAATCGTGAGTAGGGCAACGCGGTTCACCGACACGGGCAAACATTAAGCGCAGGTAATCATATATTTCGGTAATGGTGCCAACGGTGGAGCGGGGATTATGTGACGTTGATTTTTGTTCAATTGAAATTGCCGGCGACAACCCTTCAATATGATCAACATCAGGTTTTTCCATTAAAGATAAAAATTGTCTGGCATAGGCCGATAAAGATTCTACATACCGACGCTGCCCTTCTGCATATAAGGTATCAAATGCTAAAGACGATTTACCCGAACCAGATAGACCGGTGATAACAATTAATTTATCACGGGGAATGGTTAGGCTGATGTCTTTTAAATTGTGCGTGCGGGCGCCTCGGACTTCAATGTTTTCCATGCTATCTCGTTTCATTACCAAATTGATTTACTGAGTATCTCATAATACGTGCGAAGATTAATCCTTGATCAATGAAAAATCATCGCATTGGGACGATTATTTCTCTGTAAGCTTGTGGTAGAATCCCTGCTCAAATTTTAATAGACAGCAAGAACACGCGAATCATGACAGCTTCTTCACTCAATTCACGAGAAAAACGCGCCGCAGTTTCCTTAGCGAGTGTGTTTGCATTTCGTATGCTTGGCCTATTTATGTTGATGCCAGTATTGGCGATTTATGGGCAAGAATTATCAGGATTTTCACCGATATGGATTGGTTTTGCGATTGGCGCCTATGGTTTAACACAAGCTGTGTTACAAATTCCCATGGGGTGGTTATCGGATAAAATTGGCCGTAAAAAAGTCATTGTTGGCGGTTTAACTGTTTTTGCCATCGGTTCGGTGATTGCTGCCACGGCTGATTCAATGCAAATGGTCACTTTAGGGCGAGCATTACAAGGGATGGGCGCAATTGCCAGCTCGTTATTAGCTTTTGCTTCTGATTTGAGCCGCGATGAGCAACGACCAAAAGTGATGGCCGTGATTGGTATGAGCATAGGCATGAGCTTTGCTATTGCTATGTTACTTGGTCCAATGGTTGCCGCAGCGTGGGGTCTTGCTGGAGTGTTCTGGTTAACTGCTATTTTGGCTGTTGCAGGTATTTTTATTGTGTTGTTTTTGGTCCCCAAAGCGGTTAGTAAAGCCCCCAAAGGCGATACCTTAGCAAGCGTTAGCGATATTAAAAAACTCATTAAGCACCCGCAATTAGCGCGTTTAGATTTAGGGGTGATGCTATTACATTTGACCTTGACGACGATTTTTGTCGCCTTACCAGGGCAGTTAATTGCCAAAGGTTTAGCAGCACAAGCGCATTGGCAAGTATATATTCCCGTTTTATTACTGGCATTTTTATTAATGGCGCCAGTGATGATCATTGCGATCCGCAAAGAAAAAGAGAAACAGGCATTTGTTGGCTCTATCGCAGTGCTCGCTCTAAGTATGTTGGCAATGGCAATTGGTGTTGACTCAATCATCGGCATGGCGATGTGTATGCTGGCGTATTTTGTTGCCTTTAACTTTTTAGAAGCGACAATGCCGGCATTAGTATCGCGCTTAGCACCTGCTAGCCAAAAAGGCTCGGCGATGGGAGTGTTTTCGTCAGGACAATTTTTTGGTGCATTTTTAGGTGGTATTTTAGGCGGTTACGTTGCGCAATCAACAACGCCGCAAGCAGTGTTTGCCGCAGCCGCAGTTGTTGGGGTAATATGGCTTAACCTTGCGTGGAATATGCAAGTCCCGCCACGCAGTAAAATGATAAGCTTAATGACAGAATTAAGTAACGAGCAGCAAGCGCAAACCCTTGCTTCTCGTTTAGTTGCTTTACCAGGCGTAATTGAAGCAACAGTAGTCTGTGATGAAAATCGCAGTTATTTAAAGATTGATGATAAAGAATTTGACCTAGACCAAGCCCGCAAAGTGGCTGGTTTAATATAACGTTTATAGGAGAAAGGTCCATGGCACGCGGTGTGAACAAAGTAATCTTGGTTGGTAATTTAGGTCAAGATCCAGAAGTACGTTATATGCCTAACGGCAATGGTGTAGCGAATATTACTCTAGCTACGTCAGATAGCTATAAAGACAAAAACACCGGTCAAATGGTTGATAAAACAGAATGGCACCGTGTTGTGTTTTTTGGCAAGTTAGCTGAAATTGTTGGTGAATATTGCCGTAAAGGTTCACAAATTTACGTTGAAGGCAAACTTCAAACCCGTAAATGGACTGACCAACAAGGCCAAGAGAAGTTCACCACTGAAATCGTAGTGGATGGTTTCACTGGTCAAATGCAAATGTTAGGTGCCCGTGGTGGCGACCAACAAAGTGGCGGTTACCAAGGTGGCCAACAGCAAAGCCACGGTGGTCAATCTCAAGGTGGTTACGGCCAACAACAGAGCGCACCGCAGCAAAGCGCACCACAACAAGGTGGTGGGTATGCTCAGCAGCAAAGTGCACCACAGCAAAGCGGTGGGTATGCACCAGCGCCACAACAAGCGCCAGCAGCTCGTCAGCAACCAGCGGCAGCACCACAGCAAAGTAATCAATACCAAGGTGGCGGCTATGCTCCACAAGGTGGTGGACAAGCGCAAGGTGGTTTTGCACCTAAGCCACAAAGTGCTCCGCAAGGCGGCGCATCAAATCCAATGGAACCACCTATCGATTTTGATGACGATATCCCGTTCTAACCAAAGACAAAAATAAAAATGTTTAAAAAAACACTGAAAAGCCGCTTTTAAGCGGCTTTTTTGTTTTTATAGTGTGCTGTAGTCTGAATATTACAAAATAGTAAGAGCTGGTGAATAGAGGGAGCTGACCGCTATTTTTCTTTTATGTTGGAGTTTTTTAGTTAACAGCTATCAAATGCTATGGAGTGAGAGTTATTTTTATTTAGAACGTGTACTGTCCTAGGTCTCTAAAAAAGCGTCAGTTTTGGCTTTGTTACTATATTTATAGCATTTAAAACCATCTTTAATCATGCTGTAGCCTTGTGTTTATAAAGATCTTGAACAACACTTTAGCTATTCATACAAATAGCGTAACAGCCATGGTGACTCAATTTAAAAATGCACAAGTACGGATGCTAAGTATTTATGTGATTGCTTTTATGCTTTTACTAACAGTATTTAATCTCTTGTTAGGGGAGATATTGCATCAAAAAGTACACATCACTGGGAGTCAATTAGCTAAGCAAGTCTATAGCCTCAAACTAAAGCCAATTGCAGATAAAGAGATCATTGCCGCACTTGCTCAAAGTCATGGTTTTATGCTTGAATCAGCCCATGAGTCGTTTCACTTTTCTGCTTTTATGACCCAAGATAGTGATATCTTTAACTATAAAACAGTTAGTTTAAAGCTTTATCATTTGCCTTTTTGGGTTGTAGAAAGTCCGCTATTTATTTTATTAAATCTAGTGATGATTGGCGCTGCTATTTGGAGTTATCGCTGGTGGCGTCTGCTATTTAAACAGCGCGATGGCGTAGATTCAATTGCATTATTAACTGGTAGTAAAGTATCAAGCAGCCAACAAGCGCCTAAAGATGTGGTTAAATTAGCACTAAATGATATTGCAATTAATAGTACAAAAGTACTTACAGCCAAGCGTAAATTAAGTTCCGCAGACGATGTTGCAATTACCGCAATGTACGGTATCCAAAATAATCATAACCACCTTTTTGCTTTACTTTATTGGACACGGCCATTTCCAGATAACGTTGATTTAGAAAGCCACTTTAAACTTATTGTAATCAAAGGTTTTAAAGAGTTATCTCGGGTATCAGTTAAGTTGTTATCTTCAGGAGGTCTGGCAATTACCTTGGAGAATATACCTCAACCTGATATCGATGCTTACACTAAGCGCTTGCATCAAATTATTTATCAGGCTTCTTTGCTTTATCGCGGTGATTTGTCTCGTAAAGAAATTAAAATAGGCGTATGTAATTACCGCGATGGTGCCGATCAAACTGTGGTTTATCAGTTAACTAAATCAGCACTCGCATTAGCAAAACAAAGTCCATGGCAGCATACTCATCGGGTACCGTTTAACCATACGCGTTCAACGGTGCTGGCAAATAGCGATGAGAACTTAGCTGATTACATTAGCAAAAAGAAATTTATGTTGTTTTTTCAGCCGCTATTTGAGTTCGCCAGTGGTGATATTTTACAGCATGAAGCTTTGATCCGGGTTCGTCATAAGTCTTTAGGGATGCTTTCTGCTAAGCAATTTATTCCTCAACTAAAAAATGATTCAGCGATTGTTTTATTGGATAAAACAGTATTGGATCAAGTTGTTAAGTTATTAGAAAGTGAAACAAGTGCGTTAACTGTGAGTATTAACTTACACGCATTTAATTGGTTTTCTAATGACTATTGGCGCTGGTTTGGGCAGAGGATGAAAAATGTAAAAGGCGCTGATAAGCTACAGTTTGAGATATCGGAGGTGGATTTTTATCAACATCAACAGCGATTGAATTTTGCTTTTAGTACAATTAAATCAGTGGGGAGCTCAGTATCAATTGATAATGTTTCATCGCACGATAAAATCGCTTTATTAGCGCCTTACAAAGGGATCAAAGGACTCAAGCTTAGCTATGATTTAATCCACGACATTGATAAAAATGTAACGCAGCAAAAAGTGGTGCGCCAAATTGTAGCCAGTGCAGAGCGAGTGAACTTACCCGTATACGGTGTTGGTGTTGAGACGCAGCAAGAGCTCAATATGCTTAAAAAACAGGGCGTCATTGGCGCGCAAGGATTTTATTTTACGGAGCCTTTGCAAGAGTTTACTAATGTAATGGTTAATTAATCTATTAACTGGCGGTAACGCAGTCCATCTAAGCCTTGCAGACCGCCGGTATGAATCGCAACGATCCTGCTACCTGCTGGAAAGTAGCCTTGTGCGATTAATTGCCATAATGCATACATCATTTTTCCTGAATAAATAGGCTCAAGTGGTAATTTATGTTGGGTTTGCATCATTTGGCAAAACTGCCAAAGTTTAGGGCTAAATTTACCATAGCCACCATCATGAAACGCGGTGAGTAATTGCCAGTTTTGCTGCTGCGTAGCAATTGCACTAAGAGATTTGATTTCATCCACTAGATAATCTGCTTGCTTTAATACCGCAACCCCTAAAACCTGAGTGGTCTTATCGCAGCCTTCAATCAGTCCTGCTAATGTGCCGCCACTACCGGTTGGGCATAAAACATAATCAGTGTGAGGTAATGATTGAGCGAGTTCTCTACAACCTAGCAAGGCGGCTTTATTAGTGCCACCTTCCGGTAATATATATGCATTGGGGAAATATGCTTGTAACTGAGCTAGGTAATCTGGAGTATTTCGCTCTCGGTATTCTATACGTGTTACAGGGTGAAGCTGCATACCGCATTGCTTAGCAAACTGTAAGGTGGGGTTGTGTCGATCAAGTTCAGGGCCGCGAATAATGCCGTGGGTTTTTAAGTTGAATTGCTTTCCTGCAGCAGCACAGGCATGAATATGATTTGAAAAAGCACCGCCAAAAGTAACTAATTCTGTTTTACCCTCTGTTTTCATTGCAGTTAAGTTATATTTTAATTTTCGCCATTTATTGCCGCTTATTAACGGATGCAGAAGATCGTCACGTTTTATCGATAAAGATATTCTTTGTTCACTCAGCATCGAACAAGTGATTTTTTGCAGTGGAGACTCAGGGATTAAATTCACAGTTGCAACTTAAAATAAATGGGCCATAAGTTTAACAAATTAGCCATGAACAAGAAAAGGGGCTATTTTCATACTATGTGATGGTAATTTACTGGCATGAAGTACGGTAATAGTTGTAAACTCAGATAATTTTTGAACAAAGCTTGTGTTTTGCCTTGCAAGTACATAGCATAAGAGTTTAATTATAAAAAATAAATAATGACCAAATAATTGCCGCTTTTTGGGAATGGAATATATGCGAATTGCTCCTTTATCTCTGTTAATTTCAGCTAGTTTGTTTGCATCGAGTGCATTTGCACAAGATACAGCCACAGTTACTGGAATTGAATCTGAGATCAGTATTAAACAAGCTGAATACGATAACGCTACACAGATACTTGAAAAACATTTAAAAGAAGAAAGTCAGTTACAAAGTCAACTTGATTTATTACGCACTCGTTCGACTGAGCTGGACAAAGAAAAAAATCAAGCACTTGATGCCATGAATGAAATGTATCGTCGTTTAATTGATGATCCCACTATTGATATAAGTGCTGCACAGGCGCGATATCAGCAAGCTGTGGTTGATCATAAGCAAAATAAAGACGATATCGCGATGCAGTTGGCGGCAATTGCATCCCACCGCAAAGACATTGAACAAATTCGCGTAGCAAAACATACTCAGTTAAATACACTCGAAAGCTTAAAAGAACAATTAACAACAGCCCGAGTTGAGCGCTTACGCAATGAGTTTACCCGCGAAGGGACGCTAGAAGTTAATCACACTATCAACTGTAAACGAACAGAAACATTGGCAGCCTGTGAGCAACGAGGCCAGCAAATGGGCTTACAAAAAGCAACCAAGCGTTTTGTAGACCAAATTTTTGCTAACTTAACTGAAGAGCGCCTAGTTGAACCCAAACGTAATATGGCTGGTGCACAAGTACAGGTTTTAAGTAGCCATGTAGTTAATAGTGCTTTTAGCGGTCAAGGCAATTATAACGTTAACTTAAGCGTCACTATGCGCGGTGATGTGAATAGCAGCCGCTTATGTAATTTATTGAGTGTTGATAATCGCTATTGTTCAGAGTACGGCACGCCGCTAACGGCAACCTATCAAACTCGGTATGACACTACTTTTACTGATAGTCAGTTAACATTCAGTGATGGTCAGGATAATGCCAACGTTTCGGTGTCACGCTTGAGTGAACAACCAATACGTGATTATTCAGTCAAACCAATGCCAACGGTTAATACACAAGTCGTTGATAGTAATAAAATGATTGAATTTACACTGCGTTCAAACGTATACGACGACGAAGTGTTTATTGATGGCGTAAGTTTTGGTTCAACACGTTTAGCAACGACTTTACCAAGTGGTATTCATGATGTTGAAGTTCGCAAGCAGGGTTATAAACCTTATCGCGTGCGTGTTGATTTACGAAAGCCGCAGACGATTCATGCTAAGTTGGTAAAAAAGCCTGAGTCGATTGCTGCACCGACATACACCAGCGAGCAACGTAATACGACATCAGTAACTAGTGCAGCTATAGGCAATGCTGCCGCTGACGTGGTAGTTATTCCCGCAGGTAAGTTTGAAATGGGTGATATCAATGGCAATGGACTTGCAAATGAGCGTCCAGTTGTTGAAAAAACCATTGCAAACTCATTTGCGATGCAAAATAAAGAAGTGACAGTCGGTGCTTATCAAAAGTTCGTCAGCAACACTAACTATAAAACTGAAGCTGAGCGTAATCGTGGCTGTGCTTATTATTTAAATGGCGAACCGGTCTGGGAAGCAAATTTAAATTGGCGTAATCCAGGTTTTGAGCAAGGCAGTGATTTTCCAGCAGTGTGCTTAACCTACAACGATGCGAAAGCATACGCTGATTGGTTGTCTGGTCAAACAGGTCAACAATATCGTTTACCTAATGAGGTTGAGTGGGAGTATGCAGCACGCGCTGGTACTAAAACTGAATACCCGTGGGGGAATGAGATAGGTAAAAATTTAGCCAATTGTGGTTGGTGTGGTAGTGAGTGGTCAAATAAAAGTGCATCGCCAACAGGCTCGTTTGCACCTAATGCGTTTGGTCTCTACGACACAGTAGGAAATGTATGGGAATGGACTCATAAGTCAGCTGAACAAGCGGATGTTACTGTCCGTGGTGGTGCGTGGAATTTCGCGCCTAGCTTAGCTCGTGCTTCAACTCGTTTGATTTTAGCGCCAGATTTTCGTGCAAACTATATTGGTTTTCGTCTAGTACGCGAACGATAAAATTAATTTAAAAAGGAAGCATAGCTTCCTTTTTTACCCAATTAACAAAGGTAGCTGCACTTTTATTGCCGAACTGATTCAGCATGGTAAAGTTGCATAAGCTAATATAAGAATATTTTTCAAAGGTCATCCAGCCTCATGTTTAAAAAGCTCCGTGGTATTTTTTCAAACGATCTATCGATCGACTTGGGTACAGCCAACACCCTTATTTATGTTAAAGACGAAGGCATTGTCCTTAATGAACCATCAGTAGTTGCGATCCGTCAAGAACGCGCTGGTGGACCTAAAAGTGTAGCCTCAGTAGGGACTGAAGCAAAGCAAATGCTTGGTCGAACGCCTGGTAATATCAAAGCCATTCGGCCAATGAAAGACGGTGTAATTGCTGATTTTTATGTAACTGAAAAAATGTTACAACACTTTATTAAACAAGTGCATAACAATAACTTTTTACGTCCAAGTCCGCGTGTGCTTATTTGCGTACCATGCGGTGCTACGCAAGTAGAAAAACGCGCAATTCGTGAGTCGGCTATGGGCGCAGGTGCGCGTGAAGTTTATTTAATTGAAGAGCCAATGGCTGCGGCAATCGGTGCAGGTTTACCGGTATCAGAAGCAACAGGTTCAATGGTTGTAGATATCGGCGGTGGTACCACTGAAGTTGCAATTATTTCACTAAACGGCGTGGTGTACTCATCATCTGTTCGTATTGGTGGGGATAAGTTTGATGAAGCAATTATCAACTATGTACGTCGTAATTTTGGTAGTTTAATTGGTGAAGCAACGGCTGAAAACATTAAACATCAAATTGGTTCTGCGTTTAAAACAGATGAGCCAATTGAGATTGAAGTACGTGGCCGTAACCTTGCCGAAGGTGTTCCGCGTTCATTTACGCTTAATTCACATGAAATATTAGAAGCCTTGCAAGAGCCATTAATGGGGATTGTTAGTGCGGTAATGGTTGCCCTTGAGCAATCGCCACCAGAGCTGGCGTCAGATATATCAGCCAAAGGCATGGTATTAACAGGTGGTGGTGCATTACTTAAAGATTTAGACCGTTTATTAATGGAAGAGACCGGCATTCCTGTTGTGGTTGCTGATGATCCATTAACGTGCGTTGCGCGTGGCGGCGGTAAGGCACTTGAGATGATTGATATGCATGGTGGTGATGTATTTAGTTACGACTAATGAAGTTAATGTTCGGGCGTGCCATTTCTTTGCAGCTGCGACTTTTTGTCGCAGTGCTTTTGAGTATCGTGTTGATCGTAGGCGATCGTTATACGCAAGGTGGCACCACAGTACGCACTAGTTTAAACACCTTAGTTAGTCCGTTATTGTATTTAGCCAATTTACCTTATGAAGTATTTAGCCTCGGGGCTAAAAGCTTACACACGCGCGATCAATTATTAACTGAAAACGAAGCCCTCAAGAAAAAACAATTACTGCAAAGCGAACAGCTTCAGCAATATCAATTCTTAAACAAAGAAAATCAAAAGCTACGCGCGTTACTTGGTTCTTCTGCTAAGCAGTCAAATCGTAAAATTATTGCTCAAGTTCTCTCTGTTCATTCAAATCCTTATAGCCATCAAGTGGTGATCAATCGTGGCACGATAGATGGCATCAGTGAAGGCCAAGCGGTGATTGATGAGATGGGGGTCGTCGGACAACTTACCAAAGTAGGCTCAACGACGTCTCGGGTGTTACTGATGACCGACACAACCCATGCCACACCAGTACGTATTTTACGTAATGATGTGCGTACCGTGGTTGAAGGGATTGGTAAAATTAATTTAGTTAAACTCTCCCATGTACCCCATAGTTTAGATGTACGGATTGGTGATGTGCTAGTGACATCAGGACTTGGAGGCACTTTTCCTGAGGGCTACCCGGTTGCTGTGGTAACTGAAATTAATCGCGATGAGGGCCGCCCGTTTGCTCAAGTATACGCCGAGCCGATAGCTCAGTTAGATCGTATTCGCTTATTAGTGATCTTATGGCGTAATCAGCAGGAAACTATCAGCAATGAATAGTCGTTACTTCTTATTGATCACCGTGAGTATTTTCTTTGCGTTGATCATGGCTTTGATGCCATTGCCTTTTTCGTTTGAACCCTTTCGCCCTGACTGGGTGTTATTAGTATTAATGTACTGGTCTTTAGCTGTTCCACATCGATTAAATATTGGTACGGCTTGGGTAGTTGGCTTGCTGATTGATTTAGCCACAGGGTCACCGCTGGGAATTAATTCACTCACTTACTCAATTTGTATTTTTGTAACCGCAAGTAACTTTCAAAAAATTCGTAATTTTTCAATTTGGCAGCAAGCGATACTCGTGGGCTTATTTTTAACCCTATATCACTTAATGCAATTTTGGCTTAATCACTTTTTAATGGACGTTTATTTCAACCCGCAGTATTTATGGCCGGTCGTGACTGGCATGTTAAGTTGGCCTTGGATTTTCTTATTGCTACGTAAATATCGCCGTCATTTCAGGATCAGGTAATGCAAACTGCCATTTATTTAGCGTCAGCTTCTCCTCGGCGCAAAGAATTACTAACTCAACTTGGTATCGAATTTTCACAATTTAGTGTTGATGCTGATGAAAGCCAGCTAGCAGACGAAACTCCCCTTGAACTTGTTGAGCGTTTAGCGCGTCTAAAAGCTCAAACCGGTGTTGCTATGGGGTATACAGATCGCCCCGTACTCGGCAGTGATACCGTAGTGGTCATAGATAATCAGTCACTAGGTAAACCCCGTGATAAAACTGACTTTATGGCAACCCTAAAACGTTTATCTGGGCGCAGTCATCAAGTGTTAACGGCAATTGCATTTGCTACTGAACACAAGGTCATGAGTTGTGTAGTAACCACGCAAGTGAGTTTTAAAACACTCTCAGAACAAGAATTAGCAGCATATTGGCAAACTGGTGAACCACAAGACAAAGCCGGTGGCTATGGTATACAAGGACTCGGTGGGCGCTTTGTTACTAATATTTCCGGTAGCTATTTTGCGGTAGTAGGCTTACCTTTATATGAATGCGAAAAATTATTAAGCGAATTCCTAAGTAGGTAACATGAGTATAGAATTACTGATCAACGTCACCCCGAGTGAAAGCCGTGTTGCCCTGATTGAAAACGGTGTATTACAAGAAATTCAACTAGAGCGTATTGGCAATTTAGGTATCGTCGGTAATATTTATTTAGGTAAAATAAGCCGAGTGTTACCGGGTATGCAAGCTGCGTTTGTTGATATTGGTTTAGATAAAGCGGCTTTTTTACACGCGTCTGATATTGTAAATAGCGCCTCTATTGTTGAAGGTGTTGACGAGCAACCAATCAAAAAAGTACAAGATATTCGCGAGTTAGTGCGCCAAGGTCAATACATTATGGTGCAAGTGGTAAAAGATCCACTGGGTACTAAAGGCGCACGTTTAACAACTGACATCACCATCCCTTCTCGTTATTTAGTGTTTATGCCAGATGCCACCCATGTTGGTGTGAGTCAGCGTATAGAAACCGAAGAAGAACGCGCGCGATTGAAAAGCATTGTAGGTGAGTATGGCGATGAAGACGGCAGCTTTATAGTTCGTACTGCAGCTGAAGGTGCCAGCGAAGCTGAGTTGCGTCACGATGCCGAGTTTTTAAAAAAACTATGGAAAAAAATCGTCACTAAACGTAAGAAAACCAGCAAAGAAAGTATTTTGCATGAAGATTTAACCTTAGCATTTCGAACTCTACGAGATTACGTAGGGGAAGACATGGAACGTATTCGGGTTGACTCAAAGCTAACCTATGAAGAGCTAAAAACCTTTACCGCAGAGTTTGTACCAATCCTTTCCGATGCTTTAGAGTATTACCCAGGCGAGCGACCAATTTTTGATTTGTTTGATGTTGAAAGTGAAATACAAAAAGCCTTACATCGTAAAGTGACGTTAAAGTCAGGTGGCTATTTAATTATCGACCAAACCGAAGCGATGACCACGGTCGATGTTAATACCGGTGCCTTTGTTGGCCATCGAAATCTCGAAGAAACTATTTTTAACACCAACGTAGAAGCTACTTCTGCGATTGCCCGTCAGCTTAGGTTGCGTAACTTGGGCGGTATTATCATTATTGACTTTATTGACATGGTTAGCGAAGAGCATAAGCGCAGGGTATTGCATTCACTTGAGTCTGCACTGGGTAAAGATCGCGTTAAATCAAATATTAATGGTTTATCGGCATTAGGCTTAGTGGAAATGACCCGCAAACGTACTCGAGAAAGTCTTGAGCATATTTTATGTGATGTATGTCCGGCCTGCTCTGGGCGCGGTTCACAAAAAACCGTTGAAACCGTATGCTATGAAATACTGCGTGAAATTGTTCGAGTAAACCGTGCTTACGCGGCTGATAAATTTATGGTTTATGCAGCTCCCGCGGTAAGTGAGGCATTACTTAATGACGAGTATCATAATCTTGCAGAACTAGAGTTATTTATTGGTAAGCAAGTGAGCATTCAAACCGAAAGCCTCTACAGTCAAGAGCAGTTTGATGTGGTTATGATGTAATGAAAGCAAAGACGGTCTGTTTTTTTTGTATCCGTAAGTTATGGCAAGTGTTCGCCATAACGCTGGTACTGCTTGCCGTTGTTGTTTCGGTTTTAAAATATACCCTGCCGTATGCCAATGACTATAAAGGTGACCTTGAAAGTTATCTATATGATAAGTTTGCGGTTAATTTATCAATTGGGGCTATTTCTGCCAGCTGGCATGGCCAAGGCCCTTCTATTGTCTTGGAAGATATCACCTTTGAAGATAATAAAAGCTCACCCATCGCACTGACTATCGCTAAAGCTAGCCTTGAATTAAACGTCTGGGAAACCATCAAAACACGACAGTTAAAATCTAACTACTTTGTGATCAACGGTTTCCATGCTGATGTTGATATGCCGACTATGTTGCAGTCAAACAGCAGTGAGGTATCGTTTGAACAAAAAGAGCTGATTGAAGGCTTATTCTTAGGTAAAACCGGTCATTTTGCGGTTGAAAATAGTAGTCTTAATTTTATCTTGGCAGATGGCAAAGAGCGTCGGGTGATGCTTGAAGACATCGTTTGGCAAAATCAATACGAACAACACTTAGCTAGTGGTACTTTAGCATTGCCCGGGATTTCAGTGGGTACATTTGATGCTCGCTTGGCATTAACCGGATCGACGCTAGAAACCATGCTGGGTGATATTTATGTGCAAGCAAATAATGTTGATGTGTCGAAATGGCTGGCTCAGTATATTAATGCTAGTAAAGAGCAGCTCAATTCTGACATTAACTTAGAATCATGGTTGAGTATTGAAAAAGGCCTGATCAAAGATGTCACAGTTAAATGGTTGCCAAGCTTTATTAATTGGCAGCAAGATACAAAAAGTCATCAATTTAGTTTAAGTGAAGGGGGTTTTAGCCTTTACCCTTGGCAGCAAGGTTGGCGGTTAAAAAGTTCAGGGGTGCGGCTCTCAAACGATCAACAGCATTGGCCTGACTTTCAATTTGAAGCACAGCTGGATAACAAGCAACAACAAATTTGGTTGCAAGAACTCGATTTTGATTTGGTTACAAGGTTAGCCCAGTTAAGTGATTTTGCTGAATTAGAGCCGCTGTTAAGTCGTCAACCCAGTGGTCAAGTTAAGCGCGCTTATGTGCAATTTACATCAACACAGCAATGGCAATTATGGTTTGAAGCCCAGCAATTGGGCTGGCTTGCAGAGCAAGGTGTGCCCGGTGTGCAGGGCTTACTTGTCGATGGTTTGTTAAATCAAGATAGTGGTCGTATTAATCTGTTTGGCGAAAATAGCGAGTTACTTACCGCTGATACTTTTAGCCAGCCAATCAAATATAACCAACTGAATATGCAAATTGATTTAGCCAATAGTGAGCAAGGTTGGCAGATCAGCAGTGATAATATGTGGCTTGATAATGATGAGGTCACTGTTGCAGCCGAAATGAAGCTTAGCTTAGACGAACAGCCTCGGCTTGATTTATATGCAGAAGCATTTGCACCAGATGCCAGTGTTGCCAGCCATTATTTCCCACGCCCTGTGATGACTAAAAATTTAGTTGATTACTTAACTGGGGCTATTAAAGGTGGTGAACTTACGCAAACACAAGTGCTGTTTTCTGGGCCGTTAACGGGCTTTCCGTTTGCCGATAATTCAGGACAGTTTGAAGTATTAGCGCAGGTAGATAACGCCAATTATCAATTTGCCCCTGATTGGCCTGCAGTAACTCAAGCGAGTGCAAAATTACATTTTGAAAATCAGCGTATGGATATTTACTCTGAGCATGGGCGGCTTGTTAACTTAGCGATCGATGATGCCGTGCATGTCAGTATTGCAGATCTAATGAACGCAGATTTACTGAGCGTAAAAATTAATAAACGTGCTGAGATGGAAACATTACTGCCGTTTTTTAAAGCAACGCCAATTGCTGAGCCACTAGCAAATGTATTTGAGGTGATCCAAGGTAACGGCGCTGCCAGCGCTGATATTGAGCTACTTGTTGATTTAAATGAGTTAGATGTAACAGCTAAAGGCATGGTTAATTTAAAAGATCTGCCAGTGTATTTAGCACAACCTGGGCTTCAGCTTGAAGGTGTTACAGGTCAGCTCTATTTTAATGATGATCAGATCACTTTAGAAAATGCTAACGCAAGTTGGTTAGGAATGCCGCTGAAAGTTAACTTTAATGGTAAAAATATTGGCCCAAACTATCGTGCTGACGTTGATATAAAAGTACAGTTAAATGCTGATACGTTAATTTCTCATGGTCAAGACTTACTAAAAGGTTACTTGCATGGTGAAAGTGAAGTGGCTATTAATCTTGCTCTAAACTTTTTAACGGACGGCTTTGATTATCGCGCTAATGTCAGCTCACAACTCGAAGGGCTCAGTAGTGAGCTGCCCGCACCATACACTAAAAGTGCCGATCAAGTATGGCCGCTAACGGCTGTTATTCAAGGTGATAATATTTCTAATTTGATCACCGCTAATATTAATAACAACTTATATTTTAATGGCATCTTAGCGAATAACGTTGGCAAACTAACCAATGCACAGTTTATTTTAGGCGAGCATGATCTGGGTTTAAACCAGCAAGACTTAAGTGTTGCAATTGATTTAGAGCAAACAGATCTATTACCTTGGCTTGGCTTGATCCAGCAGATCATCACCATCAGTCAAATAGAATCAGCTGAGCAGAGCGTACTACCGCCATTAAAAGAAGTGGTGGGTAACATTCAGCAATTAACCATTGGTGATATTGCATTTAATGATTTTGAAATGCGTTTAGCGCCGACCCCAAGTGACATGAGCTTACGGCTAAACGCCAAAGAATTACGCTCGCAAGTACTTATTCCGCTAGATAAATCAAGTCGGCCGATTCATATTGCCAGTGATTATTTACGTGTTAACTTTACCCCAACAACAGACGAATTACAGCCATCTGAAACATCTCAAGATTACACTTGGTTGAGTGACATACCGGCCATTGAATTTGAGTGTGCTGATTGTAAAGTGGCAAGCTATCAATTAGATAAAGTCAGCGCATCGCTTTATGGCGATGGTCATAAGCTCACCATATCTGAGCTGGTGGTTGATAAAGGCGAGCATGTGTTACGTGCTAAAGGGCATTGGCAAGATGGCATAAGTCAATTTAGCGGTAATATGCAAAGTGATGACATTGGTGAACTATTTGATGAATTTGATATAACCACCACAGTTAAAGATTCACCCGCAGATATTAAATTTACGCTTGCGTGGCAAGATGCGCCTTATTTATTTGATATTGCCAGCCTCAACGGTAATTTAGATTGGCGTTTAGGCGAAGGGCATTTAGCTGAGGTAAGCGATGGCGGCGCAAGGGTATTTTCGTTGCTGAGCCTGGATTCATTAGTGCGTAAGTTAAAACTCGATTTTAGAGATGTATTTTCGAAAGGTTTTTTTTATAACAGTCTGCAAGGTACCATGCAGGTAGATAAAGGCATCGCTTACACGCAAGATACGAAAATGGATGGAGTACCTGCCGATCTGACGGTTAAAGGCCATACTAACCTCAATACCATGGAAATTGATTACGATTTAGCGGTTGCACCACAAGTGACCTCAAGTATTCCGGTGATTGTCGCGTGGATGGTCAATCCGGTAACTGGGCTTGCAGCATTGGCGATAGATAAAGTACTCCACTCTGCGCGCGTTATTTCTGAGATTAATTTTAAAGTGACTGGCAGCATGACTGATCCTGTAGTGAAAGAAGTAGATCGTAAAAGTCGTGAAGTGACTCTTCCGCAAGCTGCACAAAACCAACCTCAAGCCGCCGCCTCCAGTGAGTTAATACTCAAAGATGCCGCTGTTACAGTCACCCAATAAGGCCTTAAACGATGCAAGCTATGATAGTCGCTCTACAAATGTGCTCCGGGCTGTGTGCTGATGACAACATGAATCAACTTAGGCAACAGTTAACCACGCTTCCTGCAACTCGGCCGTTACTGGTGTGTTTACCTGAAAGCTTCTTAGTGTTTGCTAATAGCGGTCATGAAACACTTGTTGTAGCAAAGCAAAGTGATGTTTATCAACAACAATTAAGTGAGTTATGTCGCCAACATGATATTTGGCTAGCAGCAGGTACTGTGCCTATTGCCACAGAGCATGACAAATACTTTGCAGCGTCTTTGCTGTTTAATGAGCAAGGTGAAGTGCTGGCCCAGTACAATAAAATGCATTTATTTGACGTTGATGTTGCTGATGGGACTGGTGCGTATCGCGAGTCTAACTTCACCGAAGCGGGCAGTGACATTGTGGTGGTCGATTCACCGTTTGGTAAAATAGGTCTTACAGTATGTTATGATCTACGCTTTAGTGGCTTATTTAGTGCTTTGCAACGAGCCGGGGCAGAGGTTATTTTAGTGCCTAGCGCATTTACTACCATAACAGGTGCAGCTCATTGGCAACCGTTATTAACGGCCAGAGCGATAGAGACGCAAAGTTATGTGATTGCTGCTGCGCAAGTAGGGCAACACGAAAATGGTCGCGCGACATACGGCCACAGTATTATTATTTCTCCTTGGGGCGACGTCCTCAGCGAGCTTGCAAATGGCATTGGGTTTATTGGTTGTCAGCCAGATCTAAACCGCTTACACGCCATTCGTCGAGATATGCCAGTGCAATCTCACCAACGATTTAGAGAGCATTTATTATGAACACGGTTGAACAGCATTTATTACACGACAGCCAGCTAAATCGAGAAGAACTCGAAAAAACGCTTGGTTTTATTCATCAGCATAAAGTTGATTACGCGGATCTTTACTTTCAATCTAGCCACCATGAATCATGGGTGCTTGAAGATGGCTTAGTAAAAGAAGGCTCGTACAACGTTGAACGCGGCGTCGGCGTACGCGCAGTTAGTGGCGAAAAAACCGGTTTTTCGTACTCTGATGCAATTAATTTAGAAGCACTTAACAAAGCCGCAACCGCTGCGCGCAGTATTGCCGAAGCAGGTGAAAGTAAAGCCATTCAGGTATTTAGTGATGTAGCAGCAAAACAGCAGTTTGCACCACTGCAGCCGATTCAAAGCATGAGTGATACCGACAAAGTAAATTTATTACGTGAGCTTGAAAATTATATTCGTGAGCTTGCTCCTGACGCAGAGCAAGTTATTAGCTCTATGTCTGCGGTGTATGAAGAAGTATTGATTGCGGCCAGCGATGGTACATTTGCCACCGATATCCGCCCATTGATCCGTTTAAATTGCTCGGTATTACTTGAAAAAGACGGCCGCCGTGAACGCGGTGGCGCAGGTGGTGGCGCACGTTTAGATTATGGTTACTTTAAAGAACTGGTGGATGGTAAACCCCGTTGGATGGAATACGCAGAAGAAGCCGTACGCCAAGCAAAAGTAAACCTTGAAGCTATTGACGCTCCAGCGGGCACGATGGAAGTGGTACTTGGCGCAGGTTGGCCAGGAGTCTTACTGCATGAAGCCGTAGGTCATGGCCTAGAAGGCGACTTTAACCGTAAAGGAGCCTCGGCATTTAGCGGTAAAGTGGGCCAAAAAGTCGCATCAGAGCTGTGTACTGTAGTTGATGACGGCACCATTGCCGATCGCCGTGGTTCACTTAATGTGGATGACGAAGGTACGCCTGCAGCGTACAACGTACTTATCGAAAACGGTATTTTAAAAGGCTACATGCAAGATAAAATGAATGCGCGTTTGATGGGCGTTAACCCAACTGGTAATGCGCGCCGTGAGTCATACGCGCATTTACCTATGCCGCGTATGACCAATACTTATATGTTAGGCGGCGAGCACAGCCAAGCCGATATTATTAGCACAGTTAAAAAAGGTATCTTCGCCCCAAACTTTGGTGGCGGCCAAGTGGATATCACCTCAGGTAAGTTTGTGTTTAGTGCCTCAGAAGCTTACTTAATTGAAAATGGTAAAATTACTCAGCCAATTAAAGGGGCAACATTAATTGGTAATGGCCCTGAGGTTATGCAACAAATCTCTATGGTAGGTAATGATTTAGCGCTTGATAAAGGCGTAGGAGTATGTGGTAAAGACGGCCAAAGTGTACCAGTAGGCGTTGGCCAGCCAAGCCTGAAAATTGATCAGTTAACGGTAGGTGGTACTGCTTAACTTTATAACTGCCAAACGCTATAAATAAAACCTTGAAAGTGCAAACTCTCAAGGTTTTATTTTGTCGGCTGCTTATTGTTTTGAGGTTAAATTTGCTGCTGAAAAAAATCCATAAATGCGGCAACTTGTCGTGGCTGAAATTGCCTTGATGGGTAAAGAAACTGTAAGCCAACTTGCTGTTTATCTTTATTACTAAAACCGAGAATATAGTCATCAAGTAGCGTCACTAAATTACCCTTAGTCAGATCATCATTAATATCTACCATTGATTTTAGAGCAATACCTGCACCGTTAATTGCCCACTGTCTGATCACTGCACCATCACTGCTACTCATAGCTACAGGTACGCGAATTACCTCGTCTTTAAAATGCCAATCATGCATCGATTGACCAAGTCTCTCCATTACTAAGCAGCGATGATTTAATAAATCGCTTGGTTGTAAAGGTTGGCCATGTATTTTTAAATATTCAGCTGAAGCACATAACACACGTTTATTGGCTTTGATCATTCGGCTAATCAAATTACTATCGGGTAAGTTTCCAAAGCGAATAGCAATATCAATGCCTTCTTCAACTAGATTAACTAAGCCATCGGTTAAATGTAGGTGTGGTTTTACTTGTGGATTCAGTGCTACAAATTTAGCTATTGCAGGGGCAACAAACTGTTTACCAAAGTCAGAGGGGGCGGTTACTTTGAGACTACCCGAAAGAGTGTTTTTACTAAGCTGAATACTTTGCTCTGCGGCATCAATTTCAGCAATCACTCTTAAACAGCCTTGAAAAAAGTGCTCTCCAGCCTCGGTTAATTTAATACTTCGAGTATTACGTATTAAGAGTCGGGTTTGATAGTGATTTTCAAGCTGGTTGATACGTGCCGTCATACTCGCAGGCGATAAACCAATTTTTCGCCCAGCTGCAGCAAGCCCGCCAGAGCGCACCACATGAACAAAAAGCTGCATATCATCAATCTTAGCCATCGTTCCTCATTCTTTATAATTCAGTATTAATGAATAGTGTTTTTGATATTAACTCAATTATCAAATTTAAGTAAATAGTTAAACTGGTTGTACTCATTATCAACAGAGAAAGTTTATGCGTTTAGATCATGTATTAATTTCTAGTTGTGATTACCAGGCGATGCGACAGTTCTTTATAAATTCAGTTGGGCTAGTTGAAGGGTATCGTCCGCCTTTCCCTTTCGAGGGGGCATGGTTATACGGCAGTGATAATGTTGCTTTGATTCATTTGGTTAATGCCACGGGTAATAAAGCGCAACAGGGTTACTTATCAGCATTAAACAGCAAAACCCAAGGCCGAGGAGTGGTAGATCACATTGCGATTCGTAGCATAGGTTATCAAGGATTGAAAAGTCGCTTAGCGCAAACAGGTATAAGCTACTTTGAGCGAACCGTGCCAGAGCTATTAGAGCAGCAAGTATTTATATCTGGACCAGAAGAGATAAAGGTCGAAATGCTATTTAGTAGTGATGAAATTTAAATTAAATCCAGATAAACATTATTTATAAGAGAGTTAGTTATGTCTATAGAATCCTTATTTGAAGCTAAAACACTCGGTGGCATGGTCACGCAAAATAGAATTGTGATGGCACCTATGACCCGTTCGCGAACTGCGCAACCGGGCGATATTCCTACTGAACTGATGGCCACTTATTATGCCCAGCGTGCTACTGCAGGGCTGATTATTTCTGAAGCAACACAAATTTCTGCTCAGGGCAAAGGTTACTCATTTACGCCAGGTATTTACACGCAAGAACAAATCGAAGGTTGGAAGCAAGTAACACAAGCTGTGCACAAAGAAGGCGGTAAAATATTTTTACAACTTTGGCACGTTGGTAGAATGTCGCACTCTTCATTTCATCATGATGGAACGCCAGTTGCCCCATCTGCACTTGCTCCAGATGCACAAGTTTGGGTGGTAGGCGATGATGGAGAAGGACGGATGCTTGACTGCCCAACCCCTCGAGCACTAAGTGTTAAAGAAATTAAAGAAATAGTAAATGATTATAAGCAAGCGGCAATTAACGCGATTGAGGCTGGTTTCGATGGCGTTGAAATACATGGAGGTAACGGGTATTTAATTGATCAGTTTTTAAGACGTTCAGCGAATAAACGCACAGATGAATATGGCGGTAGCCAAGAAAACCGTATTCGTTTTGCCTGTGAAATTATTGGCGCAATTAGTAATGCCATTGGAGCTCATAAAGTGGGTATTAGATTAGCGCCTTTTATCACTCAGCGTGGTATGGGTGATAGTGAAGCAATTGACACTATTTTATTAGCAGCAAAGCAATTTGAGCAAATTGGTATTGCGTATATTCATCTTGCCGAAGCGGACTGGGACGATGCACCCAGTGTAACACCAGAGTTTAGAGCCGCACTTCGTCAGTATTTTAGTGGCGCGATTATTGTTGCCGGTAATTATACCGAGCATTCAGGTGCGCAGCTTATTGAACAAGGTCTTGCCGATTACATTGCATTCGGTCGTCGTTTTATTGCCAACCCAGACTTACCGTATCGTATTCAAGAGCAACTGCCACTAAACACCATTACCGATGGGAGTACATTGTTTGGCGGTACAGCCAAAGGTTATACCGATTACCCAGCGTATCAAAAGTAACTTTTTTTAACTGAAAATATAAGGGCTAAAAATGGTTAATTTTTCAAACTCAGTAGTTACTTTACTGATCAGCGGGCTGTTTAGTAGTGCCAGTTTTGCGGCTGAATTTAGTTTATCGAGCCCTGATTTACAGTCAGGGCAGGCAATAAAGAGTGAGCAATATTGGAATAGCTTTGGTTGTCAGGGGAGTAATGTTAGGCCACAACTTAAATGGCAAAATGCGCCTAAGAAAGCCAAAAGCTTTGCCGTGACAGTGTATGACAATGACGCACCAACTGGCAGTGGTTTTTGGCACTGGGTAGTACATGATATTCCTCTTACTAGTAACTCACTATCTTCAACGACTTTGCCCAAAGGAGCCATTGAAGGTAATACAGATATGGGGAAGCCCGGATACCTTGGGCCATGTCCACCAGAAGGGCGCAAGCATAGCTACACCTATAAAGTGTATGCATTGGATGTAGAAAAATTAGCTGTTCCACAAGGGGCAACAAGTGCACTTACAGGGTTTTTCTTACACCAGCATTCTTTGCAAACAGCCGAGATCACAGTAACGGCAGGACCGCGTTAATTAGTTAAGGAGATAAAAATGAAGGCTTTACCTTTACTCACTCTTTTAATGGCACTGTGCAGCAGTAAGTTGTTAAATGCGGCCCCATTATCTGATAAATCAGGTTATTGGCCTGATGATGCACAATTAGTGATTTCTATTTCAATGCAATTTGAAGCAACAGCACAAGATAGCTCTGATGCAGGGCCGTTTCCTCAAATAGAGCAGGGTTATCACGATACGATTTCGCCTACTTGGTATCAGTATGGGATGAATGAAGGGATCCCACGATTACTTGATCTATGGGATAAACATAATATTAAAGTTACTTCTCATATGGTGGGTAGGGCTGTGGAATTAAATCCAGCACTTGCTAAAGAAGTGGTTTCACGAGGGCATGAAGCATCGGGTCACGGCCAAACATGGACACCACAATATTCTATGAGTGTTGAACAAGAGCGCGCTTCATATATTAAAAGTGCAGATATTATCGAAAAAGTGACAGGCATGCGGCCGGTTGGCTTTAATGCATTTTGGATGAGACACTCAAAAAATACACTTACGCTTTTGCAAGAGCTGGGGTTTATTTATCATATTGATGATCTATCGCGTGATGAGCCTTCTTTTACACCAGTAAATAATAAGCCTTTTGTGGTTGTACCTTATACTTTTCGTAATAACGACATTGTGCGCTATTCAGGAAGCACTGCAATGACGGCCCAAGCCTACTTACAAGAGTTAAAAGATGAGTTTGACGTGTTATACGCTGAAGGAAAACACAGAAGACGAATGATGTCGATTAGTGCTCATGACCGTATTGCAGGAACGCCTGCACGAGTAAAAGCGCTTGATGATTTTATCCAGTATGCAAAACAGCATACTGGTGTTAAGTTCATGCGAAAAGATAACATAGCCCGTTGGATAATGAAGCAAAATAATGTGCCTACTAATCCAGCACGTACATTTAAATAGAGGAGCCTGATATGTGGTCATTTATTAAACGTTATAAATATGTGGTTGGTTGTTTGTTTTTGAGTCTATTGTGCGCTATTAGTTTCTATTTACAAGGTGGTTACATTGATGAGAATGGCATGTTAGTGGAAGCGTTTTTCTTAATACCATTATCTTGGCTTTTTTTTGTACTTTCTGTAATTGTATTTTTAATCATGAAGTTACAAGGAAGGAAAGTGATAATTAAAAGGTAAAACATCTAGTTACACTTATATTGTTCACTTTATTTAAAAAGTGCTACAAAGTAGGTACTTGAATAACCCCTGATACTTTAGGAAGTGAAATGTCTCATCGTTTTTTATGTTTGTTGCTTTTGATATTGTTATCAGGGTGTACTTCTTTATCTCAACAAGAGTGCGCAGAAGCTAATTGGCAGCAGTTAGGTTATAGCCATGGCCAACAAGGCTATACATATGAGCGAGGCGAAGAAATCATAGCCACTTGTCGTGAATTTGGTATTACCGCGCAGTTAAATGAGTATCAGGCAAGTTACCAGCAAGGCCTTGCTGTGTATTGTGAACCTGAAAATGGCTTTACCCTAGGTTTACGAGGCGATGCGTATAACGGGGTTTGTAATGACACACAGTTTAGAAAAGCATGGCAAGAGGGTAACGAGCGTTATCAATTTGAAGCAAGGAAAGCCGAGATAGATGATCGACTTAATAATATTAATTGGCGGTTGCAATCTATTAGTAATGAATTAGCGAGAGATAAACCGTCAAGTAGTCAAAATAAAGAGTTACGCCGAGAAAGAGAACAGTTGGAGAGAGAGCGTCGTGATTTAAGAAAAGAAAAAGCACTTCTGCCATTACTCAACAAGTTTCCTTCATGGAATTTTGAGTATGAACTATAATTTATAACGTATTCTTTTACGGTGATTAATATGAAAGTAATGTCAATTTTAATAACACTTCTGCTCCTCAGTGGGTGTGCGTCACAGGAAATGCCAGACGGATATAGCAATGAGGTGTTTGCTGAGCATGAGTGCTTAGGTGGTGAAGTTGAGACAGACTATAACTATACAATCTTTAGTTCTGACGAAGATGAAAGTAATAAGAGCACGGTTCAATCAACTTGTCAGCCAGTAAAAACTGAAACTGAGTTTGAGCGAGATATTAGATCGGGAGGCTAGCGTTAAAAGCTTAACTCACTTCAGTTTTAATCAAGTGAGTTAAACTATGTCCATATAGTGGCATATTCTTATTATATGTGAGAGTTACTGCTTTGTTGTTTTGCAGCTTCACTGTACCAAAGCTCCATAAAAAAGGCAGTTAGCTTATGCTCTATTCCCAGCGCCTTGTCAGTGGGACAGAATAAAGTGAAGCTGGCTTTAAACTCGCCTAATTCGGTGGTGCTAAAGTGTATTTCAGGCTCAGGGCCAGAAATTTTTGCATCTAATTTTCTTTCGATAATCGAATTATAACGACCAGCCACATCTTGAAACTCTTCACAATATTGCTTCGCTTTCGTGGTTAGAGTTTCGTAAATTGGATACGGATTAAAACTTTCTTTACGCACAATACTAAAGTGATGAGTGGTAAAACGTTTTACAAAGTTTAAGTTTTTAATCGGGTTAGTGATCAGTTTATTATTCGGAATATAAATAGTTTTGCGAGAAAACTGATAGGTGTGCATGTCAATTTCATGCATGGTGGTTTTGATCCAATCAGTTTCTGCTATTTCACCATAATATTCACCAACCTGCACCCAGTCGCCAACCCGAAACGGACGGGTAGTGACTAAATAGAAAAAGCCAATTATACATTGAATAAACTCTCTGGTCGCAAATACAATAGCCACTGCAAATGCCGCGATCGACAGCGCAAAGTTCTGGATTTCAGTAGACCATACAAATAGCAGTAATAGCACCGTTGCTAGGTTAATAGAGTGCTTAATATTGTGCGAAATATAGCGAATATCTTTTTCTTTTTTTTCTGCTTTATGGCGCGCAAATCTGTCAACCAGCGCCTTAAGAGTAAACGCAATAGTGATCATTGCTAGTGAAATAAGTACCGGATGGAGCAGTAAATCTTTGTTCATAAATTCCTAATTGATGGAGCGTTAATAAAAAATAACACGCGACCATACTAACTAAATTTTGCAGATTTAACCACGGTAGAACAGTAATAAAGGGGCAAAACCGTTATATGTTTTATCAACTAACTAGCATCCAAAGACCCGCTGTTATCATAAATAGATTCTCGGTTAATGAGATAAAACCTAGCGGTACATTGCTGTTGCCACCGACGCACGCGCACTTGAGTTCACGTTTATCTATATATACAGCTTTAAATACTGATACCGCACCAATACCACCAATAAATAACGAGAACGGCGCCACCGCTAAGGCCGGAAGTTTGGCCACCATCCCGATGGCAACATAGGCTTCAATAAAAGGATAAACATAAGCATAAGGCACAACGCGCATGGCAAGTAAGTCATAGGTAATAAATGAGTTTGAAAAGCTATATAAATCTTGTAGCTTTTGAATTGCTAACACCGCCATCGACAGTGCAATAAACAGCATTAAGTTTTGCATAGACAATAAAGCGTCGCCATTGGCATAGCTAAACCCGCGGCTGAGTAATAGTGTGACTGCAAAAATAGCTAACACTGGCGTGTAAGTTGTGCCTTGTTGACCCGCTTTGGTCAGATTGAAAAAATCGCGCAAATCATCGTACCCACCTATACGTTTATCATCAATAAAGGTTTGTGGGGTGGTTTTTACATCATGCTGTTGTTTGAAGTCATCGGTTTGTTTGCGGCTAGTAAGGTGGCGATCATCAACATCGTAGCCATTACGCGCTAACAAATCTTTTGATTTTAACCCGAACGGGCAAATATGCTCATCGGTTACCATGCGATATAAAATTGCTGACTTAGACACAGTGCCTCCTTGTAAAAATGTAAAGCCGACTACGTAATCATTACCGAATTACGCAGTAAACATAAACAAAATGTGCTTGTTATTCAGTGTTATTAAGTGAATACAAGGTTTGTGCCAGCTAATAATAATTACTTGGTCATGCTTAAAACAACATCCATAACTGGATCATGCCATGCTAAATAATCATGGGTGTAAAAACCTTGCAACAGAGCTGCAAGGTTTCGTGGCGACCTTAATGTAGCGACTGTTTAGGCCTGCATAAAACGCGGCAATGTTAGTTACCAGGCATAGGGATATAACCAGGTAGCTGCTCAATTCTCTTCATCCACGCTTTAATATGCGGGTATTTATCTACCTCAACATCTCCTTCATGGGCGATGGATATATAAGGATAAATTGCACACTCGGCGATAGTCGGGCGATTCGCTGCTAACCAATGGTTATTCATAAGGTGAGAATCGATTAATGTAAGTATTTTATTTGATTGCAGCACACATTGAGTATGATCATACTCGGCCGCAAACTTTTTAATTAACCGAGCTTTATTCGGTCCATGTTGTATTTCATTAGCCGCGACAGACAACCATTGCATAACGTCTGCTTGTAAATGCGCTTCACTAGGCCACCATGCTTCACCGCCATATTTATTGGCAAGATAAACTAATATCGCTTGCCCATCTCTTAACACTATATTGCCATCTTCAAGTATTGGGATTTCTCCCCAAGGGTTTAATTTCATTAATTTACTTTGCTTATGCTCGCCTTGCATAAAGTTAACAGGAATAATATTTAATGGTGTATGGATCAGTGAGGCAAATAACCTTACTTTGTAACAGTTGCCTGATAACTCTAAATCATATAATTTCATTTTTTGTCTCCTCTGATAATAATTGATTGAACTCAAGAACGTTCCCATCAGGATCACGGATAAATAAAGCGATTCTTCTCGGGCCGAGTTTTTTTGGTCCCTCAGTGATTGTGAGCCCTTCTTTAGATAACCAAACTTGAAATTCATTAATGTTATTAATAATGAATGCAGGATGCGTGATCCCTGGTTTTTTTATCGGCTCATCAAGGAGTGTGTTCTTTTGCCCTGTTATTTTTGCACCATTAAAAATAAGATTAATGCGAACACCGCCCGCTGTAATCATCTCATTCGCTTCGCCTTCTGCAATGCGATAGGTTTCTTTGAATCCAAGGCGTTCATAAAAGTGGACTGATTTTTGTCTATTGCTGACTCGAATACCAACATGATCATAGGCAAGAGCTGCTTGAGGGTTTACAGGAGATAAAGTGTTCATAGAGTATGTTTCCTATCTTTATTTGATAGCGACACTATGACATTTTGTTATTTAAAAGATAATACGGTAAATTTGATAAGGATATTTTCAATAAATGAGATAATCAATGGACAAGTTACAAGCAATATCTATGTTAATTAAGGTTGTGGAAGTTGGTAGTTTTTCTGCGGCAAGTAAAGAGCTAAATGTTCCTTTGCCAACCCTGAGCCGAAAAATATCGGAACTTGAGAACCAGCTCGGTGTGCGTCTATTACATAGAACAACGAGAAAGTTATCGTTAACGGACTTTGGGGCAAATTATATTCGTGCTTGTAAAGCAATTATCGAGCAAGTTGAAGAGGCCGAACAAGGGGTAAAAGGTGAATATTCAGAGCCTAAAGGGGAGTTGGTCATCACCGCACCAGTGATGTTTGGAAGATTATATGTATTGCCAATTGTTACTGAGTTTTTGTCCTTATATTCCAGCATAAATGTGCAGTTAATTTTGTCGGATGGAAATATTAATCTGTTTGATAATGATGTTGATATGGCTGTTAGAATTGGTGCGCTACCAAATAGCTCAATGATAGCCACTCAAGTAGGAGAAATTCGGGTGGTAACCTGTGCAAGCCCATCGATTTTAGCTGCCCATAAAACGTTAAAAACACCGGCTGATTTAACTCACTACCCGTGTATATCACTAAATACGGCGATGACAACCCCACCTTGGAGTTACCTTGTTCCGGATTCTACAATTGCTTTTAATGTAAATATATCATCGCGATTAACGATTACGGATAGTAAATCAGCTGTTACTGCTGCTATAAATTCAGTAGGGGTAACCCAGCAGCTACATTACCAAGTTAAAGATGCACTTGAGCAAGGCGCGCTTGAGGTCATATTAGCTGAATTTGAACCCGCGAAAGTTCCTGTGCATTTACTGCATAAATCTCGAAAATATATGCCACAAAAAATGAAAAGCTTTTTAGATTTCGCATCACCAAGATTAAAAAGCAAAATTGATGAATTAGCTTTGTAGGTATTGATAGTAAGTAAAGTCACCAGCCAAAACGAAAAAACCTTGCAGCGTTAACTGCAAGGTTTTATCTTTTTAGCCTTTAGCCTTTAGCCTTTAGCCTTTAGCCTTTAGCCTTTA
>NZ_JACJFL010000026.1:0-60937 GCF_014164575.1 Pseudoalteromonas sp. SG41-1
CTGATTAACTCTTGCCTCGCTAAGCGTTGCTGTCTGCCGTCTCAGTGGGGTCGCATTATAGGGCGCGGCGAATTTTACGCAAGCGTTTTTTAAAGAAAACTTGAAATAAAGTGCTGTTCGTTCAATTTACGCGCTAAACACACTAAAACCCCTAGTCAACTGTACAAAATAACAACGACTTTTCCCTGAAAGGATCTTCAGTATTATCTATTATCGATATTTCGCAAGTTTTTGGCATAAAAAAAGCGCCATTAACTTCGGCGCTTTCCATAAAACAAAATAAAAACTTGTTAATAGAGGATACTGTAAAGCTTTCTTCTATATTTAGCCGCTAAACTATCACCATCCGGTAAAGAGGCAATAATAGCTAAATAACTTACCTTGGCATCGGCAAAATTCAAATCTTTTTTCAACACTGTAAATAGTAACTCTAACGCTTGCTCTTTTTTGCCTGCTTGGTCGTATGCTGCACTTAGTTCAACTTTTAATTCAAGATCGTTAGGATACTTTTCAACTTTCGCTTGTAATGCTTTTAGCTCTGGCGATTCTTGTGCTTGAAGTGCTTGTGCGCACTTTGCTTGAATATTTGTAAAGTATGCATCTTGCTCATTTTCATTTACTGAAGCTAACAAAGCTTGCGCGTCATCCAGTTTATGAATTTGAATGCATATATCTGCCAATACTAATTTTATACGCGCATTTGTATTGTCTAATTCGTAAGCCTGCTTGGCAAAATTAAACGCTTGATTTAAATCCTGAGCGATCAGTGCTTGCTTGGCTTGTTCTAACAACATTTCATGAGGCTGCGGTAAATGTTTACTTAACGCTTCTCTGATTTGAGTTTCAGCTTGTGCACCGGCTAATACATCAACAGGTGCTGAATCTTTTAATAGCACTAAGGTTGGTAATGTTTGTAGTCCAACTTGCTGTGCTAGTTGTGCTGCGAGTGCTTGCTCTAAATCACAATCTAATGTGGCAACTAATATATAGTCACCATAATCTTTGGCTATTGTCTGTAAAATAGCTGCTTGAGATTGACACTCTGGACTTTGTGCTGAAAAGAAACTTAACAGGACTAGTTTTTGTTGTGATGTTTCACCCAGCACTTGTTGAAGATTTTGCGGATTAACATTTACCATATTATTCATTGCTATTGATTGCCATATCAGACTATTTAGGGTTTTATATGGAGGCAAACATAATAATTACAAGCCCAGAATCACAAGCCATAAATCAAAAAGGTCTTTTATGAAATTTCATAGTCTATACGCTGCACTTATACTGCTTAGTCCATTAGCAAGCTCAACAACCTTGGAGCTGAAGTTAGATAAAACGATGCCTGCCATTGAAAAGTTTTACTTAGATTTACACCAGTCCCCAGAACTTTCATACCATGAGCAAGAAACGGGAGAAAAGCTTGCCACCAAATTACGTGCGCTTGGCTATGAGGTGACCGACAATGTGGGTGGCTTTGGTGTAGTAGGCTTATATAAAAATGGTGATGGCCCGACAATAATGATCCGTACTGATACAGACGGCTTACCAATCATAGAACAAACTGGTAAATCATATGCTTCAACAGTCACTGTTATAAATGATGAAGGAGCAAACGTTGGTGTGATGCACGGATGTGGTCATGATATTCATATGAGTTCATTTATTGGTACTGCGCAACAATTAATGCTACATAAAGATGCATGGCAAGGAACCTTAATGATGGTGGCACAACCTGCAGAAGAGGTGGGTGGCGGTGCAAAAGCGATGCTCAAAGAAGGTTTATTTAGTAAATACCCGACTCCTGATCACGTTATCGCTTTGCATGTTAGTGCGAGTGTTCCTGCAGGACAAGTCAGTATGAAAAATGAGTACACCATGGCCAGTGTGGATTCAGTAGATATTACGGTTAAAGGTAAAGGTGGTCATGGTGCTTACCCACATATGACTATTGACCCTGTTGTTATCGCATCACGGATCGTGTTGGCACTGCAAACAATTACCAGTCGCGAATTATCACCTCTTGAACCCTCAGTAATTACAGTGGGTTCAATTCACGGTGGAGCTAAACATAATGTAATTTCGAATGAAGTAAAGCTACAGCTGACACTTAGAAGTTATAATCCTAAAATTCGCGAGCAACAAATTGCAGCAATAAAACGTATAACTAAAGGCATTGCATTAAGTGCAGGATTGGATGAAAGCTTAATACCTGTGGTTTATGTACATGAAGATGAGTCAATCCCATCTACATATAACGACCCTGCACAAACTAATATTGTACGTAGTGCGATTAGCTCGGCGATTGGACAAAGTAATGTGCTTGAAACCGAAGCGGTTATGGCAGGGGAAGATTTTGGTTTATATGGCCGCACAGATAAAAACATCCCTATCACCTTATTTTGGTTAGGTGGTGTAGAGCAAGCTCAATATCAAGCGGCACAAACATCAGGGGCAACTTTACCTTCACTACATTCAAGTAAATTTGCACCTGACTATAAAGTTGCAATCCCCACAGGTATCACTGCGATGAGTAACGCTGCGGTGGCTTTGTTTAATCAATAATCTTAGCAATGGATGACTAAGCCGATTTTGTTTTTGGTTTAGTTTTTCTTGTAAAACGCCGCTTTTGCGGCGTTTTTGGTAATTGTGCAAATACGTTGCTATCACAATTTTTGGCAAGTTCCACAAAAGCCGCTAAATCCACTAATAAAGGATTTAAAAATTGTTGATAACTCATTTGTTGTTCTGCTATGTCGCCCAACGATGCTTCCCATTTTGCGGTTAGGTCTGGGCTGGCTAAACCATGCGGTAACGCACTGATCAATGCTTTACCTGTATCGGTTGCTAAAATGAGTTTACCTTGACGTCTTAAAAATTGTCTTCTAAATAATAACTCTAAAATACCCGCTCTGGTTGCTTCGGTTCCTAAGCCGTCTGTTTCTTTGAGTATTTTTTTGATTTCTGGATCTTTAACGTACCGACTAATACCTGTCATTGCACTAAGCAGCGTTGCATCATTGAAATGAGCTGGCGGGCTGGTCATTTTATCAATTACTTCACCGCGTTCACACTGCAACTGTTGCCCTTTAATTAATGGCGGCAATATCTGCTCATCTTTTAATGCGGTTTTTCCCATTAACGCTTTAAAGCCTAAACTTACATCTTGTTTTGCGTTGGCTTTAAAGATACCACCATTAATTGTTATTTCAGCCTTTGTTTCATTGTAAATGTAGTCTGGATAAAACTGGATCAGATAATGACGGCTAATAAGACCATACACTTTACCTTCTTCAACGCTCAAACTTGCTGACTTTTGCTGCTTAGCGGTAGGAATAATGGCATGATGCGCAGCTACCTTAGCGTCGTTAAAACACTTACTGCGTTTACTCACATCTGCGCCTTGGCAATGAGTGTCATTTTGCCCGCCATTGATGGCAATTGCCTTTATTATACTGGCTGCTTCTTGGTGATGATCTTTGGGCAAGTAACGATTGTCTGAACGTGGATAGGTAATTAGCTTGTGACGCTCATATAAATTTTGACAAATATCCAATACCTTTTGTGCAGGCATTGAAAAAGCTTTCGCAGCATCAATTTGTAACGCTGACAAATTATACGGCAAAGGTGCTTGTTGCTTTTTCTGCTTTTGTTCAAGCGCCGTAACTTCACCTGATTGATTAGAAATTCGCGACGCAACATTCTCAGCAAGGCCTCGATGGAGCACTCGCCCCTCTTCATCTTGATAAGGTTCACACGCTTTGCTTGGTTGCCACTTTGCTGTAAACGGCTCTTTATTTTCGGTACTTAAATGAGCTAATACTTCATAAAAAGGTTTTGGCACAAAATTAGCAATCTCGTTATCACGCTGGACAACCAATCCTAATATCGGTGTTTGTACACGCCCTACTGATAATACATTACCAAACCCTGCTTTTTGACCTGCAAGCGTATAGGCGCGCGTTAAATTCATACCAAACAGCCAATCAGCTCGCGAACGCGCCAAAGCAGATACACTAAGTGGAATAAATTCACGGTTAGAGCGAACGTTTTGCAGCGACTTTTTAACCGCGCTAACATTCAAATCACTGATCAATAAACGTTGAATTTGCTGTTTTTTGGCTTGGCTAAGTTTAACTTGCTCAATCACCTCATCAACAAGTAATTGCCCTTCTCGGTCTGGATCACCAGCATGAACAAGTTGATCAGCTTGTTTGATTAACTTTTTAAGTACCGTAAGTTGCTTACGAGTTTTAGATTTTGCTTTTAACTGCCATTGCTGTGGGATAATCGGTAAGTCATCAAAGCGCCATTTTTTATATTGCTCATTATAATCATCAGGCTCTGCTTGCTCGAGCAAGTGACCTATACACCAAGAAACACAATCGCCATTAGCCACTTCAATATAGCCATCATGTTTTTTATGAGGCTTTGGTAGCGCATCGGCAATGGCACGACCTAAAGATGGCTTCTCGGCTATATAAAGTTTCATAGGGCACTATCAACAACTGGTTATTTAAACAGTAGTTTAGCACACGTAATTTAATCTACAAATAGTTAATGATTAGCTCTTTAAACTGCGATTTTTTCGCATAAATAAATACAACAGAGGAAGGTAGCACACAACGACAGTGCCAATATTGATTAACGGTAATAACGTTTTATATAGCATAGTGCTATACGATAAATCCCAAAGGTGGCGATCCACTAATCTAAATAATTGTAAGATAGGCGCACTAATTACAACCAATTGACCGATCACACTTTGCCAAAGATACACTTTATCTTTAATAGCCCAGTAAGCAATCAAAGCCATCCAAGCAATATCATTAAAAGCCCAAACTACATAACGCCAAATATAAGGGTCATCTAACTCTCTAAGGCTATTATGTATCAAGGTTCCATATAAGAAAAATAACCCAGTCACTAAAGTAAAACGTAAAGCGAGCCAGTCTTTGCGAAGATAAAAAACCAAAAAAGCTGGGCTTAAAAAAAACACCCAGCTTTTATTAAGTAATGATATAGCACCTAAAAACCAATCAGGCATGATTAGTCTGGCTTTTTATCATCGTCACCACTGCCATTACCCGGCATATAGCTATATTTATCAACGTTTTTCATCAGACACTCCGTTACACTTGTTAAAAAACTACTTTAAGCTAAATTAGGTACTTTGCCAAGCATCTTAACGCACATCTATCGGATCTGACTCCTTAGCCTTGCCTTGCATTATTGAAATTTCCACGCGGCGATTACGTCGTCTATCCGCATCAGAATCATTTGGAACAAGTGGTCGAGTTTCGGCATGACCGACAACAACCATTCTGGTTTTATCAAAGCCTTGCGCTTTTTGCATTTCAGTTGCAACCGCAACTGCACGCTTCGATGATAAGTCCCAGTTATTGGTATACAGCTCATTCGAAACTTGAAAATCATCAGTATGACCAGACACCGTAATTTCACCTGGCACATCTTTTAGTAACGCAGCTATATCACGAATGATTGGTTTAAACTTAGGTTGTAAAAATGCACTCCCAGATGGAAATGAACCATTTTCACGAATACGAATAATAATTTGCTGACCTAATGATTCCAACTCAACAGCACCATCCATGATTTGTTGTTCCAATTGCTGGGCTATCTTTTTAACTAACTCATTAACCTGCTCTTGATCAGCTGCAGAAATAGATTGTTCTGATGCTTGTTGTTGCGCTGTACTTTGTGACTCACCGCCACGCTTATTACCGCGTTGCTCTTGACGACCGCCAGCGGAGCTTTCATCACCAGCCTGAAACTCAAGCATTTGCTGGGTCATTTCGACAGTTTGCTGTTGAATGGTTTCGATTGGGGTAGGTTCAGGTTTACCTGGGGTGAACTCCATCGCGATAACGGATGTTCCTTTGGGAATATCTTTTACTTCTATTTTATTTTGTACACCAAAGGCAAACTTCATTGAGCCTGCGATTTGTTTAAATTTAAGTACATCCATTTCTGAAAACGCGAGTAAAAGTACAAAGAAGCACATCAATAGTGACATCAAATCCGCGAAGGTACCCATCCATGCTGGTAACCCGGGTGGTGGACACTTGCACTCTTGATCTGACATGCTTACTCCTCAGTATCCACTTTTCGTTTTGATTCAGCTAGGTAGTTTTTCAAAATACCTTCGATGACTTTTGGATTTTGGCCATCTTGTATACCTAATACCGCATCTAAAATTAGCCGCTGATTCATTGCTTCTTCGTCTTTACGCAATTCCAATTTTACTTGGATAGGAATTGCCACCACGTTTGCTAAAAACGCACCATATAATGTTGTTAAAAGCGCTACCGCCATCGCAGGACCAATCGCTTTAGGGTCATCCATATTCGACAACATCGCAACTAGACCAATCAAAGTACCGATCATCCCCATCGCAGGCGCAATATCGGCAAGCGCTTTAAACAAACCGGCCCCCGATTCATGACGAGTAGAAGTAAGAGAAATATCTTTTTGCAAGGTGGCACGAACAACATCAGCGTCATGACCGTCAACAAGCATATCAACCCCTTTACGCATAAACGCATTGGGTATTTCTGCTTCCTCTAGTGCTAAAAATCCGCCTTTACGGGCCGAGTCTGCAAGTTCAACTGCTTTTTCGATAAGCTCTTCAGGTGACTCTATTTTGAACATGAAGGCTTTAGCCGCGACTTTACCGATACCGAGGAATTGACTCATCGTATAGTTTGATAACACTATAAAAATCGAACCACCGAAAACAATAACCACCGATGGCGTGTTATAAAACATAGCCACTTCGCCGCCACTACTTAGTACCATTGACATAGCAATAAGACCAATAGCTCCGAGAATACCTATAATGGTTGCTAAATCCACTTACCCCTCCAGAGGAATCGATGCTTTGTTGCTACCAGCAACAAATTTTTATTATTAACAGCTTATCGGCAATCTATTGAATTACTTAAACCATTTAATGAAAAAAATGAAATGAAAGTTTTCAACCCTGTTTAGCATTTTAAGCTACCATTGATAACCTGCAAGGCTTAAGTAAAGGTATAAATAATTAAAAGTGGCAAGAAAACAATTAATTATTCAAAAAAAATGCATCACCCTTTGACCTAGTTTAGCATTCCCCCTAAAATTGGCCTCACATTTCTATCATCTAAGTTAAATCAGTATGGCGACGAAAAAACCAGAGAACCTAAGCTTCGAGCAAGCGCTTGATGAATTATCCTTAATCGTCACAGAAATGGAGCAAGGAGAGCTTTCCCTTGAGCAATCATTAAAACAGTTTGAACGCGGTATTGCTTTAGCCGGCGCATCTTCAAGTAAGTTACAACAAGCTGAACAAAAAGTAGCGATTTTAATGGGTAGTGATAGTCAGTCACCACTTACTAACTTTGATAATGATTTGGAATAACGGGTGTTAATAACAGAGCAAATAAAATGTGCTCAACAAGATGTTGAAGCCACTCTCAATCGGTATTTTGAGCAACCGCTCGATACCGAGCAAAGCATCAAACAAGCCACCCACTACAGCGTTTTAAATGGCGGTAAACGATTACGACCATTTTTAGTGTATGCCACGGGAAAAATGCTTGGCGCAAATAAACAAGATTTAGACGTGTTGGCTGCTGCTATTGAATGTATTCATAGTTATTCGTTAGTTCATGATGATTTACCCGCGATGGATGACGACGACCTGCGACGTGGTAGACCGACTTGCCATATTGTCTATGGCGAAGCTCATGCTATTTTAGCCGGTGATGCGCTGCAAACATTAGCGTTTGATTTAATTGCTAACCATTCATTTAACGTTCCTGCACAGCAACAGTTAAAAATGATTGCAGCACTTGCCAAAGCATCGGGTATTGAAGGTATGGTCGGTGGTCAAGCACTGGATATTGCAGCGACTGACAAATTAGTCAATTTAGCTGAGCTCGAACGTATCCATAAATTAAAAACAGGTGCTTTGTTAAATTGTGCAATTACTTTAGGTGCATTATGCGCAGCTGATACAAATCAACAAACATTATTACAATTAAAACAGTTTGGTGATGCAATTGGGCTGGCTTTTCAGGTGCAAGACGATATTCTTGATATCGAAGGTGATACCCAAGTCTTAGGTAAACCACAAGGCTCCGATGTTGCAGCAAATAAAGCGACCTACCCTGCTCTACTTGGGCTTACAGGTGCAAAACAAAAAGCACAATCATTACTAAAATGCGCACTCGATGCGTTAGCAGCAATAGATGCTGACACTTCTGAGCTAGAAAACTTGGCAAAATATATTGTTGAACGCGATTATTAATTCTAGGCTCTAGCTTGAGCAAGTAATGATGTACAAAATAACTAAAGAATCAGAGTAATATTACGCTATAATGACCTCTGGTTAGCGAAGGATGTATTAAAAATCATGACACTTGATAGTAGCAAGTATCCATTATTAGGTTTGGTTGACGAACCAGCCCAGTTGCGTGATTTAGCGCAAGACAAATTACCTGCTTTTAGTAATGAGTTACGTGATTACTTACTAAACTCAGTCTCGCAAAGTAGTGGTCACTTAGCATCAGGTTTAGGCACAGTTGAGCTTACTGTAGCGCTTCATTATGTATATAACACCCCTGAAGATCGCTTAGTATGGGATGTAGGCCATCAAGCATACCCACATAAAATTCTCACAGGGCGCCGTGATCAAATGCACACGATCCGCCAAAAAGACGGTTTACATCCGTTTCCATTTCGTGAAGAAAGCCACTACGACACTTTTAGTGTTGGCCATTCAAGCACCTCGATTTCTGCTGCTTTAGGCATGTCAATTGCGGCGCAAAAAGAAGGCAAAGGACGAAAAACAGTAGCGGTTATTGGTGATGGTGCGATTACCGCGGGCATGGCGTTTGAAGCAATGAATCACTTAGGTGATGTTAAATCTGACATGCTGATCATATTAAACGATAACGAAATGTCGATTTCTGAAAATGTCGGTGCACTAACTAATCATTTCGCTCGTATCTTATCAGGCAGTTTTTACACTAACATTCGTGAAGGTAGTAAAAAGCTGCTATCTGGCGTGCCACCAGTAAAAGAATTAGCCAGCCGCATGGAAGAGCACTTAAAAGGCATGGTTATCCCAGGCACCTTTTTTGAAGAGTTAGGCTTAAATTACATTGGCCCAATTGATGGTCATGATGTAAACATGTTGGTTGATACACTGCGCAATATGCGTAACCTAAAAGGGCCGCAGTTACTGCATATCAAAACCCAGAAAGGTAAAGGCTATAAACCAGCAGAAGCAGATCCAATAGGCTATCACGGCGTACCTAAGTTCGACCCTGCGATTTCCAGCCTACCAAAATCAAAACCAGGCGCTGCGACTTTTTCTAAAGTATTTGGCGATTGGTTGTGTGACATGGCAAGTCAAGATGAAAAGCTTATGGCAATCACCCCGGCTATGCGTGAAGGCTCAGGCATGGTGCATTTTTCAAAAGAATACCCTGAGCAATATTTTGATGTTGCCATTGCCGAGCAACACGCGGTTACTTTAGCCGCAGGTTTTGCCTGCGAAGGCTTAAAACCAGTTGTCGCTATTTATTCAAGCTTTTTACAACGTGCCTACGATCAGCTTATTCACGATGTTGCTCTGCAAAACTTACCCGTGTTATTTGCAATTGACCGTGCTGGTATTGTTGGAGCTGATGGCGAAACTCATCAAGGCGCATACGATTTAAGCTTTATCCGTTGTATCCCTAATATGATTATCATGGCACCGAGTGATACTAATGAATGTCGTCAAATGCTGTACACTGGTTATCGTTGTAACAGCCCTGTTGCAGTTCGTTATCCTCGTGGTAGTGCTGGCACAACTGAAATCTGCGAGCAAATGACTGAGCTTGAAATTGGTAAAGGTCGTGTGATTAAACAAGGTGCTAAAATCGCAGTTTTATCCTTTGGTACTTTACTTGAAAACGCTCAACTGGCAGTCAATGAATTAAATGCCAGCCTCGTTGATATGCGTTTTGTTAAACCTCTTGATAGCGCACTAATCGACACTTTATTAGCCGATCATGACGTCATTGTAACCCTTGAAGATAACGCGATTGTTGGTGGTGCAGGCTCTGCTGTTAATGAATATTTAGCAGCTATCAAAGCAACAGTAAGCATCCTAAATTTAGGCATTCCCGATGAATTCATCAAGCATGGCACGCAAGAGCAAATGCACGATGAAATGGGCTTAGGCTCACAAGGTATACTCGATAGCATAAAAAACTTTATTACTAAGTAACCAACGTTTAAGTTAATAAAATAACAAAGGAGCGTAGGCTCCTTTGTTATTTATTTTCAAACATTTAAAAAAATCTCACTTTTTTTTCAACTTTCTTGCATCCAATTATTTCCCTGCCACGTTTATTCACTGAGGTTAGCTCGTGAGCAAAGTGTTCACGCTTTTATTTAATACCAATCGACTTAAATATTTAGCCTTTCTAGCGTGCTAAATAAAGCGCTAACGGCGTTATGAATTTTTCATGTAGAACAACTACATATAAAAATTTATGCCTTGTTATCACTCTATTTATCCGTCGCTATAAATGACTAACAACTTAACACGATTGGTATAAGCTGTTTTAAGCCAAGCTCTTTGTATGTTCACATTTGATGGAATATTTAAGAAGGTACAAGTTATGAAAACGTTAAAATCAGGCGAAAGCACCAAATCTATTCACGCACAATTAATGACCAGTAAACTTTGTTTGTCTGCGCTTACTCTAGCAATTTTGATTGGCTTAACCGGCTGTAGTGGCGATGATGGAAAAGATGGTGCTGTAGGCCCGCAAGGTGAAATGGGCATGGACGGCGTCGATGGTGCTGATGGTACAAATGGTAGCGATGGCACGAATGGATCAGATGGTACTCCAGGATTTGCAGCCGCAACTTTTATTTTGGCTAATAATGGTGCTGATAATGCAGGCACCGTTGATTTGATTAATCAAAATGCTGCAAAGTTAAAAACATTTAATAGTGGTGCAAATGAAGGTGTTGCATTTGATAGCTTAGGTAATTTAATTCAAGCCAGCGATTCTGGTAATGGCGCTCTTAGCACCGTTTGCCAAGTATTAAGCCGTGCCGATGGGGGTATGTTTGACAGTAATCGTGATCGTACCATTACCGGCAGCAACACTACGTTAGTCAATCCCAAAGGTATTCATATATCAAATAAGCGCGGACTCATTTTTGCCGCTGACTTTAATGCCATGCAGATCACTGTCTTTGGTGCTACCGCCGCAGGAAATGCAGCGCCTTTAGCTAGTACAGTTACAGACGCAAAACCGTGGGATGTAACATACGATGATATAAACGATCGCTTATATGTGGCACTCACTAATGGTGATGTTGCAGTATACGATAATTATGTAGATGGTGGCTTTACCGCTATGGCAACTCGTACAATCACACCCAGTGATGCAAGCGGTAACAAAGTTTCCGTTAATATTCATGGTATCGTTTATGATGCTGATACAAATAAATTAGTACTTTCTGACGTCGGCAGTGCCAGTGATGCAACCGACGGCGCATTATTTGTGATCAACAACGCATCCCTTGCTACTGGCAATACCACGGTTGCTCGCAGTATCGCTGGCCCTGCTACTATGCTTGGTAACCCTGTGGATATCAGCCTGACTGGTAGCGACTTACGCGTTGCAGAAAAATCTAATGATGCAATTCTGGTATTTAGCAATATCTTTAATGGCGTCAGTGGTGACATTAGTCCAGATAGCGTCACCGCAACGATTAAGCCAGAGTCAATAACCGCAACAGTGATGCATAATGATATGCCTGATGTATCTGACAGTTATATGACTAATATGCCATTGATGGGTATTGCTGTAAGCAGTAATCCAAGCGCGGCAGGCCCTACAACAGGACAAATTTCACGTCTAAATGCACAGTTAACAAGTGAAATTGGCAGTTATAATGCAAGTCAAACAATCGAAAGTGTTGCCTTTGATAAAGCCGGTAACAGCTATGCGAGCTTTGATAACAGCACAACCTCTGTAGGTGGAATTGTTATTTCCAATAAAGTCGCGATGCACCGTGATGGCGAGGTATTTACACTAAGCCAAGATTCTATCATCAGCGGCAGTAATACCGGCCTAATCTCGCCAAAAGGTATTGATGTAGCATCAGACAGTGGGATGATTTTTGTCGCTGAAAACAATGCCACAACACCGGGAATATTAATATTCTCAACATGTACTACGGGTGATGTAACGCCCCTTTTGACGCTCACAGCAAGCGGTGGTGCACGTCCATGGGATGTTGACTATGATGTCACTACTGATAGAGCATTTGTGGCATTAACCAATGGGACTATTGCTGTTTTTGATGAAGTTAAAAGCAAGCTAATGGCGGGTATGAGCACTGTAACCGGGGAAGATCGCTTAATTACACCCGCAACAGCAGGAGTCGCATTCCCAGCCCCTACCAATATACATGGCATTGATTACGATCCACTAAGTGACTCATTAATTGTCTCAGATGTAGGCAGTGCCGCTGACGCCACTGATGGTAAATTGTTTGTATTAAATAATGCAGGAACCGGATCAGGTTTGAACAATGTCAGTGTCAATATCGCCGGACCTGCAACCATGCTCGGTAATCCTGTCGATATTATGTTTACCGGCAATCATTTATACGTAGCCGAAAAATCAAATGGCTTAGTCATGCGGTTTGATAATATTCTCAATAGCCCCAGCGGTGATATTGCAGCCAGCGTAAGCTACTCATTCACAGCTCCTGAGTCTGTTGCTATTTTACCAAGCTGGCTAAATCGCTAACCATCAAGGACAGTTAAATTAACTGCCTTTAGTTGGCCTCCCAATGCCTTAACTTTTCGAGTTAAGGCATTTCTATATTTAACTAACAGCAGTCTTAGAATAAGCAAACGCATAATTAGCCAATTAGCGCATCCACACTTTGATATCTGCTAAACCATTAGCTTGTAATACACTCAGTTGTTGCTCAACATTGTTGGTTTGCTCAAATTCAAAGGCATCTAACTGTTCATCAAAGGTGATGTTTGCAATACCATCGCCACCGCGCTTTTTAACTTGATGTAGCGCGATATCCGCTAAGTTGACAGAGGTTTCCCAACCAATAACCTGACCACCTAATAATGGTAATGGGTAAAATGAAAAGCCAATCGATGCAGTCAAGTTTATACTGTCACCACTGGGCAACTTAAATGTGTGATCAGCAATTACTTTACACAGCTGTGCAACATAACTGTCGATTGCAGTGCGTTTAAAGTCACGTAGCAGTAACAAGAATTCATCACCACTCCAACGGGCAACATAATCGGATCCTTGCGTACGAGAGTTAAGCAATGCAGCCATTTGCTGCAAACAACTATCACCACCAATCGGTCCATAAGCGTCATTAATGCGGCTAAAATTATCAAAATTAATGATTAGCAACACCAAGGATTTTCCCTGCGCTTGTAATGATTGTGAGTTACGCTGAAAGTGCTCTATATCTTTTGGTAGTTGATCAAATAAGAAGCGACGACTTCTCAGCCCAGTAAGCTCATCTGAGTGACTCATAAGCTTTAGCTGTGAGTTAACTTGATTTAGCTTATCATTAGCTTGTCGCAGCTCCCCGGTGCGCTCCGTGATCAGACTTTCAAGCGCGGTTTGCTTACGGCGCTCTTGCTTTCTAAATACCCAAAACACTAAATAAAATAATAAAATAAAACTACCAGTGATCAACAACCGAAAATAAATTGTTTCATCAAACCGTCTTGGTACCACAAATGAATATTCCGTACGTTGCGCCTTCTGCCAGCCTTCACCTTGTCGTTTAGCCTCAAGTTGAAACAAAAATGCACCAGGCGGTAAATTGGTATAAATAGCTTCACGACGGGTATTAGCATAACGCCAATCGCTGTCTAAACCAGTTAAACGATAGCGAAACTCAATACTGGTCGGTGCATAATAGTCTATCGCTGTATATTTAAGGGTGATATCACGTTCATCGATTTCTAATTCAGGATTACGCCCTAATGCAGCTGTTGCAAGTTTACGTATCCCAGTATTTAAACTCTCAACCTTTGGCTGTAATGGTTTAACGCCAAACAGCTCAATATCCTTAGGGATCTCCACGACCCCCTGTAGGCTCGGATACCACATTGAATTACCTAACTCCGCCACAGCATCATGGCCAAGGCCGGTACAACACTGGCTGGCCTTACCGTCTAGTTGACGATCGTATGACGAAATAACCTGCTCTACTTTTAAGCTTTCAATATCGTTACTAAACTGCTCAACCGGCATTCGGTAGACACCTTTCATGGTACTAACCCATATGCGCTTGAGCTTTTCATCATAACGTAAACTAAAAATAGAACCGTAAGGTAAGCCATTGGTAGCATCTAACTGACGCCAATGCCCTTGTGTGCTTCGATAAAATAAACCATCATTTAATGAGCCGATTAATATACCAACTCCATCAATGTTTAAGATGCTTGTAACATAAGCACTTTCAAGACTCGTTTGATCGCCAATTTTTTCAATACCACGATCAGTAAAGTAGTAAGCGCCTTTGCTAGTGCCAATTAAACCAAAATTAGCTTCATCAACGACATAAGTAATAAACTTACTGCCTAAAAATGCGTTATAAGCAAATGGGGTTAAACCACCGTAACTAAGCCGATACATACCCCGGCCAGTACCAAGCCAAAAGCCTCCTTTGCTGGAGCGACTAATCGCAAACACCGGGTTATCTTTTAAAGCGCGTCCAGGGACAGTGAACAAGGTGTTGTTTTCATAAATATACACACCACGCCCAGTGGCGATATATAACCGTGAGCCATCAAACTGTAAATCATGCACGGCTGCACGTCCGTATTGATTACTTGGGATTTGATTGATAAAGTTTTTATCTAAATCAAAGTAGCCTACACCACTGCGGTTAGCGACCCACAATCTCCCATCGGGCGCTTGGCTAATGGCCATAACCGCTTCGGTCATTTGTGATATAGCTGAGTGACGTTCTATTCTGCCTTCGTGCGCAAGCCATAATCCTTCACTAAAACTCGCAAGCCAAATATTATTATCATTATCGCGATATAAATCAGCAAACCAAATACTTTGGTCAAGTTGGCTCGGTTCAACCCATTGCCAATCGCCGGAGTTGTCTCGAAACAGTAAGCGCCCATAGGTCGAAATCCACAGTGCTCCATTTGAGTCACTCATAAATTTATAAACCGCTGAGTTATTCGCATTGGGAAGTGGAAAAGGCCTTAACTCGTCATCTAAATCTAAAAAGTAAGCACCGAGCTCTGACGCTAAATATAAGTTTCCTTCCAGCCATGCTAAATCGTGAATAATCGTTTGTGCTAAACGCTCAGGTATCGATACCTTAGCAGTTAGTTCTAAGCGTAACTTTGCAAAATCAGAGGAGGAATTAGTTAACCGTAGCAAGTATCGTTCATTCACCAGCCAGATCCCTTCTGGCGATAATGCCAGCTGACTGACAGTACCAACAATCTGCTTTACTGAACTGGCACTCATCACAGGGACTAGTAAGTCATGCACTGCGCTGACATTGATCTGATTGCGAGATACAAAGTACAGGCCATTCGCTGCTATCCAAATACTGCCTTTCGCATCTTCGATAACATCGCGTACAGGGCCTTTTACACTAAACTCTTGCGCTGCCATAGTGGTGGGATCGATGACCACAATACCATCTTTAGTACCAATCCATAAATAGCCTTCGCTATCGACAAGTAATTTATTAATGCCGTTACTGGGTAAAAAATTACTATTTAAGGTATTGTAATTAGTGAATGTATTGCCATCAAAGCGACTGAGGCCAAACTGAGTTCCCAGCCACATATAGCCTTGCTTATCTTGCACGACACTTTTAAGTGACTGCGATGGTAAGCCATTTTGCATATTCCATTGTTTTACAACATAGTCGGTAATTGACGCCTTACTTGGCATACTGCAGAACAGCACAATAATAACCAATAAAAATCGCATCATAACGTCAATACCTCGTTGCAAAACTAAGGTTAAAAGGGCAAATAACCCATTTTAAACAATGCCTGAACACAAATTAAAGAAAATATACCAGCTAAAACATCATCCGCCATAATACCTACACCACCATGAACCCGCTTATCAAGAAAGCGAATAGGACCTGGTTTAGCGATATCAAAAAAACGAAATAACAAAAAACCCACTAACAAAGACTGCCAACTTAATGCAGCTCCGATCATGGTAATGTAAAATCCGGCAACTTCATCCCATACAATCGCGGGATGATCATGTACGCCCAGATCATCAGCGGTTTTGCCACATGCCCATATACCAAAAATACTAATAACCACCGCAAATACAATTTGTAACCACAGCGGGAAATACATAGTAGTAAAAATAAACGGTAGCGCAGCAAAGGTACCAAACGTACCCGGCGCTTTAGGCGCTAACCCTAAACCAAAGCCCAAACCAAAAAATTGATGAGGGCGCTTTAAATTAAATAATGCAGGTTTATTCAAACCGACTCCTTGGTGAAGTGTTCAAAACCAGCATCATCATATGCTAATTTTTCGCCATCGAGCATCAGCTCAACTTCGCCTTCACCACTTTTTATTTGTCCAATGCAGGCTGCATCTACACCATACTGGCGCAATTTCATTTCCAGCATACTTTTATTGCTATCAGGTACCGTAAATAACAACTCATAGTCATCGCCATAATTGAGGATAAACGGCAGTTGTTGATCTCGTTCTAAAGTAGCACGCAATGCATCCGAGGTTGGTATTTTATTCACATCAATACAAGCGCTAACTTGCGACAGAGCTAAAATATGTCCAAGATCTGCCAATAGACCATCTGAGATATCAATCGCTGATGATGCTAAACCGCGTAATACTTGCCCCGCAGCAACACGCGGAGTTGGGTAATCAAATCGTTGATTAACGTACCTTAAGTGCTCTGGAGCAATCTTAATATCTTGCTTACGAGCTTCAATCGCAAGCCCGGCATCACCTAGCGGCCCTGTAACATAAACCCAGTCACCTACTTTAGCACCGCTTCGGCGCAGTGCTTTACCTGCAGGCACTGTACCTTTAGCACAAATAGTAATTGTTAACGGCCCTTGCGTGGTATCGCCTCCAATGATTTGCACATTAAAATACTCTGCGATTTCATGCATGCCTTCGGTGAATTCTTCCAGCCACTCAACATCAATATTTGGCAACGTTAAAGCAACCGAAACCCACGTAGGCTCAGCCCCCATAGCAGCTAAATCACTTAAGTTTACGGCAAGAGCACGATGGCCTAATGCACGCGGATCGATGTCATCAAAAAAATGTACGCCTGCTACCAGTGTATCGGTGGTAATCGCTAACTGACAATTTTCAGGAACAGTAACCAATGCACAATCGTCACCAATCCCTAAATTAACATCGCGACGAGTTATGCCACGACCTTTAAAGTAGCGATTTATTAATTCAAATTCCTTCATACACAAAAAAGCCGGCCTATGCCGGCTCTCCTTTTACGGTCGCATTACTTACGTAAATGCTTTACCGCTTTATCAAGTACACCATTAACAAATTTATGGCTGTCTTCAGCGCCAAATATCTTAGCAAGCTCAATACCTTCGTTGATAGCAACCTTATAAGGTACATCTTCACGGAATTTCAGCTCATAGCTGCTTAAACGTAAAATAGCGCGTTCAACTTGGTCTAACTCGTTAAATGGACGAGTTAAATGTGGCGATACTGCTTCGTCTAGTTGCTTATGATTTATAGCAACACCACGCGAAAGATCTTTAAAGTATTCAACATCAATTTTAGTCACATCGTTTTCGATCAACATTTGTTGTTCGATATCGGCAATGGCATTGCCACTTAATTGCCAAGAATAAACGGCTTGAAGTGCTAAGATACGTGCTTTACGTCTTGCTGCTGGTTTCACAAAAATTCCTTAAACTTAAATTTTATCTAACACATTAACCATTTCAAGTGCGCCTAAAGCAGCTTCGCCGCCTTTGTTGCCCATCTTAGTGCCAGCGCGTTCAATCGCTTGCTCAATGCTTTCAGTGGTTAATACGCCAAATGCAATCGGGATATCATACTCAAGCGACACTTGCGCTAAGCCTTTATTTGATTCGCCAGCGACAAGATCAAAATGTGGTGTACCACCTCTGATCACAACGCCTAAAGCGATGATTGCATCATACTCTTTTTTTGCTGCAACGCGTTTCGCCGCTAAAGGTAATTCTACCGCACCTGGTACATAAACTACGGTAATATCATCATCAGATACACCACCAGTACGTTTTAATTCATCAACAGCACCAGCTAATAGGCTGCTACCAATAAAGTCATTAAAACGAGAAATAACGATAGCGAATTTCTTGCCAGGAGCGTATTTATTACCTTCAATAATTTTCATTCGATAACCCTAAAAAATAAGTTCAAGCGGTTGCGATTGCGCAAAAATTGCTGCGCATCATACCATATAAATAAAATAATAGCCTAGTTTAAGCGTTGTGCTTATTGTGGCTCTACGTAGTCAACCACTTCTAAGTGAAAGCCCGATAACGCATGGTACTTTTTAGGCAAGCTCATCAAACGCATTTTTTCAATGCCCAAGTCAGCTAAAATTTGTGACCCTACGCCTACGGTGCGTGAAGTACCTTGGAATTTACGATGCGCGACCGTCTCACCAGCATCTTCTGCAGCAAACGCTTTGACTGTCGCTTCTAGTTCTTCGGTGCATTCTTGCTTACCTAGAATAACTAACACACCTTGATGCTTTGCAATATAAGCCATGGCATCTGACAAGCCCCAGCTTCTATCGGCACTGCGATCAGATAACAAAATATCATTGAAGGTACTTTTTAAATGAACCCGTACTAAGGTTGGTTCATTCGTTTTAACCTCACCATTTAACAGCGCATAATGTAACTGGCCGTCAATGGTATCTTTATAAGTAACTAAATCAAACTCACCATGTACGGTTGGCAACTTACATTTTGCCACTTGCTCAATGGTGGTTTCATTCATGTTACGGTATTCAATTAAATCAGCAATAGTGCCAATTTTGATATTATGTTGCTCAGCAAATACTTCTAAATCAGGACGACGCGCCATGGTGCCATCAGCATTAAGAATTTCCACAATTACTGATGAAGGCTCTAAACCGGCTAAGCGGGCTAAATCACAACCGGCTTCAGTGTGACCGGCACGCGTTAATACGCCACCTGGTTGTGCCATAATAGGAAAGATATGCCCAGGTTGAACGATATCACTTGGTACAGCACCTTTGGCAATCGCAGCTTGCACAGTACGAGCGCGATCAGCAGCAGAAATCCCCGTAGTCACACCTTTCGATGCTTCAATCGACATCGTAAAGTTAGTCGAAAATGCCGCACCATTGTTTTTTACCATTAATGGTAAATCAAGTTGCTCACAGCGCTCTTGAGTCATTGTTAGGCAAATTAAACCACGACCATGAGTGGCCATAAAATTGATCGCTTCAGCACTAATGTGCTCGGCTGCGATAATTAAATCGCCTTCATTTTCTCTGTCTTCATCATCCATTAAAATAACCATTTTACCGGCTTTAATGTCATCAATAATTTCTTGTGCGCTGTGTAAATTCATAATCTGCTCGTGTAAGTTGTGGAGTGCGTTTATTTAATAAAACCGGCTTGGGCGAGTAAACTCATTGAAATATCTGAACTAGCTGGCTGCTCTGCCCCTTTGATCAAACGCTCTAAATAACGCGCGATTTGATCTACTTCTAAGTTCACTTGCGTGCCTACTTTAAAATCAGCAATAGTTGTTTGCTCACTAGTGTGCGGCACAATTGTCAGTTTAAATTTATTATCTGCTACTGCATTTACTGTTAGGCTAATACCATCAATGCATACCGAGCCTTTATAAGGAATATATTTCATTAGTTGTACATCGGTGCTTAACCAGTACTCAACGGCACGCGCATTAGGCGTAATTGCGGTAATAGTCGCGATGCCATCAACATGCCCTGAAACTAAGTGACCACCTAAACGAGATACTGGCTGCATGGCTTTCTCAAGGTTTACAGTTTGCCCTTGTTTATAGTGAGCAAATCCCGTTAAACTAATCGTCTCATTTGATAAGTCAGCGCTAAATCCATCACTGTGCTTGGCCACAACCGTTAAGCAAACCCCATTAGTTGCAATGCTATCGCCTAAATTTACATCGGCCATATCAAGGTTATTACTTTTAATGCGGATAGCTAAATCGCCTTGCTTTTGTTGTAACTCGCTAATAGTGCCCGTTGCTTCGATGATCCCAGTAAACATAGTGGTTACTCTTTAGTTATTTGGTTTAGATGAGGCTTTGCGTGGTGTCGCCGTGATACGAATATCGTCACCGATACACACACACTCATTAATTGATAAATTAACAACGTCCTGCATACTTGTCAGCTCTGTAAAGTTTAGTAAGCTTTTGCCGTCATTCCCTAACAACTTCGGCGCCAGATAAACAATATATTCATCAATTAAATTACATTCAGTCATTTGGCCCGCTAAGGTTGCCCCTGCCTCTAACCAAATATGATTAAACTGTTGCTGCGCTAGAAGTTTCATGGCAGCCACTAAATCAACTTTATTATTTTTTTCTGGTACTACAATATGGCTTACGTAATGAGGCCATTGCTGTGATTTATCAAGTTCAGTGGTAAGAATAATTACTTCACTGGCAATGCTAAATAATGCTAGCTCAGGTGTTAAACGATTTTGTGAATCAATAATAATACGTACAGGTTGGCGTACAGGTAATTGCGTTGGTAACGGCTCTGGCAGCTCATCAACACGAACATTGAGTTTTGCATTATCAACTAATACTGTGTCCGCACCGGTTAAAATAGCGCAGCTTTGTGCGCGCTGTAGTTGCACATCTTGGCGAGCCTTAGGGCCCGTTATCCACTTACTTTGACCGTTTTTAAGTGCCGTTTTACCATCAAGGCTTGCGGCCATTTTGCAGGTAATAAATGGCATACCTTGCTCCATGCGCTTTAAAAAGCCACGGTTTAACAGCCTTGCTTGTTGTTCTAACAAACCTGACGCAACCTCAATGCCCGCGTCCGCTAAAATAGCTAAACCTTTACCGGCCACCTGCGGATTTGGATCAACCATAGCAGCAATTACTTTTACCACGCCAGCAGCTTTTAAACCTTCGGCACACGGCGGTGTGCGACCAAAATGGCTACAAGGTTCAAGCGTGACATAAGCAGTTGCGCCAAAGGCTTGGCTACCCGCCATTGCTAATGCATTCACTTCAGCATGGCCTTGGCCGGCAACTTGATGAAAACCTTCACCAACAATAACGTCATTTTTTACTAATACACAGCCAACATTTGGGTTTGGGGTGGTAGTAAAGCGTCCTTGTTTGGCAAGCTCAATCGCTCGGGTCATATAAGAGAAATCTTGTTCGCTAAACTGATATTGGTTCATATCACTCTCCCAAACGGGCAATTTCTTCACCAAATTCACGAATATCTTCGAATGAACGGTATACCGATGCAAATCTGACGTAAGCGACTTTATCGAGTTTTTTCAGCGCTTCCATAATGCATTCGCCAATCAGGTGACTGGAAATCTCACGCTCGCCGGTGGCACGTAATTGCGATTTAATAATATTGACCACTTCATCAACTTGCTCGGTACTGACGGGGCGTTTTTCTAATGCACGGTGTAGACCATTAAGGAGTTTATCTTCATTGAAAGGTTCACGGCTACCGTCTTGTTTGATCACCCGAGGCATTACAAGTTCTGCGCCTTCAAAGGTAGTAAAGCGTTCATGACATTCATTGCATTCACGGCGTCGCCTTACTTGGTGACCACCTCCCACTAAACGCGAGTCAATCACTTTGGTATCTTTTGCGGTGCAAAATGGACAATGCATAGGTATCAGCTTCCGTTAAAAACAAAAAAGGCCGCTTTTAGGCGGCCTTTATAATAGCAAAAAACTAAGCTATTGTGATCTAAATTACTGTTTGTAACTCAATTAAGCGTAAACAGGTAATTTTTTACAGATAGCTTTAACTTTCTCTTTTACTTGTGCTTGTACTGACTCATCGTTGATGTTGTCTAGTACGTCACAGATCCAGCCAGCAAGCTCTTTAGACTCAGCTTCTTTAAAACCACGCCGTGTGATTGCCGGTGAACCAATACGTAAACCAGACGTTACAAACGGTGAACGTGGGTCATTTGGTACTGAGTTTTTATTTACGGTGATATTAGCATTACCTAAAGCCGCATCTGCGTCTTTACCAGTGATGTCTTTATCAATTAGATCAAGTAAGAACAAGTGGTTTTCTGTTTTATCAGATACGATCTTATAACCGCGCTCTTGCATTACTGCAACCATAGCTTTAGCATTTTTCACAACTTGAGTTTGGTATACTTTAAACTCTGGTTGTAATGCTTCTTTAAATGCCACTGCTTTGGCAGCGATAATGTGACATAAAGGACCACCTTGACCACCAGGGAATACTGCACTGTTAAGCTTTTTATAAATAGCTTCGTCGCCACAAGCAGAAATAATCAAACCACCACGAGGGCCGGCTAATGTCTTATGCGTAGTTGTAGTAACAACGTGTGCATGTGGTACTGGGCTTGGGTAAACACCAGCAGCAATAAGACCTGCAACGTGAGCCATATCAACAAACAAGTAAGCGCCTACTTTGTCAGCGATTTCACGGAATTTAGCCCAATCAACAATACCTGAGTATGCTGAGAAACCACCGATGATCATTTTTGGTTTGTGCTCAAGTGCAAGTGCTTCAACTTGTGCGTAATCAATCTCGCCAGTCGCTTCGTCAAGTCCGTATTGGATTGCGTTATAAAGCTTACCAGAGAAGCTTACATGTGATCCATGCGTTAAGTGACCACCATGAGCTAAGCTCATACCTAACACTGTATCGCCAGCATCTAATAAAGCTAAGAACACAGCAGCATTTGCTTGTGAACCTGCGTGAGGCTGAACGTTAGCATAATCTGAACCAAACAATTCATTTGCACGGTCAATCGCTAGTTGTTCAACCACGTCAACATGCTCACAACCACCGTAGTAACGCTTGCCCGGATAACCTTCAGCATATTTGTTTGTTAGCTGTGAACCCTGCGCTTCTAGTACGCGTGGGCTACAGTAGTTCTCAGATGCGATAAGCTCGATGTGTTCTTCTTGGCGAGCAGTCTCTTTAGTGATTGCTTCAAATAACTCTGGATCGAAATCCGAAATATTCATGCTACGTTCTAACATGGGGGCTCCTAGGGCAACGTGTATGGTATTTTGAAGGCTGAATTATACGCTGAAAACGTCAATTTGCCTATGGTGTAAAGATGAACATATTTAAACAGGGATTGAATTTAATTCACAGTGTTTTTGTAATGATATTTTTTTATTAAAGCATCAGAAATTTTAATGAATAAAAGCAAATAACATTTACATTATTTATACCTTAATCTGTTGCATTCGCGATTGTTTACACTATTATGATACCAATGTAATCATGGATGATGAACTAATTTACTATGCTAGCTAAACCTATCTACGAATCAATTCCTTATTGTTATATAATTGTTGGCGGACTTTGCATTTTACTTTTCAGCACTGTTTTACCAACAGCCATTGGTATTTTTTTATTCTTCAATGGTGCCAACATTTGGCGATTACGCTCAAATTCACGGCGTAAAGATCATAAAGTAAATCGCTTTAAAGTTAACAAACACTTTTATTATTATGAATTTAAACCATTTATTTTATTTATGTGCGGATTACTCCTAATCCATTGGGTAGCGAATGAATTAGTTATACTTGCAGGGATTATGATCTGCCTTATAGCCATTTTAATTTTTTGTTTACGAGTGCTAAACCGCCGTTCACGTTCAATAGTTTAATTTTCCATTACTGCTATTAAGTACAATTTAAAGCAATAAAAAACGACATTGCTTTCACATATGCCGTTTATTTTTAGTTTTACTGAGCGGGTAAAAACTAACCTAGTTTAGCTAATAATATTTCACGCAGGATATCGTAATCATCTGCGATATCTTCGGCTAAGCATGGTTTAGCTAATGCATCAGCTAGTGGTTTTGGCATTTCAAGTTCAATATTTAAAATCTCTTCAACACTTTCTTTAAACTTAGCCGGATGCGCTGTTGCCAGAAAAATACCAGCAGAATCAGTTGCTAAGTTAGCTTTTAGGCCCTGATAAGCAATCGCTGTATGTGGTTCAGCAACATAGCCTGTTTGATGAATTTTTTTCATCACTGCTTGGGTATCATTTTCATCAACACTAGTTGAATAAAAATCATCATAACTAAACCATTTGTTATCAAGCATGGTTTGTACACGTGGCCAATTATTAGGTTTACTCACATCCATGGCATTAGACAATGACTCGATTGTGGCATTAGGCGCCCAGTTTTTATCAAGGATAAAGCGCGGTACAGTGTCATTTTGATTGGTTGTAGCGCTAAGTTTAGCGACCGGTAAACCAATCACCGCACCGATCATCGCCGCACATACATTACCAAAGTTACCACTAGGTATTGAGATATGTGCTTTGGCGCGCTGCTCTTTTGGTAATTGCGCTATTGCTTCAAAGTAATAACATACTTGTGCAACAAGGCGACTTATATTGATAGAATTAGCTGAATTTAAACCTAAACGAGATTTAACTTCATCATCTAAAAAGGCATTTTTAACCATCGCTTGGCAATCATCAAAGCTACCATCTACAGCGTAGCAATGGATATTATTACCCAAAGTAGTAAACAATTTTTGCTGTGCTAATGAGATTTTACCTATTGGATACAGGATAACCACATCAATATTTGGCTTGTTATAGAACGCATGCGCAACAGCTGCCCCAGTGTCCCCTGAGGTTGCTGTGAGTATTGTGGTTTTTTCACCTTGGCTAAATTGTGCCAAGCACTCAGCCATAAAGCGACCGCCAAAGTCTTTGAATGCAAGCGTTGGCCCATGGAACAACTCTAAACAATAAATATTGTCTTCAACTTCAACTAATTTAACAGGAAAGTTAAAGGCATTTTGCACCATTTGTGCAACCGTATCAGCAGGTAATTCATCACCAATCAAATGCGATAAAATCTTACTGCTACGAGTAACAAAGTCCATATCGAGTAAACTATCAACATCAGCTAAAGGCGCGAGCGATTCAGGGAAAAATACTCCTTGATTACGTCCTAAACCTGTTTTAACCGCTTCAACAAACGACACTTTTTGAGAATCATCTTTTAAATTATGTAATTGCATTATTAGTTCCTTAAATTCTTATAGCTGACGCGTGCCGGCGTTATCGAGTTTACAAATGTGGCAGAAGCCTTGCTCATTAATATAGTTTTGTTCAAGCCACTGTGCGCATTGCTGTGCAGCTTCAAGCGTTTTGCACACGGTAAATAATGTAGGACCAGCACCTGAGATACTGACAATCTCAGCACCAAACTCTGGCAGCGCCGCTTTAGCTTCACTAAAACCGTTGATCAGTGGCGCACGATGCGGCTCCGCTATTTCATCACTCATGATGGAGAGTGCTTCATCAAATCGGCTAGTTAACAATAAAGTACTAAACGCTGATAAGCGCTGCGCAAATTCAACGCTCGCATGCATACTTAGCTGTTTTGGTAACACTGAACGCGCTTTAGCGGTATTAAGTGAAAAACCAGGAAAAGCCGCTACGTAATACCAACGCTCATCAACCGGTAAAGCAATTGATTTATTTGGAATTAAATCACCAGTAAGCTGCAAACCACCCAAGTAACACGGAGTGATATTGTCGTAATGACGACCGCCACTGACAATCGCTTCAAAATCAGCCATTAATTCAATTAACTGCACTTGGCTCAGTGCAGTACCTGCAAACTGATCCAGCGCCGCAAATGTGGCTACTACAGAGCAAGCACTTGAACCAAGACCCGAGCCAATTGGTAAGTTCTTTTTTAATTCCAGTTTAACGCTTGGCATGGTTGGCGCTACATGTTCACGAAAATGCACTAAACACTGATACGCTAAATTTTCACTGGCATCGCTTGGTAGTTTATCTGCGTAATCCCCAGAGCATATAAATTCGTCAAGCTCGCTAGAACTTACCGCAACAACATCACCTAATAACGTGCCATCAATAGGAGCAAGCGCAGCACCTAAGGCATCAAAACCAACTGCAAAATTACCGATTGAGGCTGGAGCATATACTTCGATCATTATACTCTCCTAGCGCGATAACGTTTTTAAAATGTCAGCAAATACCCCGGCCGCAGTCACTGCTGAGCCGGCACCATAACCACGAATAACAAATGGACGTGGTTGATAGTATGCACTCAAAATTGCTAAGGCATTTTCGCCGTCACGAATAACAGCCAGAGCATGCTTTTCATCTACCGCTTCAATACCTACTTTGCAGTGGCCTTGTTTGATAGTACCAACATAACGCAACACTTTGCCTTCACTTGCAGCACTTTGAATACGGTCATTAAACGCAGCATCTAAACTTGGCAATTTAGCCATAAATTCGTCAACGTTATCACCTTGGGCAAAACCCAAAGGAAGCACTGATTCAACTTCGATATCGCTCAACTCTAATTTCATACCTGCTTCGCGGGCAATAATTAATAACTTACGCGCGACATCAGTGCCCGATAAATCATCACGTGGATCTGGCTCAGTAAAACCACTCTCTTTTGCTTTAATGGTTGCCTCAGACAGTGATAAACCATCTTGCAATGCGCCAAACATATATGACAATGAACCGGATAAAATTCCGCTAAATTCAAGTAACTCATCGCCAGCACCAAACAGTGACTGTAAGTTATCGATTACTGGAAGACCTGCACCGACATTTGTTTCGTATAAAAACTTACGATTATTTTTTTGCGTTGCTGTAATTAAATCTTGGTAATAAGCATATGAACTTGTATTGGCTTTTTTATTTGCAGCCACAACGTGGAAACCGGCATTCAAAAAGTCTACATACTGAGCCGCTAAAGCATCTGAAGACGTACAATCAACCAGCACTGGATTGATTAAATGATTTTGCCTAACAAATTGTTCAACCAGTTTGAGGTCAAACGGTTGTTCTGATGCTGCCAACTTTTGCTGCCAATCGTCAAAAGCAATTCCTTCGCTATCAAGATGTAATTGACGTGAATTAGCAACACCATACAAGTTTAGTTTGATATTACGTTTTTCAAGCCATGCTTGCTGACGCTCTAACTGCTTAATAAGTTCTTGGCCAACTAAACCACAGCCTAATAAAAATACATCAATTGATGGGATATGAGTGAAGAAGTTTTCGTGACACACTTTTACAGCATCATTACACAGCTCGCCGTCAATCACTGCTGAAATTGCACTTTCAGTTGAATCCTGGGCAATAGCGACAATGTTAACTTGTGCTTGGGCAAGTGATGCGAAAAATTTAGCAGCTAAGCCTTTATGAGCGCGCATATTATCACCCACTAAAGTAACGATTGCTAAATTACGCTGCACTTGTACAGGTTCAATTAGTCCCGCCTGTGATTCAAGCTCAAACGCAGTTTGCAATGCCTCAAGAGCCAATGGCAAATCTGATTCATGGACACAGAAGCTGATACTAAATTCACATGACGATTGAGTGATCAGTACAATCGAAACATTATCGTGAGCAAGGGCATTAAAAACTTTTGATGCCATGCCTACTTTACCTTTCATGCCGGGGCCTGAAACCGTTAGCATCGCAAGATTTTGTAAACTAGATAACGCTTTTACCGGCTCCGATGACACATTATCATTACTGATCAGTGATCCTTGTGCATCCGGATTATGGGTATTTTTAATTTCACACGGCACGCCAGCTTTAGCGCACGGTAGAATTGTTTTAGGATGGAGAACTTTGGCACCAAAGTAAGAAAGCTCCATAGCTTCTTTATATGATAAAAAATCAACTTTAGTGGCTTTTTTGATATAACGCGGATCAGCACTGTACACACCATCAACGTCAGTCCAAATTTGACATACTTCAGCTTCTAAACACGCTGCGGCAATTGCGGCTGAATAATCTGAGCCATTTCGTCCCAGTGTAGTTAGCTGGCCTTGTTCGTTGCTAGCTGTAAAGCCAGGCATAATATAAATAGTCGCAGGATTAGCTTTTAAAGCCGTTTGAAAACGAATTTTACTCGCCACTAGATCAGCTTCTGCATCAATATGACCATTAGTTGATGCAATACAATCGGTTGCTTCGAGGTAGTGGGCGTTATGTGAGCTTAATAGACACTGCATCAGTGATACACTGATGCGCTCACCAAAACTAATAACATAAGCACGCACTTGATCTGGACAACATTGGATGAGTTTGACACCCGCTAGCTTATTTTGCAGTTCGTTTAAATCAGGCCAGTTTTGAACACTACCATATTCAGCTTCAACGGCTGCTTTTAAGCTTTGGCAACGCTCAATTAATGCGTGCCACTGTGTATCATAATCAAGTCCTTGTTCAGCAGCGCTTGCCAGTGCAACCAATGAATCGGTCATGCCACCTGGAGCCGATAGCACCAATAACATTTCGTCTTTTAATTGTGCTTTAACTAACTGTGCTACCTGTTGTAGGCAGGCAAAGTCAGCAAGTGACGACCCACCAAATTTTAATACTCGCATTTTTTATGTTTCCTCATCCCATAAAACGAAAAAAGGCCTGTGTTCGTTGTGAACACAGGCCTTTAAATTTGTTGCACCGACCTATGCCACTATCCAGTAAGAATGGTGGTTGTAATAATAATGGTCAATGCGTGATTATTTGTTTTCATAGCCCTTAGACTGCCTTAAACAGGGCTATTCTGTCAACCCCAAATAAAAAGATAAATTATGCCTTTTGATTATAAAGAAATCTAATGAATGCCAAATTTATGCAGTATTTCATTTAATCTTGTTTTATCTATCGGCTTATCAACGAAGGCTATAGCTCCCAACTTAGCGACGCGTTGTTTCATTTCAAGTTGAATATCTGCCGAAATTACCAGCACAAAGCATTCAATTTTTTGTGCTTTAATACCTTCAAGAACTTGTACTCCATCAACTTCGGGCATAGTTAAGTCAAGACACAGTAAATCGAAGTTATGTATATGCATTAACTCTAACGCTTCACGGCCATTTTTTGCTTGCATAATATCTGCTGAGATACACTCATTTAAACAGCGTATAACTTGTTTGCGTGCTACTGTTGAATCATCACACACCAGTACGGAAAAATTCATAATATAGACAACTAAAAATACGGATAATAGATTACTGAGCAGACAACTTATCACTCAATAAATAACGATGTTGTAGTAATGTTGTGATTTTATAACACAAAAATTTAACAGCGATAAGCTTAAGTTTTTGCTAAAAAAAGAAAAATTAACAATGTTTGTACTGTTAAATAAGATTATTTTATTTATTTTTAAACATTTATTAGCTAACTTTAATACTGAGTGTACTCGTTGCTAGGGTATTAATTAAGCTTTGTAAAAAAAATAAAGGAGCTATAGGCCACCGATGCTACAAAAAAGCCTATCAAAAAAGCTACTTACCAGCGTGTTATCCGTCTACTTTTTATTAACTTTTGTAGTCACGTGCGGGCAAGTTATTGCAGAATATGTAAACACGAAAGATTATATACGTGACGAACTGACGACCTTACAAAAAACATTTAGTCGTAGTTTAACCCGTGCTATTTGGGAGCTAAACACTAAACAAACCATCACCACAGCAGAAGGCTTATTAGCAATTCCAATGATTGAAGGTATTATTGTACGTGATGATAGCGGCGAGATAATCTCACAATTAGGTCGCTCACTCGATATTCGCGAGCTATATAGCCAACAATTAGTACAAGAAGAAGCGATTATCGAAGATACTCCATCTGGCTTATTCGGTTATACCTTTCCATTGATCTTTGAATTTTCTGGCCGCGCCACCCAAGTTGGTGATGTCACGCTATTTTCGAGCCGAGAAGTGGTATTTAGTCGCATTATGATCTCAATTTATTTTTTAATTGGCAATGCGATGATCAAAACTACATTTTTAATCATCTTATTCTTAATGGCATTTAGAAAACTACTCACTGAACCTCTAGCACAACTAACAGAGCAAATTGAAGATCTTCAATTAGATGACCTCGAAGGTCAACATATCGAAATTGAAACAACTGAGCACAACGAATTAAAAGTAATGGAACAATCATTCAATAAGTTGATCGATAAAGTTGTGCAATACCGCAAAGAGCTTGAACAAACTCAAAAAGCATTGATAATAAGTAACGAAAAGCTCGATCAGCAAAATCTACAACTTGAACAAGAAGTGGCACGTAAAACATCAAATTTAAGTCAAGCTATGATGGATTTACAGCAACAAAAATACGAGTTGGAAAAACAAAAACTAACGCTCACCGAAGAAGTTGATTTGCGTCGCCATACTGAGCAAGAGCTACTAACTAAACAAACTGAAATGCAACGTTATGTTGATGAACTCAATATGGCGCAAGAGCGTTTAGTCAGCTCAGAAAAAATGGCCGCTTTGGGTGGTTTAGTTGCCGGTATTACCCACGATATCAATACCCCGGTCGGTATAGGGGTTACTGCCACATCCTTTTTGCAAGAGCGTTTAATACAAATTGAAAACGCTTACAAAGAGAAAACACTCTCGCCTAAAGCACTTGAGGAGTTTATTAATGATGCCAAACAAAGTACTAGCCTATTAACCACTAACCTAGACCGTGCTTCAGAGCTGGTTGCCAGCTTTAAGCAAATTGCGGTTGATCAAGCCAGTGAAGCTGTGCGCACTATCAACCTAAAAGAATATCTAGGTGAAATTATTCGCTCATTACACCCTAAGATAAAAAATACCAGTCATCATATTAATTTAGATTGCCCGGTAGATTTAACCTTAAATCTACCTGCTGGTGCTATCAGTCAAATTTTTACCAATTTGATTATGAATTCATTGATCCACGGATTCGATGGTGTCAGCAATGGCATTATAGACATTGCTATTAAAGATGAAGATGACCAAGTGATTATCGACTTTAAAGATAATGGCAATGGCGTTACCGAACAGCAACTTGAAAAACTGTTTGATCCGTTTTTTACGACTAAACGCGATCAAGGCGGCAGTGGTCTGGGCACACACATTACTTTCAATTTGGTCAAGCAAACCTTGAGCGGCGAAATCGATGCGACAAGCTCACCGGGGAACGGCTTGCATTATCATATTAGTTTCCCTAAAGACATGCCAAAACCTTTGTCTATATTTAATAACTAATGCGCCGAGACTGTTTGCCTAACACTTTGCTTAATTGCTAAACGTTTGGCCAATCAGTCATTTGCGCATCAGCTTTTTATTGTTATGATTGGGTAAATTTACCGAATGGATCAATCTCCCTATGTGGTTTAGTAACCTTATTTGTTACCGCTTTAAGCAAGACGTGTCGTACACCCAAGAAGACTTTGAGAAAGCCTTAGAGCAAGATTTATTTCGCCCTTGCGGTAGTCAAGATTTAAGTACATTTGGCTGGACCAAAGCCTTTGGTAAACATGGTGATACCCTTTCCCATTTCTCGCAAAAGAGTATTTTGGTTTGTGCTAAACGTGAAGAAAAAGTACTTCCTGCATCCGTTATCAACGATATGGTTGCTGAAAAAATAGAACTTATCGAAGCAGAAGAAAATCGCCCTGTTAAGAAAAAAGAAAAAGACGAGCTCAAAGAAAATATCCTCCATAGCTTATTACCGCAAGCCTTTAAAAAGTCGAGTTTACAGTTTGCCTTTATTGACCAAGAAAATGGCTGGGTAGTCGTCAACAGTGGTAGCTTTAATAAAGCAGAAGAGTTACTAGCACTACTTCGCAAATCACTAGGTACATTGCCGGTAGTTCCTGCATTTGCAAACTATGACTTAGATGTGTTTTTAACGGACTGGTTAACTAACTTCAGTACACCTGAGGGCTTTGCTATTGGCTCTGACGCAGAGCTTGAAGAAGCAGACGATAGCGGTGCTCAAGTTAAGCTTAAAGGCCATGATTTAGCCTGTGATGAAGTTAAATCGCACCTTGAAAGCGGTAAGCGAGTAACAAAACTTGCACTAGATTGGCAAGAGCGCCTGAAGTTCATGCTGCAAAATGATGGCTCTATTAAGCGCTTAAGCTACTCTGAAACATTAAAAGAAGAAAACGCCGACATCCCTAAAGAAGATATGTTGGTCAAACTTGATGCTGACTTTATTCTCGCCTCTGAAGAAATTAAACTAATGCTAGAAGAACTTACGGCTGGTTTAGGTGACGTGGAAGATTTAGCCTAAATTTTGACTAAGTTTTAAATACTAAAAAAGCGCCCTATTGGCGCTTTTTTTAACTGACGAATTAACTTAACTAAATACCGATTTCACATCATCGAGCATATCGTTATATTCATCACTTGAGAAGATATCAAGTGATGGGATCACACCTTTATCAATATAAGTTTGTAATGCTGCAGACTTATCTGAAACTTGTAAAATACCTTCCATAATCGCGCCAATACGAATGAAATCAACATAGCTAATATGCTCTGGGCGATAGTTAGGATTGGCCCAGCTTTCTGCTACTTCAACAAATTCATCAGTAAACTCCCAAGCACGCATGATGGCTCCCCCTACTTTACCGCTAAGCTTTTGAATCGCATGCGCTAAAAAGCTTGGATTGGCAAATACTTCCGGGTGACGTTCCGCTTCAGTCAAAATAGGCAATACACCAATATTATAAACTAGTGATGCCAGTGTAATGGTGTCACGATTCAATGAGGTCTGTTTGTTTTTCTTAAGGAAAAACTCCATCACAGTAATTGAGTGACATGCTACTTTTAAGGTCTTCTGCCATGCCTTATCCATGTAACCTTTGATCAGCTCATTATTTGAAACAAACAGTTGCTCCATCGCCATTGCTGTTGCGATATTTTTGATTTGACGCAGACCAATACGCGTTACCGCTTGATTTATATTAGAAACTTTAACTGTTCGCCCCATAAAAGCACTATTTGCGACTTTTATCATCCGTGCTGCTAATGCCGGATCATGAGAGATCACATCAGCCATTTGCGCTAAGTTTACATCTGGATTATCGGCAGCTTGACGTACACGAACCGCAACCTCAGGCAAGGTGGGTAAAACTAACGTGTCATTATTTATACGATCAACCAAAATGGTCAGTAGTGCGTTTTCTGTTGACATAAATGTGCCATCCTTTTGTATTGATTTGTTAATACACCCAAACCATGGAATGTTTATTTTTTATAAATACAGTATTGTCTAAGTTACCGCTAAAGTTAAGAAAATTACAGAAATTATATTAGTTTATTTTTCTACTACACTTTATATCCCTTCGCTAAGACCATCACAACACAGGAAACTTGCTATTTACGCATAAGATTTGCTTTAATGCTGGCATAACAAGGAAGCGAAATACCCTCTCAAGGGTATCTATAATTAAACTTACTTTTTAACAGGCAATATAATGACTCTCAATAAAATTAGCCAAGCACTTATTCTCACCGGTGCCGTTTTTCTTAGTGCATGTTCAGATCAAGCCAGCGCACCTAAAGCGTCAACTGACGCAGCAGCCTCAATTAAGCAAGTACAAGATAGCGGCCCACAACTTGTTAACGCTGACACTAGTCGCCTTGATATCTATACCGATTTTAGTTTAACGACTGATTTATCACATTTAAGCGACAACCAAAAAGCGTTAATAGCAAAACTTATTGATGCGTCTAAAATTATGGATGATCTATTCTGGCGCCAAGCATTTGGTGAAGATAAAGCGGCATTTTTAGCCAAAATCAATGATCCTAAAGTACAAAAATTTGCCGATATTAACTATGGACCATGGGATAGATTAAATGGCGATCAAGTCTTTTTGTCAGGCTATGAAGATAAAACAGCCGGAGCTCAATTTTATCCAGCCGATATCACTAAAGAAGAGCTAAACAAGGCTGACGTAGCAGATAAAAATGGCCTGTATTCAGTCATTAAGCGAGATGAGCAAGGCAAGCTATATAGCGTTGCCTATTCGGTTGAATATGCTCAAGCCCTTGAAAAAGCGGCTAACTTATTACGTGAGGCGAGCAAGCTTGCCGATGATAAAGAGTTTGCTAGTTACCTGAATTTACGTGCAGATGCACTACAAAACGATGATTATCAAGCATCAGACTTTGCTTGGATGGACATGAAGAACAACCCCATCGATATCGTTATTGGTCCAATCGAAACCTATGAAGATCAATTGTTCGGCTCTCGCGCAGCCTTCGAATCGTATGTATTAGTGAAAGATTTAGCATGGTCAGAGCGCCTTGCTAAATTTGCAGCATTTTTACCAGAGCTACAAAAAGGCCTCCCTGTTGATGGCAAATACAAACAAGAAGTGCCAGGCTCTGATGCGGACTTAAATGCATATGATGTTGTTTACTACGCAGGCCATTCTAATGCTGGCAGTAAAACTATTGCTATTAACTTACCAAATGACGAACAAGTACAACTTGAAAAAGGCACTCGCCGTTTACAACTGAAAAATGCTATGCGCGCTAAGTTTGATAAAATATTGGTGCCAATCGCTGAGCAGTTAATTGTTCCTGAGCAACGTAAACACATTACTTTCGATGCATTTTTTGCCAATACCATGTTCCATGAAGTCGCTCATGGTTTAGGGATAAAAAATACTATCACAGGTAAAGGCACTGTTCGTCAGTCTTTACAAGAACATGCCAGTGCTTTAGAAGAAGGCAAAGCCGATATCTTAGGCTTGTACATGGTTGAGCAGTTACTCAAAAAAGGTGAGATCACAGAGGGAACACTTGAAGATTATTACATCACTTTTATGGCCGGTATTTTCCGCTCAGTGCGTTTTGGCGCATCAAGTGCCCATGGTAAAGCAAATATGATCCGCTTTAACTTTTTCGCAGAAGAAGGTGCATTCTCTAAAAATGAGCAAGGCCTTTACAGCGTAAATATGGAAAAAATGGGCCAAGCAATGGCCAAGCTATCTGGTTTGATCTTAACCTTACAAGGTGATGGTGATTATGAGAAAGTTGATCAACTGATTGCCACACATGGTGATATCAAAGTGGAACTTGCTAAAGATTTAGAAAAACTAAGCCAAGCTAATATCCCTGTAGATGTCACATTTAAACAAGGTAAGAAAGAGTTAGGTTTAGAATAATATAATTAATACTAAAAAGGCGTTTTAGGGGCTCACCTAAAACGCCTTTTTTAATTCAATATTGCTATTACGGGAATGCTAAACCATATTTTTCACTCATTTTTTTTACTTCACCATTAGCAATCATATTATTTAATTCTTTATCGAATAAGGTAATAAACTCATTTAAATTACGTTTTTTTGAAAAACCAAAATAGCCTTTATTAACAATTAATGGCGGTTGTAACTGTTTAACTTGATTAGCTAAACTTAACTGCTTAATAACGGGCTGTGCGGCTCTTGGATGAGTCACTATAATATCGACACGGTCATGAATTAATTGCAAAAAACTGGCTTCTACAGTACCCACTTCAGAAACTTCCAACTGACTTTTATATTGCTCAAAATCGTCACCATAGTTCCAACCTCTTGTTAATCCTACCGATAACTCTTTTAATGTTTCTAAATTATTATGCCACTGGAATTCATTACTATTTTTGACATAAAAAACCAGCGGATCTTGATAGAAAGCAGCCTCACTATAAACCATATATTGCTCTCTAATAGCCGACTTATAAGGGCCTATAAATGCATCAGCTTTGCCAAGTTCAATCATTTTTAGCGCCCGTTTAAATGGCAAAATATCAATTTTAATTTGGCAACCTAAACGCAGGCAAATCTCACCTGCGATGTCGGCGCCTAAGCCTTCTATTTGACCTTGTTCATTTTTTTCAAGTACCGACGGAAAGGTGGTACCAACAAAGTAAAATGTATTTGCTGCACTGTGATGCGAAAATACAATTAACAAGGTAAACAATACAAAAGCTTTCATCCGTTAGTTTGCAATCCTTATATACTGAATGTAATAAACAGCCACGACTTAGTGACCCTAAGCATAGTCTATTTTCACCCAACTAAAAGTCATAATTCCATGATAAAATTCTGTTATATAAACACTCAACCACGATTAAAAATGTGTTTTTAAACGTGCCAATTGCTCTTCACTGTAAGGCACGGCGGGATACTTCCCCCATACTGGCGCAGGCCATGCGACATCGGTTTTATAGCGGGCAATATGATGAATATGTAACTGTGGAACCATGTTACCAAGCGCTGCGACATTAAGTTTATCTGGGTTAAGTACCTCCTTGAGGAGCCGACTTAACTTCGCTGACTCTTGCATTAGCAATAGCTGTTCAGACTCGCTTAGATCAATGCTCTCTTTTAAATTCGCTTTACGAGGCACTAAAATAAACCACGGGTATTGACTATCATTCATAAGTAACACTTTGCATAATGGCCAATCGGCCAGTTCAATACAATCACGTGCAAGTTCTGGGGCTAAAGAGAATTCAACGGTCATTTTTATTCCTTACAAATTAAGTGCATTACATTTTCGCTACTTTATAGCATTTAGTTGCAGTTGCCCACGCTTGGCTTTACCATCGTTGCAGTTTTTATTCGAGCGAAGGTAAACACGTGTTAAAAAAAATTAAACACCTCTCATACTTGCTACCTTTGGTGGCAACAGCCATCACAGTGCAAGCTAAGCCTCTTACTTTAGAACGTATTTTTGATGATCCAAGTTTAGCGGGTAAAGCACCTGTACAGCTTAAGTTTTCACCAGACGGTAGCCGAGTTACCTACCTGCAAGGTAAAAGCGACGATTACAACCGTTATGATTTGTGGGAATATAATTTAAAAGATAACAAAAATCGTATTTTAGTCGACTCTGCCAAACTTTTTTCAGGCTCCGAAAACCTCTCAGACGAAGAAAAAGCACGCCGTGAGCGCCAACGTATTTTTGGTAAAGGTATTTTAGAATACAAATGGTCTAAAGACGGTAAAGCCTTGTTATTTCCACTTAATGGTGACCTCTATTATTACGAGCTAGGAGCAGGAAAAAGCCGTAAACTGACCGATACTGAGGCATTTGAAACCGACGCACGCTTTTCACCAAAAGGAAACTTTGTCTCGTTTGTCCGTGAACAAAATCTTTATGCGCTAAATCTTAAATCAGGTAAAGAAATTCAGCTGAGTAAAGATGGCGGCGGTGTGATCAAAAACGCCATGGCGGAGTTTGTCGCGCAAGAAGAAATGGGCCGAATGACAGGTTATTGGTGGTCTGGTGATGAATCAAAAATAGCCTTCACTCGCATTGACGAAAGCCCAGTTAAAGAAGCTATCCGCAATGAAATTTACGCTGATGAAGTGAAACTGTTTAACCAACGCTACCCATTTACCGGCACTAATAATGTAAAAATTCAACTTGGTGTGGTTAAGCTCGATAATCAAAAAACTGATTGGGTTGATTTAGGTAAAGACGAAGACATTTACATTGCCCGTGCAAAATGGTTAGAAGATGACAAAACCCTATCATATCAGTGGCAAAACCGCTCACAGCACAACTTAGAATTGCGCTTTTATAACAGCGAAACAACAGAGCAAAAAGTCGCCTTAACAGAAACTAGTGATACCTGGATCAACTTACATTTTGATCTACAGTTTTTGAAAGACAAAAAACATTTTGTTTGGGCCTCTGAGCGCAATGGCTTTAAGCATTTATATCTATATCGTACCAATGGTAAGTTAGTGCGTCAGATCACCGATGGTGACTGGGTGGTTGATAGCTTAAAAGGTATTGATGAGAAAAAAGGCATTGTCTACTTTGCCGGACGCAAAGACACGCCTTTGGAAAGCCAGCTATACAGTGTTCCACTGTTTAAAAAGGGCGATATTAAACGTATCACTGAGCAAGGTGCTTATCACAATGTGGTAATGGCAAAAGACAGTAAAACTTTTATTGATAACAGTTCATCGGTCAACAAACCAAACTCAGCGGCACTGCGTAAAGTAAACGGTGAATTTGTTACTTGGCTAGAGCAAAACAAACTTGATGAAAACCATCCTCTGACCCCTTATCTTGCTGATCTAGCTGAGCCTGAATATGGCACTTTGACTGCTGATGATGGTCAAGTGATGCACTATCGTTTATTTAAACCTGCAACGGTAAATGATGGTAAAAAACACCCTGTTCTTGTCAATGTCTATGGCGGCCCGCACGCACAACGCGTAACCAATAGTTGGCGCAGCAAAAACTTATATTTCCAATATATGGCACAGCAAGGTTATGTAGTGTTCCAATTAGATAACCGTGGTTCGTATAATCGTGGTAAAAAGTTTGAAGATGCCATTTACAAACATTTAGGTGTGGTTGAAGTGGCTGATCAAATAAAAGGCGTCGAATTTTTACGTACGCTTGATTATGTTGACCCACAACGTATTGGTATTTATGGTCACAGTTACGGTGGCTATATGGCATTAATGACCATGTTTAAAGCTGGTGATTATTTTCAAGCAGGCGTATCTGGAGCGCCAGTGACTGATTGGGCACTGTATGATACTCACTATACCGAGCGTTATTTAGGACATCCTGATACAAATGCCAAAGGCTATGCAGACAGTGCGGTATTTCCATACGCAGATGGCTTGAAAGGGCCATTAATGATCTACCATGGTATGGCCGACGATAACGTATTGTTTACCCATGCCACTAAGTTATTTAAACAATTGCAAGATAACGAAAAGCAATTTGAAATGATGACTTATCCTGGTTCCAAGCACAGCTTACGGGGTAAACAAGTGCAAACTCACTTGCATCAAACAATCACTAACTTCTTTAATCGTCATTTTGATGTAGAGTAAATCAGTAATGACCGCATAAAGGCTGATTGAAAAATCAGCCTTTTTTTTGACTTAATGATAATCCTATTTATTTAAAAACTTTAGACCAAAACAAGGAACAGTTAACTAGATTTTAAAGTAATATTTACTACGCTTAATATATGCGCGCCTTCTGCGAGCACTTCTAAAGGATTTTTTATGTCGTACCTACGCCGTTTTACTATTTTTCAGCGCTTAGCTATTTTGGTAAGTTTGGTCGTTGTTGGTTTACTTTTTTTAAGTATTACCAGTTTAACTCAGCAATATGGTTCACTCAAAGCAGGCCAATATACGAAAACTAAAAATCTGGTTGAAGCTGCTTATAGCGTTATTACCCATTATCATTCATTACAACAAAGCGGCGAACTCACCGAGCAACAAGCCCAACAAGGTGCTCTAGCTACAATAGCTAGTATTCGCTATGACAATGACAATTACTTCTGGATCAATAATTTTCAGCCAGCCATGGTTATGCATCCTTTTAAACCAGAATTAAACGGTAAATCACTCAGCAACAGTAAAGACCCAGATGGCGTACCGTTATTTGTTGAAATGGTTAAAATAGTTAAGCAAAGTGGTGAAGGTTTTATCCCTTACAAATGGCCTAAACCAGGTAAAGATCAACCAGTTGATAAAATAGCCTATGTGAAAGGTTTTACCCCGTGGCAATGGATAGTCGGTTCAGGTGTTTATATTGATACTATTGATAACGCTTTTGCCAGCTTACGGAATTTAGTTATTCTCAATGCCGCAGTGATTATTTTGCTGTTAATTAGTTTAAGTTACTTAATCGCCAGAAGTATTTTACTGCCAACTCGGCTTGCTGCAAATATGATGAAAAGTATCTCTCAAGGTGAAGGGGATTTAACCCAAACCTTAGATGAAAATGGTAATGATGAGGTATCACGATTATCTCGCCACTTTAATTTATTTACTACCAAAATGCGTGAGTCACTTAAACAAGTGGCAAATAATGCCAATGATGTTAACCAGCATGCCCAAACAGTGGATGATGCGAGTAAAACCAATCATTCTTTTATTGAACTGCAAAACGATAGCTCAACGCAAGTCGCTGCAGCAATGGAGCAAATGACCCACCAAATTCATGATGTAAGTCGCAATGCCGAAGCGGCTGAACAAGCCGCTAACCAAGCCGCGGTGAATGCATCTGAAGGTAAAGAAGTCGTTGCTAAAACAATTCAATCCATAGAAACACTGTCCAAAAACATTGAAACTGTGAGTCAAGTTACCGCTGATTTAGCTCAAGAAAGTAATAATATAGGATCGGTACTAGACGTGATCCGCGGTATTGCGGAGCAAACCAATTTACTGGCACTCAATGCTGCAATCGAAGCGGCACGTGCTGGCGAACAAGGCCGAGGGTTTGCCGTTGTAGCTGATGAAGTACGCACTCTTGCAAGTCGCACAGGCAAGAGCACAGACGAAATTCAGGCGATGATAGCCAAATTACAAAAAGGCGCACAGGCGGCTGTAGAGGCGGTAACAGCTAGCCAACAATTATCCACCAGCACAGTACAACAAGCTGGCTCTGCCAATACCTCATTAACTGAAATTGAACGTCTGGTGTCGGTTATCACCGATATGAATGGTCAAATAGCCCGTGCGACTGAGCAACAATCAAGTGCTGCGGATGAAGTCAATTTGCGAATTAATGAACTATCGCAATCAACCGAACAATCTCTGGCCAATACATCACAACTTTCAGGTGCAAGCGATAATCTAAAACACAGTAGCCAACAGCTAACTGATGTGGTTAATCGCTTTAAATTAGATTGATTAACAAAAACAAATTACAAAAAAGCCCCGTCATTTTATATGACGGGGTTGTTGTATTTAATACTGCTTATTATAAGCAGTAACGAGCAAATAAACTGCTTAGGCCTGCTGCAGTTGGTTTACCGTGCTGCCAATCACCACCTTCAACACCACTACCGGCAATATCCATATGCACATAAGGTAAAGGCTGTGCTGACTCACAACCATGCTTATCAAGGCCACCAACAATAGCTAAAAATGCCATAGGGAACTGATGACCACGTGCGGTAACTGCTGATGCTGCATTGTTACTTGATAATACGTCATCAGCTAAAGTACGCGGTTTAATAAAATCATAGTCTTCGCGACGGCTGCGAGAAACTTCTGCACCATCAGCCCATAAGTCACCACTGTCAGCCAGCTTACGAGAAATATTAGCCGCACGTGCAGGGCCATTTTCAACGTATGCACTGTAAGGTCCCATTGCACGAGCTGCATGTCCGGTTAACGTTGCGACCGTAAAGATTTCAGGATTAACTTCTCCTTTTGCTAAATCTTTCATCTCGCTGAGTAAATCCCCCATAGCTAAGCGCCCTTCTGCATCCGTATTACCGATGCGAACACGTACGCCCTCACGGCTAGTAATAATTTCATCTGGTACAAAACAATCAGAACCAATTGAATTACGAACTACCGCTAAGTAAGCAATAACTTTAACGCCTTGTGGTTGAAAGTCTGCCACTGATTTCATAAAACCAGCAACAGAGGCTGCGCCGCCTTTATCACGGCTCATACCGGCCATATGCCCGCCCACTTTTAAATCGGCACCACCGGTGTCATATACTAAGCCTTTACCGACAAACATTAAGGTACGTGTTACTTCGCCCTCTGGTACATATTCAAGTTTTACAACACGAGGGTGATGACGCTCAACCGCATATGAAGCGCGAGCCACGGTACTCATCATCGGGTACTCTTTATCAATCGTGGCAATATCTGCAATCACTGCAACATTGACCTTGCTGCCTTTAAATAAATCTACACAGTAATCAGCAAAACGTGGTGGCGCCATACGCTCAGGCTCAGTGCCACATAAATCACGAGCAGCATACTGCCCTGCGGCAATGGCATTTACTGCTTTAATTGTTTGCTCATTAGCACCAAACAAGGCTATTTGAGTGATCGGTTCAATGCTTTCACCATGAAACTCGCGCGCCTCAAGCGGCTGCCACAACGCTTGGCAAGCACCAAGATAAGCAACTTCTAAGGCATACTGATAACGGCTATCTTGGCTTGCTTGTGGTAAGTAAATAGCAGGTTTTGTACTGCCTGATGCTTTAGCTTCATTGATAGCCAATTTAGCTGCATCAAAATAACGACGTACATCGTCATAATCACGATTTAATGGACCTGTCGGCGCTAAAATTACCCTTTTAGAATCAACAACAAGCAGCGTGACTTGCTTACCAATACGTGCATCAACCGCCATTTGCGCTTTAATAGCTTGGCTTAGATTCGGATCGTCTAACTCAGAAAAGTTATCGGCAATAATAATAAGCGCATCATGTTTTGCGTTATCTAATTGCGGGGCTGCAACTGCGTGAGGATATGCCATAAAAAAAGGTCCTGTTGTCAAAATACGTAGGAACTTATTATCATTGATTTAAATAGCTATTGCCAGCAATGTACGACGAGCTAACATAACGCTGGCAACTTGGAGTTACAGTGTAAAATACAGCAGTTACTCACTGCCCACTTATCATTTATTGAAGCAAATAGCGCGCAGTATCTTAATCTAATATACTCAGCTGTACATGTTGCTGCGGTTCATTTTTAACACCGACCCCTACACCGAGTAACCGCACTGGCTGCTGCAAGCCACGTTGATATGCTTTGCTCAGCAGCTCAGCCAAGATAGTTTCATCAAGTCGGTGGCAAGTTTGATCGGCCGATGTCACCACAAAATTAGCAAACTTCACTTTGACACTGAGTTTATTTATACGTTGCTCTAATTGCTGTTTTGTTAATCGACGTTGAAGCTCAGCCAATAATATTGGCAATTGATCTAAACACGCTTGTAAGCTGGTTTTATTATATTCATAGGTATGCTCAACACTGAGCGATTTACGGGTACGTTCTGTGGATACTTTACCAATATGTAAACCGGCACATTTTTGATACAGCGAGACCCCAAAGTTACCAACATGTTGCTGCATCCAATTAACCCCTTTAGCGCGCACATCAGCACCGGTGTATAAGCCTTTTAAATTGAGTTTTTCAAGGGTAACCTTACCGACCCCGGGTATTTTACCCAAAGGTAATTGCGCTAAAAAGTCATCCACTTGCTCAGGCAATACTACAAATTGACCATTCGGTTTATTTTCATCACTGGCAATTTTGGCAATAAATTTTATCGGCGCAATTCCAGCCGAAGCAGTTAAACCGGTGGCTGCAAAAATATCGGCGCGGATCTGCTCTGCCATTAAGGTCGCACTACCATGGCATGCATTACTTTCAGTCACATCAAGGTAAGCTTCATCTAAAGAAAGAGGCTCTATAAGGTCGGTATAGCGCTGGAATACAGCACGAATTTGCGAAGAGGCTTGTTTATAAACTTGCATACGCCCTGGTACAATCACTAAATCTGGGCATAATTGTTTAGCACGGTAGTTAGACATCGCAGAGCGCACACCGTATTCGCGGGCGATGTAATTTGCTGTAGAGAGCACTCCACGGCGGCTATTGCCACCAATTGCCAAAGGTACATTAGCAAGCGCGGGGTTATCGCGCATTTCGACGGCTGCGTAAAAGCAATCCATGTCAATATGAATAAACTTTTTCATTCCTCAAACCAAGCACTGTACAAATGAACAGTCATTATTCATTAAGTTTGATTTATTAGCAAGTCATCAGCTCGATGATTCTTGCTGTGAGGATTTTTTACGATTAAATAACCTCGCACCGAATAACCAAAAAGCACCTTCTAAAATAAAACCAACTACGATTAGTATCACCATCCCAGAAGCATTACCCATCGCATAACAAACGAATGCCAAACAGATCACCACCAGTAGCGCTAAGCGTTTCATTATTTTTGCTGTCACTGTATTCATAATTAGCTCCTTTAAATCAGATTAAAGTATTCATTTACGTAACCGTGAACTACTAAAACTAGCACATTTTCACTGTTTTCCTAATTTTCTTGAGCTAAACAGCACCAATTGCTAATCTACGTTTTTACTTTAAAGAGCTGTCGAATATGCAATCATTCATAGAACAACATCCTATCCATACAGCAATTAATGTTGCTTGGGGAGAAATGGATGCCTTACAACATGTCAATAATGTGGTGTATTTTCGTTATTTTGAAACTGCTCGAATTGATTTTTTTAATCAAATAAATTTACTCGAAGATTTACAAACAACAGGTATTGGTCCTGTGATCAGTGAAAATAACGCGCGTTATAAACGCCCTGTCACATTTCCTGATACAGTGTTGGTAGGCGTTACCATCAGTGATATTCAAAAAGACCGTTTTATGATGCACTACAGCGTATTTAGCCAAGCGCAAAATGCCTTGACTACATTAGGGTCATCGCAAGTGGTGATGTTTAATTTTAAAACGGGTAAGAAAGCACAATTAAGTGAGCCATTATTGGCTGCATTACATAAGTACAGCCGAGAATCATAAAAGTAAGGAATCATTATGCGTTACAACCCACTTGGTAGCAGTGGTCTAAATGTGTCTCGTGTATGCTTAGGCAGCATGACGTGGGGCGTACAAAATAATCAAGCAGATGCTGATGAGCAAATTGCTTATGCCTTAGAGCATGGCGTAAACTTCATTGATACTGCAGAAATGTATGCCATACCTCCCACTCCTGATACGTACGGAAAGACAGAGCAAATTATCGGTAATTGGTTAGCGCGTAATCCAGGTAAGCGAGACGATATTGTGCTCGCCACTAAAATTGCTGGCAATGGCCTAGCTTGGATACGCGATGGCGGCGATATTACTCGTCAAGCAGTCGTTCATGCCGTTGACGAGTCATTAAAACGCCTACAAACCGATGTAATTGATTTATACCAACTGCATTGGCCGAATCGTCAATCACCGCACTTTAGCAAACATTGGCCAGGTATGATCCGTTTTAGTGACGCTAATACAGAGCAACACACAGCGGGTATGCTCGATATTCTTGAAGGTTTAAACGACTGTGTTAAAGCTGGTAAAATTAAATATTGTGGTCTCTCTGACGACACGCCATGGGGTATTAGCCAATTTTTACGGTTAAGTGAACAACATAATTTACCGCGCATGGTCTCTATTCAAAATGAATTTAGTTTATTACACGCTAAAGATTGGCCTTATCTAATAGAGCAATGTATTCACGAAGATATTGCTTATTTACCTTGGTCACCCTTAGCAGGCGGTATGTTAAGTGGTAAATATTTAAATAGCGCACGTCCCGATGGTAGCCGCTGGACACTGGTGCAGCGTAATGGTTTATTCCGTGACACAGCGCAATCTCAACAAGCAATCAGCCACTATGTTGAAATTGCCCAGCAATACCAAATAACCCCAGCACAATTGGCGCTTGCATGGTGTGACCAAGTTGATGGCGTTACTTCTTCAATTATTGGTGCAACCAGCTTGGTACAACTAAAAGATGACATTGCCGCGTTCAACATCGAATTAAGTGAACAAGCTCTAACTGATATCGGTAATGTATTTAAGCAATACCCAATGCCATTTTAATCAATAAAGCCCAATCATTATCAATGCTTGGGCTTTCCACCGGATTAAAATACTTGAAAAACGACTTCTCACAAATAGTGAATCAAAAAAAACACCACTAAAGTATTAAAAAATTAACTTACCGTAATAACTTACCAGTCTTTAGTAGCGCAAAATATTAGTTATTGTATACTCGATTTAAATTATTAGCGGATAAAGTAAATATAGCTATGCGTATTGTCTATTACATCGTTGCATTATTCTCTTTTTTTTCAAGCGTCTATGTACTTGCTAATACTACCGATGAAGTAACCCATATAACTTGGCTACAAAGCAATACAGCGCCTTTTCATCTGGCCAAAACAGCACAAACTCCCGATGGTGGCTTATGTGATTACTTAGTCGAACAGCTCATCAGTGAATTACCCGATATAAAGCATACCCGCCTCATGTTGCCGCAAAAACGTATAGGTAAGTACCTCGATGAAGGTCAACAAGCATGTTTCCCTTGTATGATCCATCGTAAAGTTAACACCCCGCGAGTGTTCTACTCGGTGCCAACTACGGTGTACCCACCATTTGCTATCATTGCCTCAGCTAAAACAGCGAAAGTAATTAGCCAACAACACAGTTCACCGATAAATTTAGTTAAACTACTGACAGATAATAAATTTATTTTTGGTCAATCCGCTGCGCGTAAATTTACTCCAGAGTTAAATACCATCGCTCGAAATACTAAAAGCGACCAACATACATCATTAAGTTGGAACAGTGAAAACGAAAGCAGCTCGGTGATCAATCGGCTCAATCATGGGTATATTGATTACACTATCGACTATCCTTTTTTAGCCGATTACTACAACCGCTTCAGCGAATTTGATAATGTAGTAACCTTACCTATTGCCGATCACGCCGATAAGCTGGTTTTAGGTGCGATTGGCTGCTCAACCAATGCCCCTAATAATTTTGCTAATAATGCTTTAAAAAAAATAAATCGAGTGCTAACAAATAGCATACTGCCGTCTGCAAAGTACCAGCAAACACAGCGTGTATTGCTTGAAAATACCTTTGCAGAGTTTGATCAACAATATCAACAACAGATATTAAAACTTACTCAGCCAACCACTCTTGCTGAACCAATAAGTCTGAGCCCAAGTGTAACTGAGCAATAAATTTACTTCCTGCGTTCACAGCTCCTACTCCTGCAGGTGTGCCAGTCATAATAATATCGCCATCAATTAAAGTCATAAACTCACTAACTTGGGCTGAAATAACCGCAGGTTTATAAAGCATTAACTCAACGCCGCCTTGTTGTCGCACCTTATTATCTATCAGTAAGGTTAAGCTTAAATGCTCAATAGCTTGTTCGTCTATTTGTACAAACTCACTAAACAATGCAGAGCCATCAAAGGCTTTCGCGCGTTCCCACGGTAAACCGCTGGCTTTTAATTTACTCTGTAAATCTCGCTTAGTTAAATCCAGTCCCACCGCCACAGCAGCTAAACAGCCATTGTTAACTTGAAAACAAATTTCAGTCTCAAAATGTAATTGCTCATCCTTATGAGTACACATTAAGGTATTTGTTATCGCGCTTGGCGGCTTTAAAAACACCACCATTTCGTCTGCCTCTTGATTACCAAGCTCAGCAATATGCGCAGCATAGTTACGACCAATACAAATGACTTTTGATGGATTCACTGGTTTCATTTCGATCTTTCCTATTCAATAAAAAGCAGCCTAGACTACTTTTTATGACGTTTATTGGCAATTAACTTCGTATTGCTATTTATCTAGATCGATGTCACTGGTATTAAGATCAACAAAGGCATTACTGGCATGAAATAACCTCAGTAGATACATGCTCGCTGGTGATGTTGAGTTTCGCAATCGATACCTGCCATGGCGCAGCTGTACTTAACTGCCAAGGTGAAAATACTTGACCTAAATTAACACCTTGCTGTGCAAAACACCGTAAATCAATGTTTAAAGTCTGCCATTCGTTGGTTGCATTTAGCTGCTTAGCAATATCCAATTTACCTTGGCAATCATCACCACATTGCATACCAAGCCAAAGCGGGGCATCGGCACTTTGCTCAACCTTAATTTGCATTTGTAATTGCCCTGCTTTTTCAACAAACGAACGTAAATCAGATGGGAATGCCGCACTTAAACGCACTGCTGCTAGTTCATCGCCGCTGAAGGTAATTGCACGCGCATCCTCTTGAACGTCTTTATCAAAGGTTTTAACGCTAACAGCTCCGATTGATTCGCGACTACTTGCCATCACTTTTTGCTGCTCACCACTTTGTAAATGCAGACTCCATGGCGCTTTAACCGCGCGCTCAAACAATACTAAATCATCAAGCTGCTGTGATATTCCTGTTTGCTTAACAAGATCATCTTGCAAGGTGTTTTTATCTGAATAAGTTAAGCCAAAACCATACGGTAATAATGGCGAATAATCTTTATCACCACGATTTTCGTTATCAACTGGGTTATTCGGCCAAGAAAACGACAGCTTGCCTTTAAAATCATGATTTACTGAGCCATCTACATTTGCAAATAACACATCGCTAATTGCATCCCCTTCGCTACCTGGCAACCACGTCGCGACAAACGCATCACTGGCATTAAGTTCTGCGTTTACCCACATTGGGCGGCCGCTAATAAATAATGATACAACGGGAATACCGGCTTGCTTTAATTTTCGCAGTAGCGCTAAATCCGTTTTATTACCCCGCTGATATTCAAGATTATCTAAATCCCCATTGCCTTCTGCGTAAGGTTGCTCACCAAATACTACAATAGCGACATCTGGACGAGTATTGAACTCACCGTTTAAGTCATGCTGAACTTGCCCGCCCGCTTGCTTAACAGTGTGTTCAATACCATCCAAAATCGACGTGCCACCTGGGAAATCGCTATTTTGATTCCCCGTACCTTGCCAAGTAATGCTCCAACCGCCAGATTGCATACCGATATTATCAGCACCTAGACCAGCTACTAACACATTTGCTTTTGGCGAAAGCGGCAGTAACTGTTGTTTGTTTTTTAGGAGTACTAAAGATTCGCGAACTGCTTGTTTTGCGATTTTACGATGTTCAGCACTACCAATGACCTCTGTTTTTCCTGAAAGTGGACGATTTGCAGGACTTGGTTTATCAAATAAACCCGCACGCATTTTTACTCTCAGAATACGCGTTACCGCATCATCAATTCGTGATTGCGCAATTGTGCCATTGTTAACTTGTGCGATAAGGTTTTCATAAAGTGGCTTCCATGCATCAGTAGGCACCATGTATACATCAAGGCCGGCATTAGCGGCTTGTGCACAGTTTCCATTGGTACAACCAGGAATTTGTCCATGACCATTCCAATCACCCACAACAAAGCCATCAAAACCCATTTTGCCTTTTAGCACATCAGTTAAGAGATATTTACTGCCATGGATTTTTTCGCCATGCCAGCTATTAAACGACGCCATAACTGTTTGTGCTCCAGCACCTAAGCCTCCCACATAACCTTGCGCATGAATGGTAAATAACTCTGCTTCGCTGGTAATATTATTACCTTGGTCATCACCGCCTTGTGTACCACCATCACCAATAAAATGCTTAACCGTACTGATCACCCGTTTATCTGATAAAAAGTCTTGATTAACTGCGCCTTGTAAGCCTTTTACTATTGCGGCTGAATAATCTCTAACAATTTGTGGATCTTCTGAATACCCTTCATAAGTGCGGCCCCAGCGGTCATCTCGTACTACTGCAACAGTAGGTGCAAACACCCAATCAATACCGGTTACCATCACTTCTTGCGCGGTCGCTGCAGCAATTTTTTCAATCAACTGTGGATTGTTAGCCGCACCTAAACCGATATTGTGCGGAAATAACGTCGCACCAATAACATTATTATGACCATGAACTGCATCGGTTCCCCACATAGTTGGGATACGGCTACCATCAAGGGAATCATCTACTGATGCTTGGTACATTTTTTCGGCTAGTTCAATCCAATCAGCAGCCGTGGCATGTTTATTATTATTAGGAAAAGCCCCACCGCCATTAAGGTAAGAACCAAAACCATATTGACGCATATCTTCCACTGTAATATCGCGAATTTCAGGTTGGATCATCTGGGCTATTTTTTGTTCTAAGCTCATTGAGCCGAGCAAGTCAGCAATTTTTTGCTCCATATTGGCATCGTCTTTAACACCGCTTTTGATCATCGGCCAAATATCATTGGTCGCTGCTGTTTGTTCTGATTGCGAACAGCCATTCATCGCCATTGCTGCAATCATCATTACCAAAAGAGTACGTGGTTTTGTTATTGTCATATTGTCCACCTAGTTATCAATGACGAGTTGAGGTTGTTACTTTTGAGCCAAATAGCGCAAAGTAAGTAATATATAAATAGCAGCCGATCGGCAGTAATAGTGCTAATTGCACACCAAAATTGTCAGCTAGGACACCTTGTAATAATGGAATAATTGCACCACCGACAATGGCTAAGCATAAAATACCCGAACCCTGAGAGGTATATTTGCCAAGGCCTTGTAGGGCTAAACTGAAGATGGTTGGGAACATAATTGAGTTACATAATCCGACCAACAAAATAGCCCACATTGCTAATGCCCCTTGTCCTGTCATCGCCATTAACACCAGTACCATGGCAAGTAGTGCATGACATGCCAATACCTTACCTGCATTGAGTTTTTGCATGATGGCAGCACCAATAAAGCGACCTATCATGGCGCCAGCGAAGTAATAACTAATATAATGTGCTGCTTGCTGCTCAGTAAAACCCGCAATATGATCTAAGGTTAAAAAGCCTACTAAAAAGCTGCCGATTGCGACTTCAGCACCGACATAAACAAAAATGCCAATGGCTCCTAAAATTAAATGGCGATACTGCCAAACACTACCTAAATCAATAAAGTTCTCAACATATTGATTTTCACTCTCAGCATCTGCTGCTTTGCCAAGTTTAGGTAATTTTAAAAAAGCAAAAATAACCGCAAGTACCAGCAAGCTTGCTGAAAGCATTAGATAAGGAAGTTTAACTTGCTCTGCGGTTGCTTGGCTGACTTCGGTTAGAATAAGCCAGCCACCAAAGATTGGCGCAACCGTAGTACCTAACGAATTAAATGCTTGGGTCATGGTTAAACGCGACGACGCTGTTTTTGCAGCGCCAAGTACGCTTACGTATGGATTGGCTGACACTTGTAAGATGGTAATCCCCGAGGCCAGTACAAATAGCGCCAATAAAAACAGCTCATAAACATGCGCTACGGCTGCGGGATAGAATAATGCACAACCAACCGCTGCCACCACCAAGCCCACCACAATACCAAATTGATAACCTATTTTACTCACCAACTTACCAGCGGGTATCGACATCACAAAATAAGCCCCAAAGAAACAAAATTGGATTAGCATCGCTTGGGTATAATTGAGTGAAAACATCCCTTTTAAATAGGGGATCAGAATATCGTTTAGACACGTAATAAACCCCCACATAAAAAATAAGGTGGTCAACGACGTTAAAGCAAACGTTTGTTTGCCCATTGGTTGTAGGCTATGTTCATTCGTTGCCAAATTGTGTGTGACGTTTGCCATATTAAACTCTCTAATTATTTTAATTATCAGTTCGTTACGTTTATTAAAGTACTTTTTCATTACTTAAAAAAAGCAAATAATAGTTGCAACATAAAATGTAAGCGCTTACATTTATATCATATAAATCGAAATTAGCAATTTATTTACAAATATTCTGTAAGCGCTTCCATTTTAATAACTATGCTGCGCTTAATGTAAAAGTAATTGCCAAAACTGAATGTTAAAGGATGCACCTAATCGTGTTTAAAACTATTTCTCTGCCGCCTAGCTCTGCGCTACTTAAACCTCAGTTTACCTTTGGTGTAGCCACAGCCTCATTTCAAATTGAGGGAGCTCGCAACGCACGCCTGACATCTATTTGGGATACTTTTTGTGACCAACCAGGGGCTATCACCGACAATAGCAATGGCGATACAGCCTGTAACCATGTTGAACTATGGCAACAAGATATCGCAATGATTGCTGACTTAGCCGTTGATGCGTACCGATTATCAATTTCATGGCCGCGCGTATTGCATCAAGATGGCAGTATTAATCAGCAAGGCATTGGCTTTTATCGTGATTTATTAACGGCTTTAAAAGCACGCAATATCAAGACCTATGTCACCTTATATCACTGGGATCTACCCCAACACTTGGAAGATAACGGTGGCTGGTTAAACCGTGACACCGCCTATGCATTTGCTCACTATACTGATTTAGTTACCAAGCAGTTGACAGGTTTAGTTGACTCTTATGCGACTTTAAATGAACCTTTTTGCAGTGCCTATTTAGGCTATGAAGTGGGTGTACATGCACCCGGTATTAAAAGTCAACAAGCAGGTCGTCAAGCGGCTCATCATTTATTGTTAGCCCATGGTCTTGCCATGCAAGTACTGCGCGCCAATTGCCCTAATATAGAAGCTGGTATTGTTCTTAACTTCAGCCCAGCTTATCCAATGACAGAAAACGATACACAAGCAGCATTATTAGCCGATCAATATCACAATCAGTGGTATATCAAAGCAGTTTTAGAAGGTCAGTATCCGGCGCTTTTAAATAGCCTCAGTAGTGAAGTGCAACCCCATATAGCTGCTAATGATATGGCGATAATCAGTCAAAAAATCGACTTTATTGGCGTTAATTACTATACCCGCATACACTACAAAAACACTGATGATAACTGGTTTGCCGAAGCACAAATCAACAACATAGCTGTGACTGACATGGGCTGGGAAGTCTATCCACAAGGTTTAACTGAGTTGTTAGTATCATTAAATGAGCTATACCAACTACCTAAAGTTTATGTAACTGAAAATGGTGCGGCCATGGCAGATACACTACGAGATGGCCAAGTACTCGATACAGAGCGCGTTAGTTATTATCATACCCACCTCAATGCAGTGCATGACGCAGTTGAGCAAGGGGTTGATATACAAGGCTATTTTGCATGGAGCTTAATGGATAACTTTGAATGGGCATACGGCTATGAAAAACGCTTTGGTCTCGTTTATGTTGATTATGAAAACCAGCAACGCATACTAAAAGAGAGCGCAATACAATATCGCGCATTGCTCACACAGCGCAAAAAATAATAACAACATGAGTGCCAATTATGCTAACTAGAAAAGAAAAAATAGCCTATGGCTTAGGTGATACTGCAAGTAACATCATTTTTCAAACCGTGATGCTATTTTTAACTTTTTTCTATACCGATATATTTGGTATTTCTCCGGCCATCGTTGGTACTCTGTTCCTAGTGGTGCGAGTTATTGATGCAATCACCGATCCGTTAATGGGGGCGCTCACCGATGCAACCCGAACCAAATATGGTAGTTACCGGCCTTACCTATTGTGGCTCGCGATCCCGTTTGGGCTGGTTAGTGTAATTACTTTTACCACACCAGATTTAAGCGCGACAGGAAAAGTCATCTACGCGTTTGTCACCTATACACTATTAATGCTGGTTTATACCGCAATTAATATTCCTTATTCAGCTTTGGGTGGAGTACTAAGTCGCGATCCGAGTGAACGCGTATCCATTCAATCTTATCGTTTTGTATTTGGTATGCTCGGTGGCTTACTCGTCAGTGCTTGCACATTGCCATTAGTAAGCTGGTTTGGTAAAGGCGATAATGCTCTTGGCTATCAGCTTACTATGATACTGATGAGCTGTTTCGGTGTGATATTATTTTTGACCTGCTTTCGCTTTACTAAGGAACGCGTGGTTGCACCACAGCAACAAACCCTTAGCCTCAAAGCACAAATGGCAACGTTGTGGCAAAACGGTCCTTTTAAAATACTCTGTGGTGCTGCCATTATGCTGCTCACGAGTATGGTGCTGCGTACGACTTTAGCAATTTATTACGTAAAATATGTTCTTGGTGAAGCCGACTTAGTTACGCAATTTGTTACCTTGGGAATGATCGGTAATATCCTTGGCTGCGCCTGCGCACAACCACTGAGTAAACGGGTTGACAAAAAAGCAGCATATATATATCTCCAATACATCTCTGCGGCCATAAGCTGTTTTGCATTTTTCTTATCTGACGACCAATTAGTGCTCGCGTTTGCAGTCTATTTTTTATGGTGTTTTTTCACCCAAATGGCAACTCCATTGTTATGGGCAAAAATGGCAGATGCAATTGACTACGGACAATGGCAAAATGGCCATCGGCTAACTGGCTTGGTCTATGCAAGCGTGGTGTTCTTTATTAAACTAGGCCTGGCACTGGGCGGAGCTATTGCTGGTTGGTTACTGGCTTACTATGGCTATCAAGCTAACACTGAGCTTAATGAAGCAACTAAAGTCGGTATTTTAACCTCGTTTACACTGTTTCCTGCAATTGGTAGTGTACTTGTCGCGTTGATCATGAAAAGGTATATTCTTGATAATAATACCTTAGAGAAAATAAACGCTGATTTAGCGCAAAGAAGTAGTACTTAACAAGGAATATCATGGCGACCATTTATGAGGTGTCAAAACTTGCTGGGGTCTCATTAGCGACCGTTTCAAGGGTAATGAATAATAATACTAATGTCAGTGATGCAACGCGAAAAAAGGTAACCGTTGCGATGACACAGCTTGGTTACCGGCCTAATTCCATAGCACAATCTCTCGCATCTAACTGTTCAAATAGTGTTGGTTTATTAGTTTCCGAACTACAAGGCCCTTTCTATGGCCCAATGATGAGCGGCATTGAGACTGCTTTTCGTAAACAAAGCAAGCATGTGATCATTGCAGCAGGTCACAGTGACGAAGAACGTGAACAACAAGCAATCGAGTTTTTAATTAGTCGTAATTGTGATGGCTTAATTTTGCATGTTGAAGCAATTAGTGATGACTACTTAATAGAGTTGAGCAAAGGGAAAACTCCTTTTGTACTGATCAATCGATACATTCGCGAACTAGCATCGCGCTGCATTATTTTAAATAACGTAAAAGGCGGTTATTTAGCGACTAAACACGTATTAGAGCAAGGCCATACGAATATCGCTTATATCAGCGGCCCACTGTGGAAACAAGATGCTCAAGATCGCCTCGCAGGGCACAAACAAGCTCTAGCAGAGCACAACATTAGTTTTAATGAGCAATTACTATATCAAGGTGATTTTATGGAAGACAGCGGCACTGCAGGCTTTCAGCATTTATATAACGGTAATTCAAAATTTACAGCGCTAATTTGTGCCAATGATGAAATGGCAACCGGCGCTATGGCCAGTGCCCGTGAGTCATCATTAATCTTGCCTGAGCAACTTTCTATTATGGGCTACGATAACGTATTTTTTACCCGTCATGTGTATCCACCACTTAGTACCGTCAATTACCCAATCAACGAAATGGGCCAAATGGCTGCTAACTGGATTTTAAGTGAGGTGTATAAAAAAACCACCCCAGCTTTACAAACTCTTTTTGAACCTGAATTAGTGGTGCGTCAATCAATTATTACTAACCCTCAATAAGTTGGGTTAGTAATGCTAAATTAATCGGTTTAAGTAATACTTGCTCTATCTCAAGGAGTTCGATTTGCTTCGGATCTGGCTGTATACCACTGACGATTACTCGCTTTAAATCTGGATAATACTGCTTTGTATAACGAGCTAAATCCAAGCCACTGCCATCAGGCAAATGCATATCTAATAACACTTTATCAAATTGAGAGTCATTTTTTAGAATTGCTAAAGTATGCTCATAACTAGTTGCAACAACGGTTTCAACCCCTAAACTTTCCAGTAATAACTGGGTGATTTGCGCCGCATCTGCATCATCTTCAACCAATAAAAAACGCGCACAACTTTTTACTCGCGCTGGTTGCGCTAATTTATCAACGGGCTTATTAGCCGCCATAGAGTAATTAGTTAAGCACTGATAAAGTAAGCTTGAATCAACAGGTTTGCCTATCACATCGTTAAAGCCCAGCGCCAATAACTCGCTATGTATACCTTTCATCGTGGCAGCAGTAAGCGCGATTACCGCCCCCTTAAAACCCATTTTTCTAAGTTCAATCGTGGTTTCTTTGCCCCCCATCACCGGCATATGAATATCTAAAAATATAATGTCGTACGGATCACCTTGCTGTTGTGCTTTAGTTACTTTATCAAGTGTTTGCTTACCGTGTTCAGCATAATCAACCTTTGCACCAGCAGAAGAGATCATATGCCCAACTAACACCCGTAAATCTCGTAAATCATCCACCACCAATACTCGGCCACTGACTTTACAGGGGGCCATTTTTTGCTGCATATTAGGTGTCAAATCGAGCTTTAATACACTGCGCTCTACATATTGAATATTGCCCGGATACACTGAAATAGTAAATTCAGATCCATGACCAATAGCAGACTCTAATGTGATCCCGCCCTGCATACGACTCAACAATTCAGAGCAAATAGCTAAACCTAACCCCGCGCCGCCAACTGAGCGCGATTCTACATCGGCTATTTGTTCAAATGGTTTGAATATAAGTGCTTGTTTCTCAGGGGCAATACCCATTCCAGAATCTTTAATACTAAAAAACAGCATTTCACGGCCATCAATAACTTTTGTCCATGCGTGAACAATGATATCGCCTTGCTCGGTGAACTTAATCGCATTATTGATGATATTAATTAAAATTTGCCGAAACCGTGTCGCATCAATACTAATTACAAGGGGCAAAGGTTGTAATGACTCAAAACGCAGCGACAGCCCTTTATCCAGCGCAGATACTCGCATTAAGGTAAACACATCAGCCATTAAACTATCAAGGTTGACATCACTGCAGCTGAGCTCCAGTTTATCGGCAGCTATTTTTGATAAATCGAGAACATCATTTAACAAGCTAAGTAGATGCTTACCATTACGATAAATAACCCCTAACTCATTATTGGCATGATTGTTAAATTCACTTTGCATAAGCAACTCGGTATAGCCCAAGATTGACGATAACGGAGTGCGTAGCTCATGGCTTAAATGTGCTAAAAAGCGGTCTTTAGAACGATTTTCGGCTTCTGCTTTGAGTCGTTCAAGGCGTTCATCTTCAACATCGCGTCGGGCTAATGCGTAGCGAATAGAGCGGGCAAAGCGACTTGAACTCATTTCACTTTTTACGAGGTAATCAACAGCTCCGGCATCCAAAGCGGCTAAATCAAGGGCGTCGTTTGATTGCCCTGTGAGCATAATGATAGGGCCATTAAAACCATTTTCTACAGCTTGCTTTAAAACTGCTAAGCCGTCTGAAGCCCCTAAGCGGTAATCAAGCAGGCAAATATCATGCTGATTTTTACTAAGTACCTTAACTGCCTGCTTGGGATCACTGATCCACTCTATATCAAATGTATGCGAACTCAGCTGCTCTAGATAATCACAGGTTAAAATATAATCATCTTCATCGTCTTCAACAAGTAACAGTCTGGTTGCCTTATCTAACATAGCGTCTCCAGTTTTTTATTTAGTCATTAAACGTACTAGGTAACTCTACAAACTCCACCCAGTACTTACCTAACGTTTTCATTAGTTCAACTAAGCCATCAAACGTAACTGGTTTAGTAATGTATGAAGCCGCGCCTAAATCGTAACCCTTAACCATGTCTTCCTCTTGCTTAGACGTGGTTAAAATAACTACAGGAATACCTTTTAAGTTTGAATTGCCTTTAATCGCTTGCAACGCTTCGCGTCCATCCATGCGTGGCATATTCAAATCCAATAAAATCAACCCAGGTCGTGGCGATGAGTTTTTGTCTTCAAACTTACCTTTACGCTCTAGGTACTCCAAAAGCTCCACACCATCTTCAACAAAGTATAACTCGTTTAATACACGGCTTTCAGCGAGTGCGTCTTGCGTTAATAAACGATCATCTTCATCATCATCAGCCATTAAAATGGTGATTGGCTTTACTTTAGAAAATGGCATTTAAGCCTCTCCTTGCAATGTGAAAAGCTCGCTTTCCACAGGTAGTTTTATGATGAAGGTTGCTCCCTCACCGGTGTCACTTTGTGCCGCTATCGTACCGCCGTGACGCTCTACAATACGTCGGCACACGGATAAACCAATCCCCGTGCCTTTATATTGCGAACGCCCATGCAGACGTTGAAACGGAACAAAAATTTTGTCGGTATATTCTGGCGCAAAACCAATACCGTTATCTTTCACTGTAATGATTTGCCATTCCAGCTCTGTATTATAATCATCATTAAATTCAGTCTGATGCTGATACTCAATAGTGATAATTGGTGCCACATCTGGACGTCTAAATTTCACCGCATTTGAAATCAAATTCAAAAATAGCTGCTGCATTTGGCTCAGATCTGCTTGTATTACTGGCATTTCGCCCACGTTGACCTGCGCATTTGACTCTTTAATCGCAATTTCTAAATCGCTTAGCACATCATCAAGTACTTGCTTTAAATCCGTATCGGCAAAGTCTTTACCACGTGTTGTCACTCGCGAAAACTCTAACAAGTCATTAATTAAATTAGACATTCTTTGCGCTGCATTTTTCATACGCGCGATATAATCAATGCCTTTTTCACCCAATTCGTCTTTAAACATGGTTTCTAAGCGATCACTAAATGCTTGAATTTTGCGCAGTGGCTCTTGCAAATCATGACTCGCTACAAAGGCAAACTCTTCAAGCTCACGGTTACTGCGACTTAGTTCATCAGAGTACAAGGTCAGCTCTTGTGTACGCTCGGTCACTTTACTAGCCAGTGTTTCGTTTTGATATTCAAGTTCCTGCTGATATTTTGCCGCTGTATGTAAGTTAATACGCGTGAGCATAAACATACCAAGGATCAATAAAGCACTGGTTACGGCAGTAATTGCAAAAGTGAGTTTGGCTTCTTTTTTAATTTGCCCTAACTTTCGAAACTGCACAGCTTTAAAAGCAGACTCCGCATCTTGAATTTCATCAGCGAGCTCTCTAATTTGCTCGTAAAGCTTACGGCCTTGATGCGTCTCTAGTAAATAATGAGCACGGCGTTCTTTATCTGCTAATGCTAAATCAACGGTTCTGGTTAATACCGCAACTTTATCATCAACCAAAAATAGTAAACGCGCTACTTTATCTGCTTGGCCTGCAATTTCAGTACGTAAATTTTTAACCAGTGTAGCTTGTGAATTGAGCTGCATAATAGCGTCGTTGTAGGGTGCTAAATAATCTTTATCGCCCGTTAATAAGTAACCACGTTGTCCTGATTCTGCCTGCACAATTGAAAGATGAAGCTTCTCAATTGCGGTGTTTAACATATTAGTATCATCTAAACGCTGTTGGGTTTGAGTCAGGCTTTGAATGGTATTCATTGCCAAAATCGCATTCCCCACCACAATACACAGCAGCACCGCGATAAAACTGGCCCAGGTTACCTTGACCTTACCTTGTTGCTTTTGCAGCTTCATTTATAATCCTTTTATATTATCTTATTCAACGACGCCGAGATTCGATATTTGTTCTAAGCTGTCACTGCATTGCTGGCAATTACTTATTATTTTATCAAGTGCTGCCAATGCTTTTTCTTTTGGCATATCATTTTCTAGCACTAATTTAATCAATTCTGCATTCATCGATATACGATTCAGTGGTCCGCGTGCATCATGAATCAACTTATTGATTTTATCGTTATTAGCCATGCTACCCCTTTATTGATTACTTGAGTTTAATTTAGCTATATTCGCCAATACCACCATAGGCATTTAGACGGTTGTATAAAGTTTTAGTACTTATACCTAGCATTTGCGCTGCAAGCGTTTTATTACCTTGTACTTTATCCAACGTAGCGTGGATCAGCTCTTTTTCAACTTCTTCAATAGTTTGCCCTGCAGTCACTTGATTTGCTTGAGTTTGCTTATTCACTCGTGAAAATGGTGACTCTAAGTTATCTGGCAAAGTAATCGCTTTACCTTTTGGATCACTCATAATAAAAGCACGATGAATGCCGTGGCGCAGTTCTCGAACATTGCCTGGCCAATCATAGCTTTCAAGTAACTTTAATTGTGCAGTTTGCCATTGAAAGTCGGTATTGTTTTCTTCATTTAATTGATTTAAAAAAGCATTGGCTAATAAGGCAATATCTTCTTTTCTTTCACGCAGTGGTGGAATATCAATAGGAAATACCGCTAACCGAAAGTAGATATCTTCACGAATAACATTATTTTGCGCTAAATCTTCTAATGAACGGTTAGTCGCAGAAATCACTCGGCAATCTACCGCACTTTCTTTACTGCCACCTACTCGGGTTACTTTTTTAGTTTCTAACACGCGTAATAGATTAGGCTGCATATCTATTGGCATTTCAGTCACTTCGTCTAGAAATAATGTTCCGCCGGTTGCTTGCTCAAATACACCGTCTTTACGGGCAATAGCACCAGTAAAAGCCCCTTTCTCATGGCCAAATAATTCGCTACCAATAAGTTCTTTCGATAACGCACCGCAGTTAGTAGCCACCAAAGGTCCTGTACATGCGCTAGCATTGTGAATCGCTTGTGCGACAACTTCTTTACCAGCACCACTTTCACCCATTAACATTACGTTGGCGTTGGTGTTAGCAACGCGCTCAATCATGGTATACAAATGCTGCATTTGCGGCGATTCACCTATTAAGGTGCCAAAATGCTTTTTAATACTTGGCTCGGCTTTTTTCTTAGCCGTGGTTTTTTTAGGGTTGAGAAGGCGCTCAATATCTTCGCGCTGCAAGGGCTTAACTAGATGACCAACGTTAGGCTCACACATTTCAGCCAGCTTACCTTTGACTGAAGGATGACCTGAAATAAGGGTTATTTTTGGTTTTTGACCAATACTTTTAAGGTGCTCAACCAAGTGTAAACCACTTCCATCAGGCAGCATAAAGTCTAACAATACATGGTCAAAGGTATTATTTACAAACCACTGCTCAGCCTCTGCTAAATTAGCAGCAGTATTAATGTTATGTCCTAAAAACTCTACGATATGACAAACGACATCACTAAACTCGCTATCATCATCAACTAACAGTATGTTTAACATGATAAATCCCTATGCTTGTTATCATTGCCCAGCCTAACATCTTAACTGCCTTATTCTACAAAATCGATGCTTAACTGGAAATTTACGCTGTCTAAATAGATTTAGATCTTTTTTGAGATATAATTTTTAAATTAAATTTTAAGGAACATTCTGATGCGCTTACTTAAAAGCACCGTTCATCCCAGTGTGAGTGCCAGCGAACCACGTCAATTTACTCGCCTAACGAGCCGTGCTATTGCCTTAAAAGGCACTGATATTTTATTAATGTACACTGCCCGCTATGAAGATTTCAGCTTGCCTGGCGGCGGCATTGATGAAGGTGAAAGCATAGAGCAAGGATTAATCCGCGAGCTACAAGAAGAAACTG